>NZ_JALGBR010000011.1:0-207888 GCF_022808535.1 Acinetobacter sp. NIPH1876
TTTCTGTATTTCTGTATTTCTGTATTTCTGTATTTCTGTATTTCTGTATTTCTGTATTTCTGTATTTCTGTATTTCTGTATTTCTGTATTTACATCATAATCGAAATATGTTACTGTTTTTGATAAAATTTTATTTCATCTTTTTAGTCAGGAGGTTGTATGTCTAAAATTCAAAATCAACCTCATAAAGAGGGGAAAAAACTATCTGCAAAAACTGAAAGCTCATTAAATTTTAAGGTTAGTCCAGAAGAAAAAAGAGAATTTAAATTATTTGCAGTTGAACAAGGAATGACTATGCTCGCCTTGTTAAAAGAGGGATTTGAACTATCAAAGGAAAAGCGTAAAAAATGACTACTGATAGCTCTATTTCTGATAACAACACTGATTGGCTTTTTCAATTTAGCACAAATAGAGAACCACCCATTGTAGAAGGTTTGGTTTATGTAGATTCGTATACTCCTGTTGATCATCCTCCTGAAGTTGTTTCCGTAATGGAAAAGGCTCAGTTATTTGGTGCAAAAGCTGTTTTATTTGAATCTGAACAAAATGGACGGCTTACCCCTCAAGCTTTTATTTTTAGTGCTTCAGAAGGTGATTCTGATCAAGAATTTGCTATGTTACACAAACGCCTTTGGAGTTGGGGGGGAGTCCCTTTAATCTATAGGGCGACTTCTGGCTGTATTCAACTTTTTCGTTGCGCACATAAACCAGATTTTATAAAGAATAATAATGAACAACTTATTTTTAATCCTATCCGGACTTTAAAGTTAGGTACAAAAATTGCACAGAGCGAATTATGGTGGGATATTACACGACTTCGTAATGGTACAATTTGGGATAATAAACAGGCATGTGATTTGTTGTTATCTGCACACAAATCTGCACATCGTAAATTAGTAGAAGAAGTTAGGTCTCTAAGCAACTTATTAACAAAGAAAAATTTGCTAAATAGCAGTTTGCGCAGAAGACTACTTATTTTATCATTATTAATTGCTTATCTAGAAGAGCGCTCTATTTTATTACCTACCGATTTTGAAAAAATTAAAACTAATGCTAAAAGTTTTTTTGATATCTTACAGGATGGCTCTGCCCTTATAGACTTACTGTATGTTCTTGAAGACCGATTTAATGGGCATGTGTTTTCTTTAACAGATGAGGAACGCAGTTTACTTCTGAACAGTAATGATCTTCATTACTATGCCACATTAATTAATGGTTATACTGATTCAAATGGTCAACTTAACTTTTGGAAACTTTACTCATTTAAAGATCTTCCTGTTGAGTTGATTAGTAATATATATCAACTTTTTGTAAATGACACAGCTAGCTCTATCTATACTCCCCCTGCTTTAGTTCGATTAATATTAGATGAAACCTTAAGCTGGAAACGGCTTGATGATTTAATGGCAGGCACTGGTATAATTCTTGATCCTGCTTGTGGTTCAGGTGTCTTTCTAGTTGAAGCATTTAAAAGGCTTATTCTTCACTGGCGTTTACGAAATAATTGGAAAAAACCAAATGTTGATACTTTACGGCTATTAATCCAAAAAGTACATGGAATCGATCTGGAACGAGGTGCAGTCGAATTAGCTGCTTTTAGTTTATGTTTAAGCCTTTGTGATGCATTAGAACCAGAAGATATTTATAAAACCCATAAACTTTTTCCAAATCTAATGGGAAATACATTACATGCCAGCTGTTTCTTTGAAGCAAAAGAACTAGGTTTAGTTAAACAACCAATTTCCATTGTAATTGGTAATCCGCCTTTTATATCTTCACTATCGACAGAAGGAGCTAAACGTAGCTATCACTCATATTCTCTTCAACATGGAAAATTACCAGATAAACAATTAGCATACCTATTTTTACATGATGCTATGGAGATGATTTCCAGTGGTGGCATATTGGCGATGATTGAACCATCAGGGTTTATATATAATCAAAATGCTAATCAATTCCGCAATGATTTTCTTTTAAAATGGAAAGTACGGGAAATATTAGATTTCGTATCTATTAGAGGGTTATTTAAAAAAGGTGATGCTGATCCCAAAATTGTGATTGTTATTGCTGAGTCTTTAAAACCAATATCTGATGATAAAATACTGCATGCAGTATTTAGACGAAATGGTCGGGCAAAAGCGGAACAAAGATTTGATATTGATTATTACGATTTGCATTGGTTAACAAATGAGTTAGCTATTAAATCAAATTACATTTGGCGTGCGAATTTATTTGGTGGGAGACGTTTTTTATCCTTTATTGAAAGATTACAAAAATATCCTACTTTACGTGAATATGTAAAACAAAATGATTGGGATATTGGTGAAGGCTATATTGCAGGATTACAAAGCAAGCACAAACCTATAGATCATTTAATTGGTAAACCGTTACTACCCACAAATGCTCTTACAAATCAAGGGATTGATAATTCTTTAATTACCACTGTTCCTAATAGAACAATTGAAAGCCCTAGATCCGTAAGACGCTTCACTCCACCATTACTATTAATAAAAGAAAGTGAAAATTTACAAAATGATCTTTGGACTGATCATTATTTAACATATAAGAATGAAATTGTTGGCATCTCCTGCTCAACGAATGACATAAATAAACTTCAGAATGTAAAAACTTGGTTAGATAAAGAATCCATTGCTTTGCAAGCTTATGTTGCAGGTATAAGCTCTAGACTTATTACTCAAAGGGCTACTGTCATTTTTGCAGGCGATATTTTCTCTTTGCCATATTTAGAAAATGGAGATCTTGATCTTAGTATTAACGATAAAATAATTGCTGAAGATATTGTTAACTATCAAAGAGATTATATTCGTCTCGGCTTAGATTCTATTCTTATGGATCAGGTAAAAGAGGATGAATTAGCATCCTTTGATTCAGTCTTTACATCTCTAATTAATAAAATCTATTATAAAAATCAATTGAAAGAGATTGATTCTCACACTTGGTCTGGTGCAATTTGTAAAGTTTATGCTTTTGGCGAAGGTAAGATAGATTGGACAGGCTCTGAAGAGTTGCATAATAAAATCGACCTATTATTAAAAGAGCATCATGGGACATCTTTATCCATCACTCGTATAACACGTATTTATGATCAAAATTTTATATTTTTATTAAAACCAGATAATCATAGATTTTGGACTAGATCTATAGCCTTACGAGATGGTGATGATGTATTAGCCGATCTTCGGCTACAGGGGTTTTAAAATGTTGGCAGATAAAAATAACTACCAAAGCCTTACAGGAAGATTAAGCAAAGGAACTCATCTTCCAGGTGAGTGGCTAGCTACTTTAACTAAATTTATTTTCGATACATTAGTAGAATGGCGTGACAATCCTTTACGCCCAAAAGAAAGCAGTGAAACTATACTATCATCACAATTATGTAGTGATCTAAATAGTGCATCAAGACATCAAGGATGGGATTTTGTACAATTCAAACAAGAAGAACCTGACGGTGTCTACACAAATAGAAGAATTGATCTAGCTGCCACACCATGCGGTACTATAATTTGGCTCGAAGGAGTCCAATATAATCAATATCAAACTTTACTTCCCATAGAATGTAAACGCCTCCCAATCCCTACAGACCCCAAAAGAGACCCTAGAGAATATTTATATACCAATCTGTCAAGTACAGGTGGTGTTCAACGCTTTAAAACGGGGCATCATGGAGCAAAACATATACATGCTTTAATGATTGGCTATGTGCAAAAGCAAAATATTTTATATTGGAATAAACAACTAAATGAATGGGTTCAACAGCTATGTGATGAAAGCTTGCCAAATTGGTCACTAGATGATCAATGTATATTAACTGAACATAAAATGACGGAAAAAGTAGCAAGGTTAAATTCCATACATAGCCGGAGCACTCCACTTCCACCGATTAACATCACTCATCTCTGGGTGGAAATGTAAAAATCTATATCATCAACTTTAAGAAAATCTATAACGCTGATTAACTTTAACAAATTGCTTATTCAAGTATATATTAATCTGAACTTTTTTTGCTCATCGGCTCATTCAATTTAGCAATACTTAGTCCATATTTATGAGCATTGTATTGCCACACTACAAACTGCTCTAACAGCATAGCGTTTTCTTTTTCCAGTCTGGCATTCTTGACTTCCAAAGCCTCAATTCTAGTTTGAGCAATTTTTAAACTAGGAGGTAATTTCTGTGTTGGATTACTCTTAACCCGTGTAGATTTTGGTTTTTTGCATTGATCATAGGCATTCTTAATTCGTACATATTTCTGTAATGTTTGACGAGTTGGCGCAGGCACAAACTCTAGCTGTAGCTCAATAGCGTTACATAGGAGTTCCCAGGTCAATTTCTGATCTAAAGGCCAATAATCAAGAAGCTCTACAATATTCTCGATGTCTTTATCGGTTAAATGCTGTGCCATATCAAATCCATAAATCCATTTGCAATGCAGGACTGAGCAAATGTGGTTCATCCTCTATCTTTTTACGTTGAGTATTCTCAATAACGGGGATACGTTTATGACCTGCTTTTTGATATGCTAAATCGAGATGTGTAACATCGTCAGAAGGGGGCAGACTCAAAGGTGTTCCATCGGGAATGTTTGGATCATCCAGTAGAGTAATCATCTGTTCACAACGTTTGATTGTAAGCTCTCTAGTTTGCAACCAGACCGTTGCACCAGTAACATTTTTACTCACAGCCTCTTTATCCTTTACCCATAAGAGTTTTTCTTTTCTAAGTCGATCTTGAAGCCGTTTTTTCTTTTCTTCATCCCCCTTAATACAGACATGCTCTGTACAATTCAAACAGTTTCTATACTTTAGGCAGGGCTCATCAATATATGAATGTGTGCAAAGCCCAAACTCAGTTGTATGCATGGACAATGTTGTTCTAGTATTTAACTCCTGTAGAGTTCGAGGTGTAGCGATCTGGAATGCAAATGTACTATCAGTATTTACTGAACCAACCTCATTTTTCTGCATCTCAATTAAGCCATAATTACGATCTTCAACAGTTGTATGGTCATATACTCGATTTTGCTTCATATCAGCTCGGCCTGACCATTTGGCGAGTAATATGCTATCCATTCCATTAGTATTTGCTATCGTATTCAATAAATGTCGAAACTGATGGGTAGACATACTATAGTCACCATATCCCCACCGTTGAAAAATAGATTGGACATTTGATAACTCATCTTTTCCTCTTAATTTCTTTTTGGTTGGTGATAAATCTTCATTTAAGGTATCAATATGTGGTATCCATAATTCTGAGAAAATAGTCGCTTTATCACTATGGAATTGGTTTGCGAAACAACAAAATAAGGCTTCTGACCATTTAACCTGAATACCATTACCTGTTTTAAAAGGTATATAAGGAAAACCTTTAGGTAATCTATTTCTCAGAATAATATTTAAATCATTTAGGCAGACTTCGTAATCACTAATAGGAATACCTCTTGTTTTTAAAAACTTTATACCGGCGTTATTCGAGTTTTCATAAGAAGATATATCCAATCCCATCGCTAATAGTACATCAGAACGCTTTAAGAACTGATCATCAGGCACTTTAGGACAAAGCTCATGTCTTGGAAATTTATCGCTTGTCTCAAGCAAATATGCTAAATGTCTAGGCTTTTCTGACATCTTTTTTAAACGTGCAATTGCCCGTTTGGCCGTTGGAATCATGGTACTCGGAATATATTTAATGTCATACCCAAAATTTTTTTGTCCATACCATCTAATACCGAATACTTTTTCAAGATTAGAACCATCTGCCACAAGCCCTAAACTGCTCTTAGAGAGCGCTTGGACTTCTTCTTCGTGGATACAATTATGCTTTAAGAAAAACAGTTCTGATGCTCGTTCTGGTGCAGATAGAAGCAACCCAACAGCACTGGTGACAAAAATATCTCTATCTGACAACTCAGAATCTTTCCGTGAGAAAATATCAGCTAATGCAAAAATCGCATCTTCATCTGGAAGTTTAGATGCTCTATGTTCCTCGGACTCTGTATCTAATACAATTGATTTATCAGAAGGCTTTTTAATCGGATTTTTCCATTCTGGTAAAGCAACTATTTTTAATTTCCGAATAAAGTCCAATAGAATTTTTAATTGTCTACCTACATGATACGCAGAACTTGCTTTATAGTTTATCTTTGCATTCTCAGCAGCTAAGTCAAAATCTGCAATAACCAATTTAGTTAAATCAACTTCACCATATCGGTCTAAGCATATTTGTTCTATTGCCCGAATTGAAAGAATTGTATCTTGCGTTTTTAACTTACTATTAGTCCTTTGATACTTAACATACGCCTTGGCAAACTCTATAATTGAATGATGCAAAAGATTTTCAGGTGATCTATCTTTGGATGAAATACCTGTTTTGACAAAGTTTACTTCGCCTTTCCAATAATTCTTTTCAAATCTAATATCTTCATTTAATTCTGGTAACTGTTTAACAAAATCAATAAACCGCTTAATTTCGGAGTAAGGAGACTGGATTTTATCAGATAGAAAATATATTAAATTATCCATGATTAAACTCCTTACAAGCATCAATTACTTGCTGAACAGCAATAATTGTTCGATCATTCACGGCAACGATTTCAAGGTTACACCCCATCTTAACTAGATCATCTCGTTCTTGAATTAATTGCTCTAAAATCAGATGATGCGGTGCATTTGCCCAAGGCATAAACTTACTACATAGATAACATGCGATTGGCGCATAATCGTTACAGTATTGATGCGTACCACATGAGCCAACGTCACAATCCTGCTCTACGCAAGAAATTCTATTAGCATCTTTAATTTGTGATTGGGCTTCTATCTCATCCTTTACAACTTTTCCCTGAAAAGCATCTGCATATTTGCGTAAACTCTCATCCATGATAGATGATATTTGCTGTGCAATTTCTGGCACACTTTGTACATAGCAATGTGCATTTTGGGTGTCATGGTGATCCAATAATTTTGCAATGACATTTACGCCTGCTTTTTGCCTCGCAGCATTTGTACCAAGCGTATAGCGGAACCTATAAGAAGTTACGAATATTGGTTTACCTGTTTCCCTTGAACGAACCCCAAGCTTTCTTACCGCATCTTTTAATTTTTGGGTGAGTTGAACCGTGGGCAAATGAATAATTTCATTCGGTAAAATTTGCGAAATTTCCTTTTCATTGCCCCAATCTAACTCTGTTAGTTTTTCAAGATCATAAAATAATGGTAGTTCATCAACTTCCTGTTTTAATAATTCTCGATTAATTGCATTACTCAATATTTGTTCCAGAATCCGAATATGCTCAAATAAAATTTGAGCGATACTTTCACGAATTCCAACTTCACTAAAAGCAAATCGGAATCCACTAGCACTTCTAACTTTAGCTCTCGGAATGTTAAGTATATGAACTTCATTTTTATCATTAAAATTATACTTATCCGATACGTATAAGTCTTTTATCTTTAATCCTGCAATTTGGATTGGTCTTCTACCAGTCGCACAGAAAATACGAATTAAAGCAGCCTCGTAATAAGAAATCTTATTTTCTGCTAAATATTCGTTGGTTCTAGTGATAATTGCTTGAAATTCAAATGGGCTAAATGGGCCTTCATCTGGATCAAGGGAAAGGACTGCTGCTCCTTTTTCATTGCCACTTAATCTCCATGAATCCATTAAATCATAAATTTCATCATCTACTGAGGAAAAACCCAAATCATATAGTTTTTTCAAAAAAACTCTTAGCATTGCTACTTTGTATTCATCCTTTTTTGATGAATAAAAATTTTTATAATTTAAAAGACCTTTAATTGAAAAATGATCTTCTCCTGTAATATCGGAATATTTAACAATATATTCACACATGTTTGCTGTATGTGAACTTGAGCTATACTTAGCAAAATGAGCCAAAGTCATGACAATTTCTGATTGAACAGAAAATTCATAATTTCGTACTCGAGAGATATCTATAGTTTTATTGATATCTAATACCCATTTCTGATCATCGATAGTAAATTCATATCCTTTGAATGAGGTAAAGGTATTTTGTGATTCATCGAAACTATCGGTTTGAATTGATTTATTCATTTTCATCCTCAAATTTTTCTTGGATACTTAAATAAATCTCTACAGCACGCTTATTCTCTGCACGTCTTGAATATCTTCTTGCACTTTGTGAGTTAGGTATCCATCCCATCAGATATGCACGATCATTTTCAACTTGTGATTCTGTGGTTTTGCCTTTTTCCACTAGGATTTGTGACTTCTCAGAAAATTTATCATTCCAAGTATGTCTAAATGCATGAGCATGTACATTGAATAAAACAACTTTAGAAATTTCATAAAATATTTTATCTAAAGCATTGATTGATAAAGGCTGGCCTTTATTTGATAAAATCAAAAAGTCTGTTAGCTCTGCATTAGGTACTGTTGACCTATAATTTAAAATATAAGTTTCTAATTTTCTCTTCAGATTTTGATTGACTGCAATTGATCGACTTCTGGTTTTAACCAAAGGTTGATATAGCCTAGAATCACGTTCATCATGAGGATTACGCTTAATAGTAAGATATGATGTAACACCTTGAGAGGGGGTTATATCTGTAATCTTTAAATTTAATAATTCACCTTTACGACATCCAAGATATAAAAACAAATAGATAATTAGCTCATTTCTATAAGTAAGATAATCTGATGTCCAGATACGATTCTGATTATCAGGATCAACCGCCTTGAGAATTTTATTTAATTGATTACTATCAAAAGATTTGTATTCAGACTGAATATCCATGAACTTACGAGGTCTACGAGATTTTAACAAACGTTTTGTACTTGTTATTGCTGATGAATGAAGATGCGTCTCAAACCATCCAATATATTCAGCAAAATTAGTTAACCGCCTATATATTAATTGTTTAGATACATAGTCCTGAGTAACAACCAATTTTGCTCTAGATCGCTCTTTATTATTACTTTTTGGAAAACTTATGATCTTTGTTTTTGAATCTGCCCCACCTAATCGACTGCGATTGAAACTGGTTAAATTTACTATGGCTTCTATTTCGTTTAGTTTTAAAAAATCTTTACTTTTTATCCTTTGTTCCAAGTCAATTCCTAACTTATCCAACAACTGAAAGAGCAACTTAATATCTTCCAAAATAGCTGAAATTGTATTGATTGATTGACCACGATTTCTTAAATGAATGATCGTATATAAATTTGGATAAGTCATAGGAACACCATCACTATTCAAAAGAACAGCGAATCGCTCACCACTACTCATTACAAATCTTTTAACAGACATCATGGTTAAATTTAACAAAATATCTCAGTATCAAATATCATAATATATAAGTAAAAAAATTTACAGAACCATTTCTAGTATCTGTAAATTTTATTTGTAACTAACTACTAATAAAGAATAATTTAATAAACTTTACAAAACATAGTCTCTAGGGTGTGTCAGAACGGTAAATCGTCGTCTAAATCCGCAGGTGCTGCTGCAGCCGGTTGTGGTGCGGCTTTTGGTGAATTAAAACCATTACCTGCTTGAGGGCTACCTGCATAATTGCCTTGATTGCCACCAGCTTGACCATAACCACCTTGGTTGTTGTTATTGTTATAACCGGTATTTTGGTAACCGCCACCTTGGTTATTATTGTTGTTAAAACGGGGTTGGTTAAAATCACCACCGCTCTGCTCGCCTTGCTGACGGCTATCGAGCATTTGCATTTGATCACCACGGATTTCAGTGCTGTAACGCTCTTGACCATTTTGGTCTGTCCATTGACGGGTACGCAATGAACCTTCGATATACACTTTTGAACCTTTACGTAGATACTGCTGTGCAATTTCACCTAAACGGTTATGCAACACGATACGGTGCCATTCTGTTTGCTCTTTACGCTCACCCGTACTTTTATCCATCCACGATTCACTGGTTGCAATCGAGAATTGAGTTAATGATCCACCATTTGGAAAGGTTTTAGTTTCTGGATCTTTACCTAAAGTACCTACTAAAATAACTTTATTCACACCACGCATTAGCTGTCTTCATCCTATATATTTCTATGTTTTACTTTATAAGAGTTATGATTAAATGGCTACCTCTTTGCCAATCAAGTGCGTTAAATCTTGTCGCCCAGCATCATCAATGCACTGTTTATCGACTTTTATATACGCAACTTGCTGTTCTGGCATCACCACGACTTCTTCAATACCACGAATCGCCAACAGTTTTGAAGTCCATTCATCTGTTTGTATTGCTTGAGGTAAAGGCAACACAATGGAAGATAAATATCTTGGCTGAGCCAGACCAAAACTAATCAGCAGCCATATTATAGCAATCCCCGTCAGCACACTCCACCCGAGCGCAGTATTCTGTAACATCAAAAGCTGCCCACCCAAAGTTCCGCCAAAGAAGGCACCCAAGAACTGGCTACTGGCATTGACACCCATTGCAGTGGCTTTAGATTGAATCGGTGCGGCTTTAGACAGCCACGAAGGCAATAACGCTTCCATCACATTAAACGCGATAAAGAATAATCCCAACCCTGCCAGCAATACATATTTAGACTCATAGCCAAAAATCAGAATCAGCAAACCACCGATAAGCCCTGCAATTGCAGTAAGAAAAATGCCGCGCATTTTGCGATATTTTTCCGCAATGATAATGCTTGGAAAAGCAAAGAACAGACTAATCACTAATAGAGGTAAATAGACTAAACCATGCTTTGCTAAAGGAATTCCAGCATATTCGATTAGCTGTGAAGGCACATAAATAAACATGGCTGTTAGCAATAAATGTAGTGCAAACACCGACACATGCAAACGGTTCAACTCACCCATTTGGATGACTTGCTTGAGCTGATTCAGATAGCCTTGCTGATAGTTACGATGGTGTCGCGTGACTTTAGGCACCAATAACAACATCGAAATCGCAGCCAAGCCCATAATCGTGGTCACAAAAAATAAGCCCGAAATGCCGACTAAACTGGTCAGCCACGGCCCTAGACTAAATGCCACCACAAAAGAAAGACCAATACTCATGCCCATTACGGCCATGGCTTTGGTGCGTTGTTCTTCACGGGTGACATCGGCCAGCAATGCCATCACTACCGCTGAAACTGCACCTGCACCTGCAATCGCACGGCCAATAATCACGCCATAAATGGTGTCGGATAGACCAGCAATGGCACCGCCAATGGCGAATAACAATAAGCCAAGCACCACCAAAGGCTTCCGGCTGAAGCGATCGGCCAATAGGCTAAATGGAATTTGTAAAATTGCTTGGGTTAAGCCATAGACTCCCACCGCGAGACCAATTAAGGCAGGTGTGGCATATTGATAGGATTGTCCTGCAACTGAAAATACAGGAATAATCATGAACAAGCCCAACATGCGTAAGGCAAAAATGCTACTTAAGGCAAAGGTTGAACGGCGTTCTAAAGCATTCATTATTGATAAGACACTATAACTGGCTCAGCGAATTATAAGCCATTCGCCTACAAAGGTTGTAAGTAGATTATGAAAAACACAATCTTTCTGCAGAGAAAAAATAAAGGAGCGATATTCGCTCCTTTATTTACACTAGCTGATCAAACTGAAAACAAGCTTAAGAGGCTTGTTGTTCGCGCTTGCTATATTGAATCGAAGCCAACACCGCCCACACAATAAAGGCCACCCCGATCAAACCCGTGACCACTTCAGGTACATGTAAGCCTGTACCACTGGCAATCATGATGAATGCCAGTGCACCAATCGCATAATGCGCACCATGCTCTAAGTAGATATACGCATCCAAAGTGCCTTTCTCCACCAGATAAATGGTCATTGAACGGACAAAGATCGCGCCGATTGCTAGACCCAGCATGATGATTACCACATCACTGGTAATCGCAAATGCACCAATCACACCGTCAAAGCTGAAGGATGCATCTAGTACTTCAAGGTAGAGGAAACCACCAAAACCAGCTTTTACCACACCCGAAGCTGCACCACTTGAGTCATGGCCAATGGCATTGCCATTTTCATCAATCTCAGGCTCACCACCCAATAAATGACTCAAGACCTGTACACCGATATACACCACGATGCCCCAGATTCCGGCCATGGTCACAGCCAAACGAGCAGACTCATCGACATTCGCCGCCATGATAATCATCGCGATCAAGGCCAAGAACACCGACATGGCAGGCACGTTAGCCAAATGGGCTAATTTCGCTTCCAACCATTTAAACCAATGAGTTTCTTTACCATCGTCAAAGAAGAAGTTTAAGAACACCATCAATAAGAAGGTCCCACCAAAGGCTGAAATTTCAGCATGATGCGCCATCAAACGCTCTGAATAGGTTTTTGGATCATTCAGGGCCATTTTGGCGACTTCAACCATGCCCATATCGGCAGTTACCGCGACAATCACCACAGGGAAGATTAAACGCATCCCAAATACGGCAATCAGGATACCGACGGTTAAGAAGATCATTTTCCAGAAATGATCCCAACCCCGCAATACTGAGGCATTCACCACCGCATTGTCGAAAGAAAGAGACACTTCCATCACCGCTAGAATGGCAGTAATGGTCAGTGCTTTTAGCATGGTGGCGACACCCGCTTCAGGGCCATGCGTATAGCCCCAGTAGGCCGAAAGTGCTAAACACACAATCGTAAAAAATATTGAGAAACGGAAATGCTTCATGAGCAGCCTTTTATCCAAATGCAGAGTGATAAAAATGTGCTTATTGTAGGCGAGTTTTGACCCAAAAACAGAAAAGATTGTTGGACTTGTTTTGGCAAAAAAACCATCCCGACCAGACTCTGCTATAGTACGAACAGGTTTATTTTCGTGTTTTAAACAGGTTCAAATCCATGACGTTTTCTCAAGATGTTTGGCAACGTAATCAAGATTTATATCAAAAAATATTAGCACTGCCTTTTAATCAAGAACTTGCGGCGGGCACACTTGATCGTTCAGCCTTTTGTCATTATGTGATTCAAGATGCACATTACTTATTGGCCTATGGACGTGCCCTTGCTGTGGCTGCCGCAAAAGCCTATGAAGCCGATGATGTGATTCAATTTTCTGAAGCAGCAAAAATTGCCATTATTGTGGAACGCAGCTTGCACAATGATTTTATGCAGGAATTTGAGATCAGCAAAACCGAGTTTGAAAGCACACCGTTGACGTTGGCCTGCCATCATTACACCTCATTCTTGACGGCAACAGCATGGTCAGAAAGCTATCCTGTGATTCTGGCGGCACTCCTGCCATGTTTCTGGATTTATGCCGAAGTGGGTAAAGACATCGTCAGTCAATCGGTTGCCAACAACCCTTACCAAGCATGGATTGATACCTATGCAGGGGAAGAATTTAATACCGCGGTGCGTAATGTGATTGCGACGGTTGATAAAGTCGCTGCGCGGTGTGATGAGGATACCTTAGCCAAGATGCATGCGGCTTATACCATGGGCGCAAAACTGGAGTGGCTGTTCTGGGACAGTGCTTACCAACAACGTCAATGGTTAGGGCTGGATTAAATTATCCTTATCCATTCGCTCGTAAAAAGGAGGGGAAACCCTCCTTCTACCCAATAGATAAAAGCGGATTCAAATATTTAATGCCTGCGCCATTTTCCCCAATTCAAAAAAATGGTTGCGGCAATAATGACCAGAAAAATAAGAAATTTAGCCTCGAAACGGGCAAAACTCAATTCATAACTACGACTTTTTTGTTGGAACGAATTCTGCATTTGTTCAGCATCCATTTTCTGATGGATATTGAGTGCTAATACTTGAGGCGTTTTATCCCCTTCCCCGATCACCAAATAAGCTGCTTTGATTTCGAAATCTTGTCGATTTGCAATACCAAAGCTGATTTTAGCGGGCTTTTGTAAGTTATATTCAGGAATCCAATCCATTACCTGCCCATAAACACGAACATTATCGGCATCACTCAATACAGGGTCTTGCACTTTCTTTCCCGTTTGATCTTCAATTTCTTCAACCAAATCATCAAACTCTTTAAAAGAATAGTTTTGCCGTACTGATAAATTATTGGCAACTAAACTTACAAGCTCAGTTGGATTCGCTGGATGCTGTTTATTAATAACCCCCTCACCACTGATCACAAAATCAGCTTTTGTATCCATTGCTGCAGATTTTGGAACACCTATTAAATAAAAAGCAGTCCACAATTGGGAACTTGGATTGAGATTTTGTAGCTCTAATTCATAAAGTTCATCATGATTTAAATTAAAGACCTGATCAAATCCAAGAATTTTTGTCTCCTGTGCCGCCACCCCAAGGCAAAAAAACAATCCACATCCGAATAACACGATTTTTCTTAACATTATTATTACCCCATTTATCTTATTAATTTTAATGTATTTATTTAAAAATTCAGAAGACGATTTTTGATTTTATTCATACGATATGACCAAAAATGGTAACTTATGGCACTCCTTTATCCATAATTCCCAATCTTGCTCTTTATCAAGATGTCATTAGCACAAACGATTTTCTCCAGACATAAAAAAGCCCCAATTAAGGGGCTTAGTCGTATATCGTATCGTCCGATATACTGTATGAGGCTCATCTCAAACTGAGCGCATTAAAGCATAAATCAGCTTAAATGCCTACTTTTATTGCTGGGTTAAAAAACATTCACCACGATTAAAGCAATCAATGCAGGCACAGCCTGAATATAGATAATCTTTTTACTCGCAGTGAGTCCACCATAAATCCCTGCAATCAACACACAAGCTAAAAAGAAATTGGCAATTGCGGTCGCATAAGCGGTGGGTGCCAATAATGACCAAAATAAACCGGCGGCAAGGAAACCATTATACAGCCCCTGATTTTGTGCCAATACTTTGGTCAGTTGTGCTTTTTCCAGACTATTGCCAAAGGCTTTTAAACCATAAGGTTTGTCCCACAAAAACATTTCCAACACCAAAATATAGACATGTAATAATGCGATGAGTCCGATGAGTAATTGTCCAAGCATCTGATTTTTCCTTTTTATGATAACGAGATCGGAAGTGGCCAGCCTCACGGCTGGCGGTGAGTAGCTGAGTTATGGTTGTAACAACACCTTACCCTGACGCGCGCCTTGAGTTGCTTTCAACGCGGCAGTTTTAATCTGGTCAAAACTGAAGACACCTTCAACTGGTAAAATTAGTTTTTTCTGCGTCGCCAATGTAATCAGTTCTACAAACAAAGCCTTTTTACGTTCCACTGGCATTTCTTTATTGACCACACTGGCCCAGAATCCTTTAACTGTGGCTTGCTTAAAAATCAGATCACCCGATGAGATCTGCATGGTCTCGCCAGTCATACTGCCAAACGACACCAATAGGCTATTTTCACTGAGTAAACTCAACATTTCCCCGCTGGCGCTGCCGCCAATTGAATCCACGCCAGCAATTAATGGCTGATCTGCATGAATCGCTTTGACTTGTTGCTTCCAATCTGACTGATCCGTCGCCAGCACATGCTGAATCCCCAAGGCCTGCATTTCTGCAATCGCATCAGTACGGCGAACCAAATTAATCACTTGTAGTCCACGAGCTTGAGCAATCATGGCGACGGTTTTACCCACCGCACCATTTGCGGTATTTTGAATCAACCATTGGCCTGCTTGCAGATTAACAAAATCAAGTAGCATCAAGGCACTGATTGGCATGCCGATCAGTTGAGCTGCCGTTTCATTATCAATTGCATCATTTAATGGAATGATGCTTTGTGCAGGTGCAATAAAATATTCTGCCCAACTGCCATGTACGCCAGCAACCGCAACACGCTGTCCCAGTTTACTTTCATCGACACCTTCACCGACTGCATCGACAATCCCCACCGCTTCGCTGCCACCAATGGCTGGGAGCGTTGGCTTATAGCCATAGCTACCACGTACGGTCCAAACATCATGGTTATGCATAGGAGACATGATGGTTTTAATACGAACCTCACCTGCTTTAGGTTCAGGCTGTGGCATTTCTGCCAGCTGCAATACCTCTACAGGTTCACCAAAACTTTGATGGATAATACTTTGCATGGTTTATTCCTTAATCGGCTGTAACAGCTGTTGTGTGGTTTCTAAAGCTAAATGTAGCGGTGCTTTGTCTTGCGCTAACTTGGTCATCAGGGCCGCACCCAGCCACAATTGATACATCACCTGAGCTGTTTTAAGTGGGTCAAGATGGGCGGGAATCGAGCCTTGTTGTTGCCCTTCTTGTAATAACAAGGCCACACGTTGCGTCAATCGATGCACGCCGAGATTGAGAATTTCACGCATGTCCTCGGACAAATCAGCAACCTCTGCCGCCAATTTCACAATCAGGCAGTTCTCAGCCCAACTGCCATAAACTGGGTCCTCAATCCACGCTTGCCATAACGCCATCAAACGCGCATAGGCACTTTGTTCGGTATGTTGCCAAAGCTTTTCGACACGGACTTTATAATCCGCCATATATTGTTCGAGCAAAGCACAGCCAAATGCTTCTTTAGAAGCAAAATAATGGTAGAACGACCCTTTCGGGACATCACAGGCTTTGAGAATCTCTTGCAAACCAACACCGACAAAACCCTTACGCAACACCAATTCAAAGCTGGTATCGAGAATATGTTGTCGAGTGGTTTCACTTTTATTTGATCGTTTCATGCACACACTATAAATCAATATTAGACCAGTCGTCTAGTAAATTATGTATTTTAATCCGTGATCAATTTTTACATGGCAATCTGTGGCATTGAATGCTAAAAATACTAGGCGCATCGCGTGAGATAAATGTGAACCAGTTCATTAACCGTCACAATTTGTCGTTTTAATTATTTTTATACCACTTGAACGATTTTAAATCGCTATCATATACATGTTTTCATATTCAGCTTATTGAGATGTATTTATGAGTCAAAGTCATATCCGTATTCGAGGCGCACGTACCCATAATTTAAAAAATGTGTCACTCGATATTCCACGTGACAAGTTTGTGGTAATTACGGGACTTTCTGGCTCAGGAAAATCATCCTTGGCCTTTGATACCTTGTATGCCGAAGGTCAGCGTCGTTATGTCGAATCACTGTCGGCCTATGCGCGCCAATTCCTATCACAAATGGAAAAACCAGAAGTCGATTCGATTGAAGGTCTCTCCCCTGCGATTGCCATCGAGCAAAAGTCAACCAGCCATAACCCACGTTCTACTGTGGGAACGATTACTGAAATTTACGACTATTTGCGTTTGCTTTATGCCCGTGTCGGTACACCTTACTGCCCTGAACATGATTTGCCGATGGTGGCGCAAACCATTTCAGAAATGGTTGATGCAGTAAAAAGCCTTGAAGAAGGCACCGCCTTGATGTTGCTTGCGCCTGTGGTGCGCGAGCGTAAAGGTGAATACACCCAACTGTTTGAACAGCTGCAAGGCCAAGGCTTTGTGCGTGCCCGTGTCGATGGTGAAATCATTGATATTGATACCCCACCTGAACTGGACAAGAAGAAAAAACATACCATTGAAGTCGTGGTCGATCGCTTTAAAGTGCGTGACGATCTGGGTAACCGTATTGCAGAGTCGTTTGAAACCGCATTACGTTTAGGCGGTGATATTGCGGTGTTATCGTGGATGAACGGTGAGCATCCTGAACGTGTGTTTTCAGCTAAACACTCCTGTCCTGAGTGTGATCGTGCCGTAGCTGAACTTGAACCACGTCTGTTCTCATTCAACAACCCATTCGGTGCCTGCCCGGTTTGTGATGGTTTGGGTACGCGCAGCCATTTCAGTTCAGATAAACTGATTCCAAACCCTGAGGTTTCAATCAGCCAAGGTGCGATTCGTGGTTGGGATCGACAACGTCCGTATTACTACACCATGCTGCAAAAAGTCGCGGATCATTTCAATATTGATCTCGATCAACCGTGGAACACACTGGATAAAGACACGCAAAAGAAATTCCTACAAGGCTCAGGCAAAGAGAAAATCGACCTGAGTTATATTGATGAACGTGGTCGTAAACACAGTCGTGTGCAAGCCTTTGAAGGGATTTTGCCGCATTTAGAACGTCGCTATCGCGAAACTGAATCCAATTATGTGCGTGATGATCTGGCGCAATATCTGTCGAATGCAGCTTGTGATGCCTGTGGTGGTTCACGTCTCAATGAAATTTCTCGCCACGTGCGGGTCAAAGACAAAACCATTGCCCAAATCACTAAGATGTCAATTGGTGATGCGGAACACTATTATCAAGACCTGAATCTTGAAGGTGCCAAAGGTGAAATCGCCGATAAAATCTTTAAAGAGATTCGTGAGCGTTTACACTTCTTGGTCAGTGTTGGTCTGAACTATCTCAGCTTGGCACGTTCCGCAGAAACCCTTTCGGGTGGCGAAGCGCAACGTATCCGTTTAGCCTCACAGATCGGTGCTGGCTTGATGGGCGTGATGTATGTGCTGGATGAACCGTCAATTGGTCTACATCAACGTGATAATGATCGCCTGCTACAAACCCTAATTCGTTTACGTGATCTCGGCAATACCGTGTTGGTGGTTGAGCATGATGAAGATGCAATTCGTGCGGCTGACCATATTATTGATATCGGACCAGGTGCGGGTATTCATGGCGGTGCGGTGATTGCTGAAGGGACTTATGATGAGTTGGCCAATCATCCTGACTCACTTACAGGTCAATATCTTTCAGGTAAATTGAAGATTGAAGTGCCGAAACAGCGTACTCAATCGCCACGTCCAGATGAAGTCATCAAATTGTCTGGCGCAAGCGGACATAACTTACAGAATGTCGATTTGACTATCCCATTGGGCATCATGACCTGTGTCACAGGGGTTTCAGGTTCAGGTAAATCAACGCTGATTAACCGTACCTTATTGCCTTTGGCAGCGACTCAACTGAATGGTGCAACTACGCTGACTGCGGAAAAATTTGATTCAATCGATGGCTTACAACATTTGGATAAAGTGGTCGATATTGACCAAAGTCCAATTGGTCGTACCCCTCGTTCAAATCCAGCAACTTATACGGGTTTATTCACACCGATCCGTGAATTGTTTGCGCAAACGCCTGAAGCCAAAGCACGTGGATATAGTGCAGGCCGTTTCTCGTTTAACGTGAAAGGTGGACGTTGTGAAGCCTGTGAAGGCGATGGCATGATCAAGGTCGCGATGCACTTCCTACCTGATATGTATGTGCCATGCGATGCCTGTCATGGCAAGCGTTATAACCGTGAAACTTTAGAAGTCGGTTATAAAGGCAAAAACATTTCTGATGTACTGGAAATGACGGTAGAAGATGCAGCGGAATTCTTTAGTGCAATTCCAGTGATTCATCGCCGCTTAGATACCTTAACCCAAGTCGGGCTCGGCTATATTCGTTTAGGACAAGCAGCAACCACGCTTTCTGGTGGTGAAGCACAACGGGTCAAACTGGCACGTGAGTTGGCAAAACGCGATACAGGTCGAACCTTATATATCTTGGATGAACCGACCACAGGTCTGCATTTCCATGATATTGCCAAGTTACTCGACATCCTGTACGAGCTCCGCAATAAGGGCAATACCATCGTGGTGATTGAGCATAATCTGGATGTGATCAAGACTGCCGATTGGGTGATTGATCTTGGCCCTGAAGGTGGTTCGGGTGGTGGTCAGATTATTGCTGAAGGAACCCCTGAGCAAGTGGTGAAATCTAAAATTTCACATACAGCGAAGTTCTTAAAACCTTTGTTGAAATAAAAGATCACGTTCCAAGCCAAGTGATTAACATTTCATCAAATGACTCTATCTGTGCGAACCTTAAAGAAACCGAGTCAAACTCGGTTTCTTTTTTGACTTGATTTTATGCATGTGTGTCCTGAAGTTTATGTACAACCCCTGAATGTGGAAAAACAACATCATTCGATTGATAAATATGAAATTCAAAATCAGCAACCGTTTTCAGACGATCAAATTTAGCCTCAAAAACCTTATCCCCAAAGAATTTTTTGACATCATCTTTGGATGAAATGGCTTCAATATTGACAACCGTTTTACCATCAAGGCTTTTCGCTAAATTGCTCCATAAAAAGCCCTCTTTAAACGATGCATAATGCACAATTTCCTGAATAATTTTAAAAGCTTGCTCCTGTTTTTCTGGGTGAGCATGGATAACATTCACCACAAAAACAGTCGGTACAGGTTCTGATTGGAACT
This sequence comes from Acinetobacter sp. NIPH1876, assembly GCF_022808535.1. Taxonomy (NCBI): domain Bacteria; kingdom Pseudomonadati; phylum Pseudomonadota; class Gammaproteobacteria; order Moraxellales; family Moraxellaceae; genus Acinetobacter; species Acinetobacter sp. NIPH1876. Next base: position 20,193 of record NZ_JALGBR010000011.1, read on the forward strand.
GGGTAGATGTAAGAATATGACTCATTTTTCTAACCTGATTCAAAATTAAGTAGAAATCAGAGTTTAGATTCACTTGGAATATTGAAAAATAGGTTAAGATTCTAAGGAATACGGAAAAATATTCCAGAATAAAAATTATGGATCGTTTTAGTTCTTTAAATGTCTTTATTCAAGTTGCTGAGTTTCGAAGCTTTACACTGGTGGGGCAAAAACTAGGTTTGTCTGCATCTGCTATTGGAAAAATCATTGCGAAACTTGAAAAGAAATTAAATGTCAGGTTGTTCCACCGCTCTACACGCAGCATTCAACTTACCCCTGAAGGTGCGCTCTTCCTTAAACGATGCCGTCAAATATTGACCGAAGTTGAAGAAGCCGAATTAGAATTATCACAGATTAATCATGTCCCTCAAGGACGGCTAAGAGTCAGTTTACCTTTAGTTGGAATGTTAATGATGCCAACGCTCACTCAGTTCATACAAGCATGGCCAGCCATCCATTTAGATCTCGATTTTTCCGACCATCTCGTTGATGTAATTGAGGAAGGGTTTGATGTTGTGATTCGTACAGGTGCGTTGACTGACTCACGCTTAATGGCAAAGGTATTAGGTACTTATCACTATCAAATAGTGGGCTCACCTGCTTATTTTGTTGAACATGGCATACCACAGGCTTTAGGTGAGCTTGCAACAAGACATTGCTTACGCCATCGTTATCCGAGTACAGGTAAAATCGAGGCTTGGCCCTTACAAGAACAAGGTAAACCCTACATCATGAATTTACCTGTCTCCACTGTGGCCAATAACATTGAATCTATTATTTATATGGTTGAACAAGGATTAGGTATTGCTTGTTTACCTGATTTTGCTATTAAAGATCAGATACAATCTGGACGACTCATCAGTATCATGCACGACAACATCATCCATGCTGGGCATTTCAATATTGTGTGGCCATCAAATCGCTACCTTTCGCCCAAAACTCGAGTATTTATTGATTTTATGCAGCAATATTTATTCCCTGAGGGCAAAGAAAATGACTCATTTCATTAAATAAAAGATGTGGTTAATGTATTAAAAGGTCATTCTTAATCACTTAGGTTGATTCAATCACGGGCAATTTAATATTCCACCACATTCTTCCCTTTTGCCTTCGCTTTTAACAATGACTGATCCGCTTTTTCTAACAGCTCTAACCAACTATTTGCGCCAATCGCAACCCCGATACTGACCGAAACATGAATCGACTCAGCTACATTCGGGATCACAATCCTTTCTTTTAAAATAGCCGAACGAATACTCTCTGCCACAACTTTTGCAGCGGTCATCTGAATATTCTCGATTACGACCAAGAACTCATCACCGCCATAACGCACAATTAAGTCAGATGCTCGAACATTATGTTTGAGCTGATCAGCAATCATGCTAATCACCTGATCCCCGACAATATGCCCATACTGATCATTTACAAACTTAAAATTATCAATATCAATCGCAATCACACAAGTCTGAGACAAAGCCTCAGGCTTGGATTCAAGAAACTGAATATATTCATCTAAAGCCAAGCGGTTTGCGACACCTGTTAAAACATCAGAATTTGCAATCTGCTTCAGTTGCAACTCCATGGCATCGCGCTGTTTTAACATCCCTTTTAATTTATCAATCGCTTCAAACAACGAGAAAAACTCTTCCTTATTATTTTTTCCTGAAGGAAGTTCATCCGAAGTTCCAGATAAGCGCAAAATCATATCACGGGCATGGATCAGTGGACTAAACACCTTGCGCTTGGCATAAATCATGGTGAAAATTGCAATCAATAAAGATAGGCTAGAAATAATTAAAGTAAAAATAAACTGCCGCTTTGCGAATTTATTTTCATTCACTGCAACTTGGATGCTGTAATCCAGAATATAGTTTTGCAAGTCCATGACTGGTGTAAATTTCCCCACCATTCGCTCTGTCAATTGTGTCCCAGACAGAAAGTACGCTTTATTATTTTTACTTTCATCCAATAAGCGCGCAATGATCGGTAAGCCTTTATCTAAAAACTCCGTTTTAACACGACGATATAAGTCTACATATTCAAGCGTCTTCGACTGTTCAGGCTGGATCGTATCAATTAACTCCCACAGATAAATCGCTTGATGTTGTGTCTGTAATGAGCGCGCTCGATTTTCATCCGAAATTTTATCCCCAAATGTCACTGGTGCCATGACATTAGATGCAACTCTACCTGCCTGATCACGCATATCAGTGAGTACTAAAATTGAGGTGAAATAATTCGACATCTTGCTGTTCTTACTATTGGAACGAACCAATAACCACGTTAAGAACTCACGGCTTTCATCCCAAACACTAAACATGGATAAAATCGCATGATCATATTGCTTGGATGTTCGCTCAGCATGTGGCGTGCTGGCATATGCATCAACAATGGCTCGTGCTGCAGCCAATTTAACTTTTAAATCAGTTTCCAGTTCATAAGCAATCAGCCTAAACCCGTTTTGTTTTAAAACTTCAATGCTGTTATCAATTTCTGCATCAACAATCTTGCGATACTCGAATAATTCTTTTTGATTTTCCAATAACGCATTCGCTTCGCTCGACATCACTTTATTGGAAGGTGCCCGTTCTCTGGAAATTTTATTGGCTGTTTTAACTAATGTGCGAAGGCAAGTAATTTCAGTGAGTGTTTGTTCTGATTTTATATATTCTTGATAACTATTAATAATTAAAGGGATGGAGAGATAAAAAATCGAAAAGATAATGACTATCATGCAGAAAAAGAGACGACGACTAATCTGCTCAGAACGTAATTTCGAGCTTTTTAATTCACGCCCCATTCATGCACCTTGTACTTTTCAAAAACGATCTCAATTGATTTTTAAATAGAACTTAATTTTACCTGAATTATAAAACGCACTACCACGCTTAAACCGAGGTTTTTGGTTACATTAATCGCGACTGACTTTATTAAATCGTTATTTCAGTCTGGCAATTATTTTTCAAAATTGATTATGAGAATGATTTTTATTTAATTAAATTTATCTAAGTGACTTATATTATTAAAATAAATTTTTTGAATTTAGGCCAAGGTTCAATAGTGAATCGGGAATCAAAGCATTTTTTTCTGAATCACCTTATCTAAAATGATCTTAGAATTAATACTCATAATGCCCTTAATCTTATTCAATTTATTAATAATGAATTGTGAAAAAGCATTCAAGTCTTTGGTGGCCACATGCAGCACATAATTCGACTCGCCTGTAATCACATAGGCATTCACCACTTCTTCAAAGTCCTCAATCTGTTTCAAGAACAAATTATGATCAGTTTCAGTAAGTTGAATCAATTTTATTTCAACTATTGCCTCAATTTTAATGCCTAATTTTTCATAATTGAGTCTGGCTTGGTACTTCTCAATAACACCATTGCTTTCCAAAAGCTTGACCCGTCGATGACAGGCAGAGGGTGAAAGATTCACCAGATCGGCCAATTCCTGATTGCTCAGGCGTGCATCGTTCTGCAAGAAATTTAGAATTTTAAGATCAATCGCATCAATATTCATATTCGGAAATTATTCTAATAATTTAAATATTATTGAAATCATATCCTAATTTTTAACTTTATCTACTGATTTTATCGGATAAAAAACAAAAATTGCAGTGATAAAATTTAACAGTGGAATTCAATAAATATAGGGATGCAATTCAATATGGTGACACAAGAACAATGTCTTTATTGGGATAAACAAGATGAGCTCAGCGCATTTAAAAATGACTTTGCCTTGCCTAACAATGTGATTTATCTAGACGGTAACTCTTTAGGTGCAAGACCGAAGCAGTCTTTAAATTATGCGCAGCATATTATTCAACAAGAATGGGGTGAAGATCTTATTAACAGTTGGAATAAAGCAGATTGGTGGGGCTTACCAACTCGTTTAGGTGATAAAGTCGGGCAACTAATCGGGGCCAATGCTGGCGAAACCGTGATTTCTGATTCGACCACCTTAAATTTATTTAAAGTGCTATCCGCTGCAGTCAAAATTCAGGCCGAGAAGCATCCACAACGTAAAATCATTGTCGCGGAAAAAGACGCTTTTCCCACCGATATTTATATTATCGAAGGCTTCATTGACTTGATCAATCAAGGCTATCAGGTCGAATTGATTGAGGGTGCGGCAGGTTTAAGCGAAATTTTAACGACTGAGGTCGCTGTGGTGGTGCTGTCTCATGTCAATTATCGCACCGGTTATTTCTATGATATGACCGCGATTAATCAGCAAATCCATGCCCATAATGCCTTAATCATCTGGGATTTATGTCACTCTGTTGGCGCTGTACCGATGGACCTCAATCAAAGTCACAGTGATTTTGCCATTGGCTGTACCTATAAATATCTCAACGGTGGTCCAGGCTCGCCTGCGCTGCTCTGGGTCAACCCCAAACATCGGGATCAGTTCTGGCAACCACTTTCTGGCTGGTGGGGACATCAAAAGCCTTTCGCCATGGCTCAGCATTATCAGCCAGCCAACAATATTCGCCGTTATCTATGCGGCACTCAGCCGATTATTTCCATGAGTCTAATCGAATGTGGGGTGGATATTTTCCTGAAAGCCAACATGCAGAAAATTCGTGAGAAATCGCTTCAATTAACCGACCTATTTATTGCGTTGGTTGATCAGGAATGTGCCGAGTATGGTTTCGAGCTGATCACACCGAAAGCGCATCAACATCGCGGCAGCCATGTCAGCTATCAACATCCACATGGCTATGAAATTATTCAGGCACTGATCGCCCGTGGCGTGATCGGAGACTATCGTGAACCTGAAGTGTTACGCTTTGGCATTACCCCGCTCTATCTTGGATTTGAAGATATCTGGCATGCGGTGCAACATCTCAAAGCCATCATGCAGCATCAAGAATGGAACAATGAAAGCTACCTGGTACGGGGGGAAGTGACCTAAGTCGTCACTTTCGGATTGAGCTGATGGCTAGGAGAGGCCGATGAATAATTTTGACAAGATTCAAGCACGTGAAGCAGGACTACATAAAAAATTATCCGCCAAGCAGATGGCAATGATTGCGATTGGTGGCGCGATTGGAACGGGGCTGTTTATGGGGAGCAAATTTGCAATTAGCTTTGCTGGCCCTGCTGTCATTTTGAGTTATGCCATAGGCGGGCTGATTGCCTTTGCGCTGATGGCATGTCTCGCCGAAATGACAGTACAGCACCCGACTTCAGGCTCATTTGGAGCCTATGCTGAACATTATATCAGCCCCTTGGCGGGTTTCTTGGTGCGCTACAGTTATTGGGCCTGTATCGTACTGGCGGTTGGAACCGAGATCACCGCCGTCGCAGACTATATGAAAATGTGGTTTCCCGATCTGCCCGCATGGATCTGGATCGTGTTTTTTTCAGGTACTTTGCTTGCAGTGAATGCTTATAGCGTCAAAGCATTTGGACTGGTGGAATACTGGTTTTCCACCATTAAAATCTTTGCCATTATCGTGTTTATTCTGTTGGCAATCGGCATTCTGACTCAAAACACTCAGCAAAGTCATCATGTGCTGACTAATCTGACTGGACACGGTGGCTTCTTTCCCAACGGATTCAGTGGCGTCTGGATTGGGGTGATTATTTCGATTTTTAGTTATTTAAGTATTGAAATGATTGCCGTCGCTGCAGGTGAAGCATCGAACCCAGAAAAAGCGGTCAAATACGCCTTTAAGAGTACCGCACTGCGTCTGATTTTATTCTATTTACTGTCCCTGTCTTTAATCGTGGCACTGGTTCCATGGACAGAACTGATTGGCAAAGATGCTAGCAGCCCTTTTGTGACCGTGATGAAAATTGTCGGGATTCCATATGCTGATAGCATTCTCAATTTCATTGTGATTGTCGCCGCCCTCTCTGCCATGAATAGCATGCTGTATATTTCAACCCGAATGTTATTTAGCTTGTCACGGGCAGGTGATGCACCTCAAATCTTCGGCAAAATCCGTCCTAATGGCGTGCCCATCAATGCACTATTTTTATCCGCCATGGGGATTGCTGTTGCAAGCGTGGTGTATACCATCAATCCTGAATCGGCCTTCCCCATCATGATTGCCTTATCGATGTTCGGCGCTTTATTTACTTGGGGCAGCATCTTTGTGACCCATATCTGTTTTAGACGGCATATGGCGAAAAATGGCATTGGATTAAAATACAAAATTCCAGCAAGTCAGTTCATTTCACTGTTTGGTTTATTCAGTATTCTGAGCATTACCCTCACCACGTGGTTTACTGCCGAATTTAAATCTACACTACAGTTTGGCATTCCCTTTATTGTGCTGTTAATCGTTTTTTATATGCTAAAACGCAGCTCGGCAAAGCTCGATTTAAGCACAAATACCGAAGCTTCTGAGTAAACACGCCATGAAGCTTTATGATAATTCTCGAACGGTTGCAAATGAGCAGGATATTCTGATGGACTTTCAACAGCGTAGTCTGTTGAGCTATCAGCAACACCCCTGTATTCAGAATATTGCCTATGCCGAAACAACTCGATCGTGCTTAGATCTCTTTCCTTTAGCGCAGGCACGCAAAACCGTCGTGTTTGTACATGGCGGCTATTGGCAATGGTGCAATAAATCCGATTTTGCCTTTATCGCCACTGATGTTCTTGCCAACAATATGCAGTGTGTCTTGCTTGAATATGACTTGGCTCCACAACGCAGCATCGGCGAAATCGTCAAGCAAATCCAACAAGCGCTTGATTTCATCCAACAACAAGCATGGAGAACTCAAGACATCATACTGGTTGGGCATTCTGCTGGGGCTCATTTATCTGCATTAATGCTCACCCATCCTGTTGTAACTGAAGCCGTTTTATTGAGTGGCATTTATGATCTCGCGCCCATTCAACAGACTCATTTAAATACAGCATTGAATCTCTCGGAACACGAGATTCGACAATATAGTCCCATCCTGCTCGAGGCCGCTGTCCCAAAGCCTTATGCCATTTTCTGTGGCGCGCAAGAGCTCGATGAGTTGATTGGGCAAAGCCAGTCGTATTTTCATAATAGGAAAGCCATCGACCCAGACTTTGTCTCCTTCCAACTACTGAATAACACACATCATTACAATATCTTAGATGAATATTTTCATCGGAGATTAACCGCTCACCCTTAAATCTATACACGGACGTATTTGAAAATGGTTAAGTTCAAACTTCAATACCATCGGGTTTTTATTGCCCTGAGTTTTGCACTCTGCTCTTCGGCATTTGCACAAATTGAATTGATCAATCAAGATCAGATTCTCAATGAGCAGGACAACTTTAAACTGAGCAGTGCCGGCAGTCTCAGACTGCAAGCCCTGAATTTCGATCAATATCAGCCTTCCAATGCAGGCCAGAAATATCGTCGCAATGGCTATAGCGCAACCAGCAGGATCTATCTGAATAGCGACTATAAAATTAATGATGATCTCCGTTTGATCACGGGTTATCAAAATTTTATTAATCCAGCCAAAATTTTAGATTGGGATGGGCATTATCAAAACAATGATGAGCGTCTAACCACAGAACAAGCCTATGCGGGAATCTCGAGCCATCATTATGGCAGCTTAAAATATGGAAAAATTTATAGTCTGTATTACGATGTGGTTGGGGCTAAAACCGATCTTTGGGATTACAGTACACTAGCGCAACCACAAACATGGAGCCCTTTTGCTTATTTCGATGGGACTCAAGCGGCCAGTAAGACTTTAAGATATGAGAAAAAAACCAAAAAAATTGATTTTTATGCAGCTTATTTATTTGAAGATCACACCTCGTTAGATCAGCTCCGTTATCAACGTAAATCTGGTCAAGAAGCCGCTGTCGATATTCACTTAAATAAAAACTTAAACTGGGCGATTTCATGGAAACACAACAAAGCTCAGCTGCAATCTGATCATGCAACATCTAAGCTCTCTCAAGACATGCTTGCGTCTGCCCTGTTCTATTTTGATGGGACATGGATGCTCAGTACAGGTGCAGGCTGGTATAAAAATCTATTGCCAAACTTTGATGCACTCAATCGAACATCCACACAATCTGTTGAAAGCCTGTTAGACACAGAGGCTTATGGACTTGAATATTATGCAGGCTACCATGTCGAGCTTGACCATCATGGCATGAAATACATCCAGCCTTATCTGATGGGAAATTATTTAAAATATCGTAGCGGCTATGATTTCTCTCGACGTGACCATGGCATTGGCGTGGCGATTCGTTTCAATCACGGTTTTGGCTTTGACTATGAACGTCTATATACCCAAGACAGCAACCATACGCCTGACATGCATTTATTTCGCTTACGCTACGAGTGGTAATCACGAAATTTAATTCACTCATCTGGGCCAAACGTTTTGAGTCTCATTACACATGCCAAGTGATCTAAACGTTTTGCCACTGAATTTATATTTTAAAGATAATCAATCATATTTCACTTGGGTTATGCGCTTGCTTTTCCACGCTTGAATGCATTTAAAAATCGAAAAAAACTATTCTAAGTATATAAATTATCAATTTTACAAATTACTTTCCAGAGAACATAATTTAAGCATAAAGAGATTACAGAATTTAAACCCCTAACCCTCTAGGATGTTTTCTCCCCCAAGCTAAACATCCTTTCTCAGCCCAGCTTTCCCCAAAAGCTGGGTCTTTTTTTGCGTATTTAATGGGCTAACAACCCCAACTCTTGCAAGGCTTGATACACAATCACTTTGCGTGCATCTGCATGTTCAGGCTGACTCATTTGCATATTCAGTGAGAAGGCAGTGATCTTACCATTTGGTTGTTCAATCCAGCCTGTCCACCATCCCACTTGCGGGCTGACATCCATGCCCCAACCACTTTTGGCATAGATTTTGGTTCCCTGAATTTGATCCACCAATAACATCGCTTTGACTTGTTGCTGGGTCGGCTGGTCAAAGGGCAGTTTCTGTTTTGCCAGCGCATAGGCAAAGCGAACTTCTTCTACGGGGGTGATTTTTAATGGGCCAACTAACCAGAAATTATCGACTTGCGTCCCGATATTTTTATTGCCATAACCCACACGCTTCACTTCATGGGTCATCAGTTCCAGACCAATACGTCGCGCCAGTTCTTGATAAACGGGTACCGCCGATGCCTGCATCGCCTCAGCTAAGCTTAAATCTTTTTCCCAACTGCTGAATGCCCGCTTTTTGCCATCCCATTTAAACACTTCATCTGATGTAGTCTTATGATGTTGTATCCCAATCAAGGCATTCAACATTTTAAAAGTTGAAGCAGGGATATAGCGCTGTTCTGCACGATCAAGATCATTGCCATAGCTGTGAATTTTCTTGCCATCATAAATCACCAAAACACCACTGGTTTGGGCACTCTGGAATAAACTTGAGATCTGCTGCTGCTCATTTTTTTGTATCGAGAGTTGTTGCTTTTGTTGGCTAAAATTTTGACAAGCGACCATGGGAATTGCAAAAAAGATGGCTGTAAAAAGGGCCAGACCTTTTAATTTTTTCGACATCATCATAAAGCTGGAAAAGTAGAATAATCTGTCACTATAAGTGTTTTGTCGCTGTTGTTCTGTAGTGTTATTTTCATCAATACTTTGTAAAAAACAGACAAAAAAAAAGCTCAGCCTTGGGGAAAGCCGAGCTAGTAAAACGATGATGTAAAAACATCAAAAAACTCAAAAGAAAATGTTATGAGATATTTAAATGCAAATTAGATATCCCTTGCTTTGTATTATGTGAATTAGCTCTCACAAAGTAAAGTTGATTAAATAGATCGGGTTTATCGTTACAATCGATTTTGTTGATTGTTCATTTAAAATCAGATTTATTCGATGCTTTTGGTTTATATTAATGCACAGTCAATAATATGAAATTATGCAAAGTAGGTCTCATAAAAACAGTAGAACAATATTTCAATACACACTTTTATCGTCAAAATTATGACAATAACAAGAATGACTTAAATGAAAAAATCGATCACAATGATTGAATAAACCAATTGAAATATTTACGGATGACATTATTATGACATCACTTATCTTGTTAAAAAATAAACATATCTATTTGTTAGATATATATTTTATAAAAGGTTGACAGTGTTTTTCCTAATTGTTCATTTATTATACACCGCCTGATCGGTATTTGTTCATTTATCGGAAGCTCAAATTTATTACATTGACTTCATACTTTGTTACAATACAATGACTCCAACTTTACTCTTTATTGTTTTAAAGCTGGAAATTATTATGAAAAAACTCGGTTTAGCCACTGCTTTAGTTTTAGCCATGACCGGTGCTCACGCATACCAAGTAGAAGTTCAAGGTCAGTCTGAATTCATCGATGCAAAAAGCAACAATGACAAAGACTTCACTGGTGCTGCTCAAGGTACTTACTACTTCAAAAATGTAGATGCTTCTAAAGGTCCTTTAGCTGAAGCTGCATTCTTAAACCAAGCATCTAATGTTTCTGTAGCTTATAGCTTTGCAGAATTAAGCGGTGACGAAGTTGCAACTGTTAAGAACAATTCTTTCGGTGCAAAAGGTGAAGCTTACCTTCCAACTCCTTACTTACCTGTGTATACAAGTGCTGCATACAGCCACTCACAAACTAAGTCTGAAGGCGAAAAAGACAATGGTGACCGTTTCGCATTAGAAGTCGGTACGATGCTTACTCCTAATTTCTTAGTTGCTGTTGGTTATACGAACATTGCTGATCAATTTGCTTTAGACGCAAACAGCGTCCTTTCAAATGGTATTGCTAAATCAGTCGCTCAACCATTAGTTATCGGTGAAGACCAAGATGCGATCACTGCACGTACTAAATACGTAGGTAACATCGATGGTACAAACATGGCTGTAGGTTTTGAAGCTGGCCTTGTTTACGGTGACTTCCAAGCATACGAATTGAAAACTGACGTATATGTGACTCCTAAGTTAAGCGTTGGTGCTTCTTATGCTGAAGCGAATTTCAGCTCTAACCCAGCAAATGAAGACAACTTCTCTGCAATCAATTCTGCTTGGGGTGCAAACGTAAACTACTTCATCACTCCAGCAATTGCTGTAGGCGCAACTTACGTTAACGCAAATGCGAAACATGAAAGCACTGATACACAAACTGTTGGCTTAAACGCGAAGTTCCGTTTCTAATATTGGATTTGGGTTCTACATAGAACATCTCATTCATCATAAAAAACCAGTTCCTAGGAACTGGTTTTTTATGATCTCGTATTCTACAAAATGAGAAATGGGCTTTCTCATTGCAATACATTACATCTTTTTATCTTCAATATTTAAGGCACTAATCGCCAAGACCGCCTGAGTACGATTTTGTACCCCCAGTTTACGGAAAATTGCGGTGACATGTGCTTTGATTGTGGCTTCTGAAACTTCTAATTCATAAGCAATTTGCTTATTCAATAAACCTTCGGCCACCATCATCAATACGCGGAACTGCTGTGGCGTGAGTGATTGTAAACGTTCGGCTAAAGCTGTTTCATCTGCTGCACGCGGATCAAAGCCTGCATGAGTCGGTAAGTTCGGTGGTAACCAGATCTCACCTTCCAAAACATGCTTAATCGCTTCACCAATATGGCTTGGATGTGAAGATTTTGGAATATAGCCCATTGCCCCATGTGCAATCGCACGCTGAATAATTGAAACTTCTTCATGTGCTGAGACCACAATAATCGGAATTGCGGGGTATTGTGCGCGCACATACACCAAAGCAGAGAAACCCGACGCACCCGGAAGATTCAAATCCAGCAACACCAGATCAGGCTCTGCACCATGCTCTAAACGTGCATAGAATTCATCTACATCTGCAGTCTCTTGGATCTGCGCCTGAGGCAGGCTATAACGAACCGCTTGAATCAAAGCATGTCTAAATAAAGGATGGTCGTCTACAATTAAAATATTCATAAGCGCTTAAGCTATCTGCAAGTACGTCACTGTACGATGTTTATTTAAATTCAATCCGCTTAAGCCTATTTTCAATTCAAGGCTAGGTCAAGCACAAGACATGATTTATTTCCTTTTCCCGCAAAATAAATCAAATATTGATATAACTTGATTAAAATCATCTTTGCATAAAACAGATTCGAAAATCTTGAATAGAAACAGAAAATTAACGACCTAAAATTTGATATTTATTGTGATTTATCGACATATCTTTAAAAAAGATAAGCTTGCAGCATTTCCTTATTTTACAGCTTGGCATGCGGTGTAGATAAATAAATAGCAATTCGAAATGATCTTTTAGGCCGTTATTATGTCCAATCACAATACCCTCTCAACCCCCCTTAATATTGTTGCCGTATCTGGTGGTTTAAATAGTCCCTCAAAAACAGAAAGTTTAGTTCAGGCGATTCTGGATGAGCTTTCTGAAGCGATTAATATCAAAGTGCATTTCGTCAAGCTCAGTGAAATTGGACCTTTATTGGGTGGGGCCATTTATCGTAATCAGCTGCCACAACGCGTACAAGATGATCTCGCAGCGGTAGAAGCCGCAGATGCACTGATTGTGGGTACCCCTGTTTACCGTGCTTCGTTTACGGGCTTATTTAAGCATTTCTTCGATTTTGTTGAACAGACGGCTTTGGTCGATGTACCCGTCCTACTGGCGGCTTCTGGTGGCAGTGACCGTCATGCACTGGTGTTAGAACATCAATTACGCCCTTTATTCAGTTTCTTCCAAGCACAAACCTTACCGATTGGCGTCTATGCCACTGATCGTGATTTCACGCCTGAATATACGGTTAAAAGCGAGCAATTGTCTGATCGCGTGACCTTAGCCGTGGCACGTGCCTTACCCATTTTAGAATGGGCACCAGCCAAAGGCCAACGTGCAGCGGCCATCAAAACCAAAACTGAGCAAGCCAATCAAAATCTCGGGATTAACAAACAGATTGAACAAGCAGAAGTCTTACCATCTGCGGCAGTACCCAATCTGGATGCAGCTGAATCTCGCTTACACCCGAAGTCAGCCAAGAATTTAACCCACGTCGCATAAACCATATCTGTTATGGAGGATACAACGATGACAATAACAGCATCCGCAATTAAATTTGCCTACTGGGTTCCGAATGTAAGTGGCGGTCTCGTTGTAAGCAACATTGAACAACGTACAGACTGGAGCTATGACTATAATGTGCGCTTAGCACAAGCAGCGGAACGAAGCGGCTTTGAATATGCCCTCACCCAAATCCGTTTTACCGCTGGCTATGGCGCAGAAAACCAACATGAATCAGTCAGTTTTAGCCATGCTTTATTAGCAAAGACCGAAAAACTCAAAGTCATTGCGGCGATCCTGCCTGGTCCTTGGAAGCCTGTACTCGCGGCTAAACAGCTGGCAACCATTGACTACCTTAGCCAAGGGCGTATTGCGATTAATGTCGTCAGCGGCTGGTTCCGTGGCGAATTTGATGCGATTGGCGAACCTTGGCCTGAGCATGATGAACGTTATGTTCGTTCCGAAGAATTTATTCGTACCCTCAAAGGTATCTGGACCACTGACAATTACAGCTTTGAGGGCAAATATTACCAATTCCAGAATTACACGCTTAAACCGAAACCATTGCAAAAACCTTATATCGAAGTGTTTCAAGGCGGCAGTTCCCGTGCCGCACGCGATATGGCTGCACGTGTATCGGACTGGTATTTTACCAATGGCAATAGCGTTGAAGAAATCAAAAAGCAAGTTGATGATGTCCGCAGCAAAGCAAAGTTAGCCAATCGACAAGTCAAGATTGGGGTCAATGCTTTTATTATCGCACGTGATACTGAGGAAGAAGCCAAAGCAGTCCTCAATGAAATCATTGCTCAAGCCAATGTCGAAGCGGTGAATGCCTTCGGTGATGCGACTCGTGAAGCAGGTGCAGCAGCCCCTGAGCGTGAAGGTAACTGGGCAAAATCGACCTTTGATGATCTGGTTCAATACAATGATGGTTTTAAAACCAATCTAATTGGTACACCGCAACAAATTGCTGAACGGATTGTGGCTTTGAAGAATGTTGGCGTTGATCTGGTTCTTTCAGGCTTTCTACATTTTATTGAAGAAGTAGAATATTTTGGCGAGAAAGTACTGCCACTGGTTCGTCAGCTTGAACAACAACAGGAAATTCAATTGGAGGCAAAATCAGCATAAGCTTGGCATTAAATAAGAAGAAAAATAAAAGCGATTGAATATTTCTCCCCAAGGCTCGGCTTGGGGATTTTTAATTTAAGCAGTCTCAATTTCCCGCATGACCGTTTCAACCGAATATCGGCACCACTGCGACAGTTGCTCAATAAACTCATTTAATTGTGATGGATTAAAATGGCTGACAATCATATAACAGGCATTACCGAGAATTTTAAAACATTCATCCACCTGCTCGTATTGTTTAACCAGTAATTCAACTTCGACAAACGCTTGCTGATCATTCATAAACAATTGAATAAACTGCTTATGTTCATACTTAATCGCAATGGTGTAATTTTTGATGATGCCTGCATCCATCAATTGAGCAATCCGCGCTCCAACAGCTTGCCCAGTACGGTGCACTCGCTGTCCTATTTCTTTATGGCTTAAACGCGAATCTTGTTTCAGCAATTCAATAATTTTTAGGTCAATCGGATCAAGTTCAATATTCATTTTTCATTAGGAAAGAAAACCAGCAACAATGCTTTCATCTGAATATAGCCGATTTCTGCATTTCACCCTACTCTTGTTTTATCTTAACGCTGGAAGAAAAAATGATGAAACAAGCCTTACTGATTATTGATGTCCAAAACGATTATTTTAAAAATGGCAAAATGGAATTGGTCAATCCAGACCTTGCTCTAGCGCAAACCAATCTATTAGAAGATCATTTTATTCAAAACAATTTACCCATTATTTACATTCAACACATAAACCCTGCCTCTGCCAGTTTCTTTCAGGAAAATACAGTGGGTGTTGAATTACATCCACAACTTAAAGTCACAGAAAGCTCACTCATTGTCGAAAAGCATTTTCCTAATAGCTTTCTAGAAACCAATCTTCAAGCCATCCTTGAACAGCATCAAGTTGAACAGTTAGTGATCACAGGTATGATGACCCATGTCTGTATTGATTCAGGGACACGTGCAGCCAAAGAACTCGGCTATCAACCGATTGTGATTGCAGATGCCACTGCAACCCGTGATCTCGAATATGCGGGTAAAACCGTCAAAGCAGCAGATGTGCAAACGGCGTTCTTATCTGCACTGGGTTTCTTCGCCACTGTACAAAACACGGCAGATTTTTTGGCGCACAATTAAATAATACAGATAAAAAAAAAGAGCGCTCCATCGAACGCTCTTTTCACATTTGCATCGGGTTTATCGGTTTGGATAAACCGTGGCAATCAAATGTTCAACCACAGCAGGTTCAGCCAACGTTGAGGTATCCCCCAAAGTATCCAATTCATTTGCCGCGATCTTTCTTAGGATACGGCGCATGATTTTACCTGAACGAGTTTTTGGCAAAGCGGGTGCCCAATGTAGTGCATCTGGGGTGGCCACAGGCCCAAGCACTTTACGCACCCAATTGACCAACTCTTTACGTAGCTCCTCAGATTCAGCCACATCGGCTTGTAAAGTGACAAAAGTACAAATCCCCTGTCCTTTAATATCATGCGGCATACCCACCACCGCAGCCTCAGCCACTGCCACATGCGAGACTAAGGCACTCTCAATTTCCGCAGTCCCTAAGCGATGACCTGATACGTTGAGTACATCATCGACACGTCCGGTAATCCAATAGTAACCATCAGCATCACGACGTGCACCATCACCTGTGAAATAGTAATTCTTAAAGGTCGAGAAATAAGCCTCGATAAAACGTTGTGGATCACCCCAAATGGTCCGCATTTGACCTGGCCAAGAATCCTTAATCACCAGATTGCCTTCAGTCGCACCGTCTAGCTCATTGCCCTCTCCATCCACCAGTGCTGGTTGAACACCAAAGAATGGACGTGTTGCAGAACCTGGTTTTAAGGCAGTTGCACCCGGTAATGGTGAAATTAGAATGCCGCCTGTCTCTGTTTGCCACCATGTATCGACAATTGGGCAACGACCTTCACCCACCACTTCATGGTACCAGTTCCATGCTTCTGGATTGATCGGCTCACCCACCGAACCAAGTAGGCGTAAACTACTCCGATCACTTTCACGTACATAAGCATCGCCTTCACGCATCATGGCGCGAATCGCAGTCGGTGCCGTATACAGAATGGTGACGTTATGCTTATCAATCACATGACCGATACGTGCCCAAGTTGGATATTGTGGAATCCCCTCAAACATCACCGTGGTGGTGGCATTACTGAGTGGCCCATAGAGTAAATAACTATGTCCTGTAATCCAACCGACATCTGCGGTACACCAATACACATCATCTTCACGCAGATCGAAGACTTCTCTAAAGGTGGTATTCACATACACCAGATAACCGCCTGTGGTATGTAACACACCTTTCGGTTTACCTGTTGAACCTGAAGTGTACAGAATGAAGAGCGGATCTTCTGCTTTCATCGGTTCTGGCGGACAGTGTTCGTCTACCTCCATGATGGCAAGGTGATACCAAACATCTCGTGGGGCATTAAACTGAATTGGATTCCCTGTACGATGCACCACAATCACGTTTTCAACACTGCTGGTACCATCAATTTCTAAAGCGGCATCCACGTTTTCTTTCAGTGGCAGTAACTTTCCACCGCGCATGCCAGCATCCGCAGTAATCACTAGTTTTGCTTGGCAGTCTTCAATACGACTGGCCAAGGAGTCTGGCGAGAAGCCACCAAACACCACACAATGCACGGCACCAATACGTGCACAGGCCAGCATGGCAATTGCCGCTTCAGGCACCATCGGCATATACAGCACTACACGATCACCTTTGCGAATACCTTGCTTCTTTAACACATTGGCAAAACGGCAGACTTCATCATGCAGTTCAGAAAACGAAATGATTTTATGACGCGAAGGGTGGTCACCTTCCCAAATAATCGCTGGCTTTAATGGATTATCTTTAAGATGTCGATCTAAGCAGTTGGCTGAGACATTCAGCTCACCATCCGCAAACCATTCAATTTTAAAATTATCTTGATTAAAACTGGTATTTTTGACCTGTGTAAATGGTTTGATCCATTCAATCTTGCTGGCTTCCTCTGCCCAAAATGCTTCAGGTTGCTCAATCGAATGCTGGTAACGTTTGAAATAGTCTGCTTCAGAGATTCTTGCCGTTTCTTTGAATTTATCAGGCACTGGGTAGATTTCTTTCATAGCTCACTTCCTTGGTTTTTTATCTCATACCTTAGATGTTCTCATCTATTACACGGGTATGTTTTGTTCTCACTTGCAGTATTGACACCATTTACAAGCGCAAACAATGCGGCTTTGGTCGTAGAAATGTCAGGGCTTTTAATCTTTCAATCTTGTCTTAGTTTTAGGCTAAAATAGCAAAACCGACGCTTTTACGATCCATTTCTTTTCAAAAATTTACTCAAAATAATTTAAATTTGAACTGCTTGTCTATGCTTTTTGTTCTTAAAATAAGTGATTATTTTGATCATTGCCAAAAGCTTAAAAGATTTAATAATCAAAAAAATAGGAATGCACTATGTTTGACCCTGTAATAACGCCCCAAGTACAACCAATCAATGACCATCCACTTTCTCCTAAAGGTCGTTTTAACCGTCTCAGCTATTTAGGTTGGTACGGTTTGCTCAGTTTGGCTTGTCTGGCTGCATTTATCTTGATCTTTGCTTTCGCGGGTATTTTTGCAAGCCGCAACGTCGATGAAGCCATATTTAGTGCGTTTCCAGGCATGCCTGTCTTTGCCATGATTGCAGTGTGGTTGGGTGCCTTTTATTTGCAAATCGTGCTTTTGATTCGTCGCTTACATGACTTGAATAAGACTGGCTGGCTATGCTTGTTGCTATTGGTGCCCGTGATTCAACTGCTGTTTACCTTATACGTTTTGCTTGCACCAGGAACACCGCATCGCAATGACTATGGTGATGTTCGCCCATCTCGTGGATGGGAAAAAATACTGGCATGGCTGATGATTTTGGTCACCTTACTGATGATGTCTGGTATCTTCATTTTTGCGTATTATTTTGCCAGTCCAGATCTCTGGGAAGCACCAACCCAAATCATTCAAAATACCACCGAATATTTTTAAACGACCGCATCCAGCGAATTGATTTAATCATCATGGGAAGTAAAGACTGAATTTTCACATGCGTAATGGGTATAAATTCATTATGATTGCTTCCCTCATTTACTCCTTCCTTTGCGAAATAGAGATCTTGCTGTGGCAAACGAACAAACAACATTGACTGAAGTGGCAAAAGATACAGGTGCGCTGATTCATCAAGCCAGCACCAAGACCACTGAAACGGTCTTGGCTCATACTGAAAAGTATCACGATGCCTATACCACCATTGATAAAATTATGGACAGTTTTTGGGAGCGTATTCCCTATATCGGTATCGCGATTACAGTTTTCATTATCTTTTGGCTGCTCACCAAGTTGTTTAAACTCTTTATTCGGAAGACTTTAGAAAATCGCAGCTATACCCGTCAAAACCTAGTCCTAGTACTCAATCGTGTCGGTAGTACCTTTATTATCTTCTTTGGCTTCTTGATTGCGTTGGTGATTGCCATCCCAGGCTTTACGCCAAGTCAATTGATTGGTGCTTTGGGGATTGGTTCGGTTGCGATTGGTTTTGCTTTCAAAGACATATTCCAGAACTTATTGTCCGGGATTCTGATTTTGATCAGCGAACCGTTTCGTATCGGTGATGATATTGTCGTAAATGGCTTGGAAGGAAACGTTGAAGATATTCAAATCCGAGCAACTTTCTTACGCTCTCCAGATGGCCGTCGCATCGTGATTCCCAATGCTACGGTGTACACCAGTGCAGTCACAGTCAACAATGCCTATCAACGTCGTCGTTGTGAATTTGTGGTTGGTATTGGCTATGAAGATGACATGCAAAAAGCCAAGAAGATTATTCTCGATATTCTGGATCGTAATTTGAATGTACTGAGTCAACCAGGTTTCTCGGTCAACGTCACCGCACTGGCAGATTTCTCAATTAATTTAACAGTACGCTGGTGGGTCAATACCACTGAAACCACTACCTCAGCCTCTATCAGCGAAATTCAAGAATTGGTGGTGACTGCTTTTGACGAAAAAGGAATTTCAATTCCTTATCCAGTGCAGGAAGTCAAAGTCTATCGTGGTGATCAATCTGAGCTGAGCGATGCTTTAGACAAATAATCGCCCTAAAATATTCGATACGGCTGTTTCAGTTCGCAAAATTCGGTTGCCTAAGCTCATCGCTTGGCAGCCGTTTTTTATCAGCAGATCAACCTCATAGGGAATAAATCCTCCCTCTGGACCAACGATCAAACTACAAGACTGTTGAATTGCATACGGCATTGGCTGCTCTGCATAGGGATGCGCCACAAAAGCAGGCTGTTCTGCGCTGATCAACGTCGGTAAAACATCTTCCACAAAAGGTTTAAAGCGTTTATACAGTTGGATTTCGGGTGCAATAGTATCGCCCGCTTGTTCTAAACCTAAAGTTACATAATCATTCAGTTGCTGTAAAAACGGTGTTTGCCAATAGCTCTTATCCACTCGATAACTATGAATCAGGCTAATCCGTTCCACGCCCAAGGTCACAGCATCCATAATGATGCGACGTAATACTTTAGGACGTGGCAAGGCCAGAATCAGATGCACGGGAAGCTTTGCAGGAACCACTTCTGTTTGTACTGGACGAACCCTAATGCATTCTTCGCTGATAGCCACCACCTCAGTTAAGTAGCGCTGATCTGCACGAATCCCAACCTTTAAGGTATCACCAACATTCAGCTGTAAGTGCTGAGCTAAATGCTGTAATTGTCTGGGCTGGCTAATCTGCCAGACCTCCGCCGAAACACACTGATCTGGCTCGAGTAAAACAATATTCATGACGATATGGTTTGCTGTAAATAGTGATCAAGACACTGAATATGCTGTTGTAGTGAGCCTTTATTTGCTTGTAGAACCCGCTGAGCCTGTGTAACCAGTTGCTGAGCCTGTGCAGTATCCTCAAGACAAGACAATAGCTGTTGCCCGACTTGCTCCGCATCCGCTCCAATCAAAATACCCTGTTGCGCCACAAACTCATCCACAATGGTTTGAAAATTGAAATAACGCGGACCAATGACGGTGGGTACATTCAATACCATCGGCTCTAAAATATTATGCCCACCACCTGGTTCATTCAGTGAACCACCGACAAAACAGGCTTGGCTGAGAGCGTACCATAACCACATTTCCCCCATACTATCAGCAAGGAAGACTTGAGTATCCGCTTGAATCAGTTGCTGCAGACTACGGCGTTGGGTTTTTAAATTTAAACTTTGGCAAACTTGATATACCTCATCAAAACGTTCAGGATGACGCGGCACCACAATACACAGTAAAGCTGGATTTGAATTTAAATGCGGCTGCAATTGTTGCAGTAAATTTTGCTCTTCGGGCGCATGCGTACTGGCTAAGCTAATAATCTGACGATCCGCCAATTGCCAATCTTGTTTCAACTGCTGTGCTTGTTGCAGACACTGTTCTGGTGCTGAAATATCAAATTTAATATTGCCAACCACCTGACTTTTGACCGAATCAAGACCTAGATCGACATAGCGTTGTTGCGTTGCCACATCTTGGGCCAGTAGCCAAGTCAACTGTTGCAGCATGGGTTGAGTTAAACGACGGACCTTGCCATAACCTTTGGCCGATTTTTCGGAAAGGCGTGCATTCAATAAAATACAGGGAATCTGTTGCTGTTGTGCTTCGGCAATTAAATTGGGCCAGATCTCTGTTTCAACCAATGCCAATAGCCGAGGTTGATACAGATTAAAAAAACGTTTTAATAATGCTTTTTGATCGACAGGCAAATATACCGCCTGAAATAAATCCAGATAGGGTGCTTTTAAAAACAGGGATTTTGCACGTGCTTGCCCCGTCTTAGTGGTATTGGTCACTAAAACGGGATGACCTAATTTTAGATAATGCTCTATCAAAGGTTGAGCCGCGTTGGTTTCACCGACAGATACCGCATGGAACCAAATTGCCCCTAAATTTTTAGCAGGCTGAAACGGCCCAAAACGCTCGATACATTCCTGCTGAAACAGCGCATCACTTTCTGCCCGTTGTTTGATTTTCCAGCGGTACAACGGTTTGATACAAGCCAGTAGAACGTTATACCAAAACGGTGTTTGCTGTGCTGCTGTGTTCTGCGCCATCCGAGACCATAATTGACAATCTGATTCCCGTTCATTATGCGGAAATTTGTGATGTTTTGACAGTTAGACTTTTAAATGTGTTTTGAAGGAATATGGATTTCCTGTCTATATGCTTAGGCCAAATTATCTTGTAAATTAGCCAATTGCGTGATTTAGTCAATGACTTAAAGAATTGATATGTTTTCACTCTAAAAGAAAAATCTATTTGAAATTTCATTAGATCACGACACAACCATGAAAAGAAAAAAACGAACAAGGGGGTTAAGCAAATGTATACTGTCAATAAACAAAAAGGATGTTTTCCAGCTGGAACTCGTATTATCACAGAGCAAGGTCTAGTTCCGATACAAGACATTAAAGTGGGTGATATGGTTCTGTCCAAGCCAGAATCTGGTGAGGGCGAGCTTTGCTACAAACCTGTTATAAGCACAGCTTCTTATGAAGATAAAGAAATTTGGGATTTATGGTATTTTGAAATAAAGGCTAATACAAATCTTGCACAGCTCAATAAGGACAAATTACTACGACTCTCTCGTAAAGGTAAATTGAACGGAATTGCTGCAACACCAAATCACCTATTTTGGGTCAAAGACATCGGTTGGACTCGTCTAGATAAATTAAAAAATGGTCAAACCCTCAGAACACATGACGAAGAAACTTTTGCTTTGATTCTTATGGTGAGTCCTTTACGTAGGACTACACTTTTAAATGTTGCTGGTAGTTATCATGTTCGTAATATTCTAGATGCTGAGCGTAAAGGTTTTGATGCTGACGATGTTGAATACTTTGATTTATGTGAATACGATGAAACAGGCTTATATAAAATTCTAGGATGCGATGTATCTAGTCCATTTAATGTGAATCATCAAGAAATTCATGTTTTAACGGGAACATTTCATCAAAAAGTCTATAATTTCGAAGTAGCTGATCATCAAACTTATTTTATTACAGAAAAAGGGCTATGGGTTCACGATACCAATTGTGTAGATATTCCTTCTGATTTATTACCTTATAATTTAGCCAATCATTTTGAGAGTTAAATAAAAAACTCATGCAATTTTGGTAAATCACATGAGTCATTTTTTTAAGTTTTAAAGCAAATTATGCTTCTAGCTGTTCAAAGGCCGGATAATCAGTATAACCCTCTGCACCATCACCATATAGCGTTTGTGGCTGAAGTGGATTTAAAGGCAAATCGTGTTGTAAACGTTCAAATAAATCCGGATTCGCAATATATTGTTTACCGAATGAAACTGCATCGGCTTGGCCTGTCGCCAAAATACGTTTCGCAGAATCCGCGGTTAAACCTTCATTGGCAATCCACACGCCTTTAAATTTCGGGCGTAATTTTGGTAACACACTATCCTCAGCTTCATATTCACGCGTGAAAATAAAACCAATCTTGCGTTGATCTAATTGCTCAACCACATAACCAAAAGTTGCTAATGGATTTTCATCGCCCATATCATGCGAATCACCGCGTGGCGCAAGATGTACACCCACTCGACCAGCACCCCATACTTCGATGAAGGTATCTACAACTTGTAGTAATAAACGCGCACGGTTTTCAATTGAACCGCCGTATTCATCATCACGTTGATTGGTTGTGCTTTGCAGGAATTGATCAATCAGATAACCATTGGCTGCGTGTAATTCCACACCATCAAAACCAGCTGCTTTGGCCTGTTCAGCTGCATTTCTATATTGCGCAACGATTTCTTGAATTTCTTCATGCGATAAGGCACGTGGTGTCACAAAAGGACGCTTTGGACGAAGTAAGCTTACTTCACCCGCAGGTTGAATCGCACTGGGTGCCACAGGCGTATCACCATCCAATAAGTCTGGATGTGAAATACGACCGACATGCCACAGCTGAACCACAATTTTTGAACCTTGTGCGTGCACGGCTTCAACAATTTTATGCCATGCCTGTGCTTGTTCTTGTGACCACAAACCTGGCGTATTGGCATATCCCGCTGCTTTTGGGCTAATCACCGTTGCTTCGGTAATAATAAGACCAGCATTGGCACGTTGTTGGTAATATTCCACCATCAAATCGTTTGGAATACGCTGTGCACCACTACGCGCTCTGGTTAAAGGAGCTAAAACCAAGCGGTTTTTAATCGTGAAATCACCTACTTGCAAAGTAGAATTTAGTTCAGCCATGATCGCCTCAACTTACACTTCTTCGATTTAAAGTGCTTGTTTTAAATGTTCGATATATTGCTGAATCAAAGCTTCATTGCGCGTGAAATAAGACCACTGTCCATATTTCTCAACCTTAATCAAACCTGCCTGTTGCAATACAGACAAATGATTCGACATGGTCGATTGTGCAACTTTTCCTAAACGTTCGATGTGCCCTGCACATACACCCCGTTCAAAACTACCACCACATTGCTCAACGGGTAGAAATTGCTCAGGCTCTTTTAGCCATTGCAAAATCTGTCGACGTAATGGATTGGCTAAGGCTTTGCTTATAACATCAATATCCATAGACACACCACGTTTCTCAAGCGGCAACGCTTTGTTCAGCACCTGAAACCAGTATATCGAACTTTTCAAATATTAATATCTATTTTTTTCGATATTAATATCATATTTTTTCGATTAACCAGCCGATGCTGAACGAGATTGCCGTTTTAATTGGATTAAAACTTATAAACCTTGCTTCAAACTTGCTTCGATGAACTTATCCAAGTCACCATCTAACACTGCTTTGGTATTGGAATTTTCCACACCTGTACGCAAGTCTTTAATGCGTGAGTCATCTAGGACATAGGAACGAATTTGACTTCCCCAACCGATATCTGACTTTGAGTCTTCTAAGGCTTGAGCAGCTTCATTACGTTTGCTCATCTCGAGTTCATAGAGTTTGGCACGTAATTGCTTCCACGCATGGTCACGGTTGGCATGTTGTGAACGTTGGTTCTGACAAGCCACTACAATGCCTGTCGGTGCATGCGTTAAACGAACCGCAGAATCGGTTTTGTTAATGTGCTGACCACCCGCACCCGAAGCACGGTAAGTATCGGTACGGACATCGGATGGATTGATATCAATTTCGATATTGTCATCAATCTCAGGCGAGATAAACACGGCTGAGAATGAAGTATGGCGGTTGTTGTTACTATCAAATGGTGACTTACGGACTAAACGATGTACGCCACTTTCAGTACGTAACCAACCATAGGCAAATTCACCATCTACACGAATGGTTGCTGATTTAATCCCAGCGACATCACCATCTGACACTTCCATCAATTCAGCTTTAAAGCCATGACGTTCGATCCAGCGTAGATACATACGTAATAACATTGACGCCCAATCCTGTGCTTCTGTCCCACCTGAACCAGATTGGATTTCAAGGAAGCATGGATTTGGATCCATTGGATTACTGAACATACGACGGAATTCAAGATTACCTAAGGCCTGTTCAGCACTGTCTAATTCTGCTTGAACATCCAACAATAAACTTTCATCATCCGCTTCAACCGCAAGGTCTAGCATCGCTTTGGCATCATCTAACTGTTCAGCAAGACGATCAAATACACCTAATGTGTTTTCTAAACTGCCCTTTTCTTTTGCGATGGCCTGAGCACGGCTTTGATCATTCCAAATCGCAGGGTCTTCTAATTCTCTTAAAACTTCTTCTAAACGCTCAGCTTTTAGATCGTAGTCAAAGATACCCCCGTAGTGTTTGGCTACGATCAGATAAGTCTTTCAATTGAATTAAATACGGATTAATTTCCACGCGTCTTTTCTCACACTATTTTTTCACTTAATCCGCTATTTTAACATAACTGTTTTAGTCGACACAGCCATGTCATTTTGAATACATTTATTTATTAAAATGGATTTTTTAAATTACTTAATTTTATGCCTGAAATGTTTAGTTAGATTTCTCCGACCCTAGTTTTTGTATAAAAATTAGACCAATTACACTAAAACACACAATCTCTCCTAAGTTTTAATAAATCAAAACATTGATTTTTTATTGATTAATATCAATTAGATAAAATGTCAAAATTACAAGTCAATTACATTCGTACTGTTCGATTACCTTATCAAGATTGACGATATTGAAAATTACTCTAGACTCAAGTTGTAACAAAACATGTATCAGTGTTTAACACTTGGTTTAAATCTTAATGAGGAAACAACCATGAAAAAATTAGCAATTGCATCAGCACTTTTATCTGCCATCGCAGTAACAGGCACTGCTCATGCTTATCAAGCTGAGGTAGGTGGTTCTTATACCTATAAAGACCAAGATCGTTTTGGTGACAATGATCGTTTCAGCGTAGACGGCAAATATTACTTTAACCCAGTACAAACACGTAATGCACCTCTTGCAGAAGCAGCGTTCCTTGACCGTGCGAGCAATGTAAAAGCACAATACGCTCATGAAAAAGATGATGCATTCAAAAACAATCAATATGGCGCAGGTATTGAATACTTTGTTCCAAACAGCGATTTCTATTTAAGCGGTAATATTGGCCGTGAAGAAATCAAACCGAATTCTAAATATGCAACTGACGAAGACAAATTAAAAATCAACCATTATTCAGCAGAAGTTGGTTACTTACCAGCACCAGGTTTATTGGTTGCTGCGGGTGCAAAAACGGTTGATGTGAAAGATGGCGACCGTGAAACTAGTCCAACACTTCGTGCCAAGTATGTAACTAAAATGGGTCAAAATGACGTAAATTTAGAAGCATATACTGCTTTTGGTGACAACAAAGAAGTGAAGTTAAAAGGTGATTACTTCATCGACAAAACTTTAAGCGTTGGTGTGGATTATCAAAAACTTAAGTATGACGACACAATCGTTAACTCAAATGAATGGGGTATTTCTGCGAAGAAATTCTTCAATCAACAAGTGAGCTTGGAAGGTCGTGTAGGTTTCGGTAACGATAAATCATATATTGATAATGACTACACTTCATTCGGTCTTCGTGGTGCATACCGCTTCTAAGACTTGAATAGCAATTTGTAATATCGGAAACGCCCTGAATCATTCAGGGCGTTTTTTATTGCCAACCCCGTTTTCTTATCATTTTCAATCCTCCCCATTTTGATTTTTTCCCAGCTTAATCCTGTATTTAAGAATTGACGCTTAGCTATTTTTGAATACACTACTCCGTGTAACAAAATATGTATGATTTTTAATCGGGGGAAATTCGAATGAAAAAACTAAGTCTTCTTGCAACACTGATAAGTGCTTGCTTTGCCATCAATGCCCATGCTTATCAAACCGAAGCCAACGGTGCATATGAACATATCAACATGGATGATGGGAAAGGCAACAGCGCAGTCATCAGCGGGAAATATTATTTTAACCCTGTGCAAACCCGTAATGCACCTTTAGCAGAAGCTGCTTTCTTAGATAAAGCATCGAATATCGGTGGCGGCTATGCCTATAGCAAACTGAAAGATGACGAAGATTTCGGTGACTTACAATTCAATATTATCGGCCTTCAAGGTGAGTTCTACGTCCCTAACTCACAATTTTATCTTTCTGGTGCCTTACATCGCACCAATGTCAAAGCAACAATTAATGGTTTAGGCTCTCATTCCGAAAATGGCGATGGCTATAGTCTTGAAGCAGGTTTCTTACCCATCAATGGATTACTCCTTGCAATGGGTGTTGCAGATTTATCTGATAGCCTAAATCCAGTTCAGGTTGCTCAATACGGCTTTACCAATACGCTTTCAAACGCTGCAATTGTGTCTGGCGAGAATGACGATACCGCCGTTTCTTTACGTGCAAAATATGTTTCACAGATTGGCGGTTACTATACCAATTTTGAAGCACTGAGTTATATTGGAGATGAAACGACCTATCGCCTAGGCGCTGATCTTTATCTTGATCCAACCCTCAGTGTCGGCATCTCATTTGCAGATTCTACCGCTGATGATTCAGACAGTGTTTTCAATATTCACGCGCAAAAATTCTTTACGCCACAATTTGCTTTAGGCGTCGGTTATACCACAACAGATGGTGTTGATTCTTATGGTCTCAACGGTACTGTCCGCTTCTAATCAATAGCGTGTAACGGTTAAAAAATCCGCTCATCAGAGCGGATTTTTTATTGTTTTAAATAAGCGATTTGCAATTGTAAACGGGTATTACCATTAAAGACATTCCGCTCCAAGGTATAGACTAAATCCACATAGCCCAGCATGGGATTAAATTCAAAACGGTCCATCGCATGAAATGCAATTGCATCTATGGAATGAGACCCGACTGCCAATTTGAGTTTTAAATGTTGCTCTTTGAGCCAACGATAATCGATCACTTTGAATCGCCCCTCAAATTGAGGCAGTGGAAACTTCTGCCCCCAGGGCCCAAGTTGTTCAATCCAATCCAAAGTCCCTAAATGTAAATCTGAATCGCCCAGCTCACCATCCGTCCATAAGGTCGCCGTGAATAATTCATCATCCATTTCGGCAATCGCTTGGGTGAAAGCCGTTTTGAATGCATCAAAATTTTCTTTCTTCAGGGTTAAACCCGCGGCTGCAGCATGCCCGCCAAAATGACTGACCAAATGTGGATATTGTTCTGCAACTTGCTCAATGGTATCGCGAATATGAATCCCATCAATCGACCGTGCTGAACCTTTAATATGGATCCCATCTTCATCAGGCGCAAACACTAAACTTGGACGATGAAATTGCTCCTTTAAACGTCCAGCCACGATTCCGATGACACCTTGGTGCCATTGTTGATCAAACATCACCAATGCTGCAGGTAAATGCTCTGTTTCCAACTGAATATGTTGCAAAGCACTTAGCGCTTGCTGCTTCATTTCAGTTTCAACTTGGCGGCGCTCGATATTGAGCTGATTCAACTGTTGTGCAATCGGATAAGCGGTTGCCATATCAGCCGCAAGTAAACACTCAATTCCGATCCGCATGCTTTCCATTCGACCTGCTGCATTGATTCGCGGGCCCACCACAAAGCCTAAATCTTGTGCACGTAAACTGGCTGCGTCACGTCCTGCAATATCCAGTAAGGCTAAAATACCTGCACGACATTGATATTGCTGAATCCGCTTTAATCCGGCATCAATCAAAATACGATTGTTATAATCCAAACTGGCGACATCGGCATAAGTCCCTAATGCGACCAAGTCGAGATACTGGGTCACTTTACTGCTGCTTTTAGCTTGCTGAGTTCGTAAACTTGCCAGTCGAGCCAGCACATAAAAAGCCACACCTACCCCAGCCAAAGCCTTACTTGAAAACCCACAACCGAGTTGGTTCGGATTAACCACTGCCTCAGCACTCGGTGTTGGCTTGGTGGTTAAGTGGTGATCAGTAATGATCACCTGCATCCCTAACGCTTGGGCCGTATCTACACCTGCATGGCTGGATATACCATTATCCACGGTAATCAAAAGATCTGGCTGATAGCTTTGCTTGGCCAATTCAGCAATGGCGGGCGTGAGCCCATAACCATACTTAAAACGATCAGGCACCAGATACTCAACCCTAGCACCCATATCTTGCAAGACAAGAACCATTAAAGCGGTACTGGTCGCACCATCGGCATCATAGTCCCCTACAATCACGATCTGTTTTTGCTGATCAATAGCTTGATCGATCAACGCAACTGCCTCTGCTAAGCCTTTAAGCTCAGGGGAAAGCAAATGCTTGAGTTTGAGTTCCAGCTCTTGCTCAGACTGTACACCACGTCTTGCTAAAATTTCGGCAATAAAAGCAGGCACGCCCTGAAACTGTTCAGGGCGTGTCAGCAGTGGTCTTTTTTGAATTTGAATCTGGGTCATTTATGGCATCAAACGTTGGATAGTCCAAAGACCATTTTGTTTTTCATAACTTAAACGATCATGTAAGCGATTTGGTCGCCCTTGCCAAAACTCATAATAATCAGCTTCTAAGCGATAACCGCCCCAAAACTCAGGCTTATCCAGTTCATCTTGAACTTGACTTTGCAGCGCTTGAAAGCGTTGTTGTAATAACTCACGACTTTCAATCACCCCACTTTGTGGGGTACTGATATGCGCAGCAATCTGACTGTCACGTGGACGTTTATGGTAGTAATCCGTCGATTCTTGTTCAGAAATCTTGATGACCTTGCCACCAATACGGATCTGACGCTCTAAACTTGGCCAGTAAAACAGCAGCTCAGCATACGGATTGTCAGTTAAGTCTACACCCTTTTGGCTGTCATAATTGGTATAAAAATCATAACCTGCTTCTGTCGCACCACGTAACAAAACTGTACGCACATGCGGTCGACCCTGAGCATTTGCTGTCGCTAATGACATCGCATAGGGTTCATGTAAATTGGCAGCTAATGCATGATTAAACCAATTCAGAAACTGTAAATGCGGCTGTACGCTGATCTGGGATTCATGTAATTCACCTTGCTCATAGCTCAAACGCAACTCACTCAGGTCTTTAATGACATCACTCATGATGGCTCCCCCTTAAGCAGCTTGGGCTTGAGCGCGTACTGCATCTGCTAAATGATTCGCCAACGCCTCAACTTCTTGTTGCTGATCACCTTCCACCATGACACGAATCACAGGCTCGGTACCTGACTTACGAATCAACAAACGACCACGACCTTTCAATTGCTGTTCCGCTTTTTCAAATTCTGCAACCAAGGCTGGAATTGAATATGGATCAATCATGTGTTGTAGACGAACATTGACCAGTACTTGCGGGAATAACACAAAGCCTTCAACCAACTCATGCAGTGCTTTGCCTTGTTCCACCATCACAGTGAGCACTTGTAACGCTGCAATGATCGCATCACCCGTCGTGCTCTTATCTAAAGTGAGAATATGACCTGAAGGTTCACCGCCTGTGACCCAATTATTTTCTTCTAGGGCTTGTAATACATAGCGATCACCAACTTTAGCACGAACAAAGCCAACCTTAGCTTGTTCTAGGGCCAACTCGAGTGCCATATTACTCATCACGGTACCTACAACACCCGCTGGCTTATTCTTCGCCTGTGTTGCAAGAATATAGAGAATATGGTCACCATCAATCAATTGACCATTTTTATCCACCATGACCACACGATCAGCATCGCCATCGAAAGCAATACCGACATCGGCTTGATGTTCCAACACTGCTTTTTGTAGTTGTTCTGGATGAGTCGAACCGCAATTTTCATTAATGTTTAAACCATCAGGTTCATTAAATAAAGGAATGACTTTAGCACCGAGCTCACGGAATACCGATGGGCCTACGCTATAGGCCGCACCATTGGCACAGTCCACTACGATTTTTAAATTACGTAAGTCAAAATTGTACGGGAAAGTCGATTTACAGAATTCGATATAACGACCATTGGCATCTTTAACACGAACACTTTTACCCAAATTTGCAGTGTCTTCAATCACTAAATCTTTTTCGAGTTCCTGATTGATTTCATCTTGCAAAGTATCAGGTAATTTCTTACCTGCACTTGAGAAGAATTTAATACCGTTATCAAAATACGGGTTATGTGATGCTGAAATCACGATCCCAGCATGTGCGTGTAATGCGCGAGTTAAATGTGCAATGGCAGGTGTTGGGAGCGGGCCCAATAAATGTACATAAACACCCGCTGCATTCAGACCTGCCTGTAAAGCCGCTTCTAAAATATAACCCGATAAACGCGTGTCTTTCCCCAACACCACAATCGGTTTATTTTTAGGACTATTTCTTTTTAATACTTTCCCTGCAGCAAAGCCAAGTTTTAATGCGAACTCTGGGGTAATTGGCATTTGCCCAAATTTGCCGCGAATTCCATCAGTACCAAAATAGCTCATCTTTTACTCACTTTCTTATCTTTTATATGGTGTGGAACCATATCTTTCTTCATCTGATTCACTTTACACCAAAACGAAAAAACCGTCAGTGGACTGACGGTTTTTCTGTCAACAAAATTACCAAAAATCAACCAACTCGATAGTTTGGCGCTTCCTTGGTAATTGTCACGTCATGAACATGTGATTCTGACATGCCTGCTGAAGTAATTTTCACAAATTTTGCATTTTGACGAAGATCTTCAATGACAGATGAACCCGTATAACCCATTGATGAACGTAAACCACCCATCATTTGGTGTACGATGTTACCCATTGGGCCTTTGTACGGCACTCGACCTTCAATACCTTCTGGTACCAACTTTTCCGCACCCGCTTTAGCGTCTTGGAAGTAACGGTCAGCAGAACCAGATACGCCTGCCATTGCACCCAATGAACCCATACCGCGGTATGCTTTGTAGTAACGGCCTTGGAAGAATTCAACTTCACCTGGTGCTTCTTCTGTTCCAGCGAGGAGTGAACCAACCATAATCGTGCTCGCACCTGCGCCAATTGCTTTCGCCATATCGCCAGAGAAACGAATACCACCATCTGCAATTAAAGGAATTTGATCTTTCAGTGCATTTGCAACACTATCAATTGCAGAAATCTGTGGCATACCAATACCAGCCACAATACGTGTCGTACAAATTGAACCAGGCCCGATACCGACTTTCACCGCATCTGCACCTGCATCAAGCAATGCCAATGCTGCATCACCAGTTGCAATGTTACCGCCAATGACTTGAACTTGTGGGTAGTTGGCTTTTACCCAACGAACACGTTCAATTACACCAGCTGAGTGACCATGGGCAGTATCCACCACAATCGCATCTACACCTGCATCGACCAAGGCTTCTACACGACTTGGTGTTTCTGCACCTGTACCCACCGCAGCACCCACACGTAAACGACCCAAATCATCTTTACAGCTGTTTGGATAACTTTCAGCTTTACGGAAGTCAGTTACGGTAATTAAGCCTTTAAGCTCATGGTTTTCACCAACGACCAATACTTTTTCAATACGGTGTTTTTGCAATAATGCTTGGATATTTTCTTTCGACTCGCCTTCACGAACAGTCACGAGGCGGTCCTGACCTGTCATGATGTTGCTTACAGGCTGCTCAAGATTGGTTTCAAAGCGTGTATCACGACCTGTGACAATCCCCACCACTTTGCCATCTTTTACAACAGGCACACCACTAATATTATTCGCTTGGGTAATCGCAATCAGCTCACGCACTGTCGTTTCAGGGCCAACAGTGATTGGATCTTTCACCATACCAGCTTCAAATTTTTTCACACGGCGAACTTCAGCGGCTTGCGCTGCGATATCCATGTTTTTGTGCAAAATACCAATACCACCATTTTGCGCCATTGCAATTGCCATACGTGACTCAGTCACCGTATCCATTGCAGCAGAAACGAGAGGGATATTAAGTTGAATTCCGCGAGTTAAACGTGTCTTTAAGGAGACATCTTTTGGGAGAACAGTTGAGTAGGCAGGAAGTAATAAGACATCATCGAAGGTTAGCGCTTCTTGAACGATGGTCAGCATAACAATCTCACTGGTAATTTCCGTGAGCTATTATAAACAAATTTCGATGTGATTTTCATTTTCTATGATGAAAATAATTTTAATTGATCCTATTAGTGATTTTCGAGACAATAACTTTTAGCTCTAAATCCTAAAAATTCAATTCAAGCAAAAATTAATTATTAATATAAATTTCAATAACATAAAAACAAAAATATCAAGTCAACCGATAGAACAGCGACGTCGCTGCCCTACCACGCATAAAACGTTACATTTCACTTACCATGAGTTAACTCATTTCAGTCGGTAAACTAAAAACATATTCATTCATCAAATCTACGCCACATTCCAGCGTTTCGATCCAGTCTAGAAATTGATTAATCATCTCTTTACCAACAAAAGCGGTTCCATGTTGCGGCACAATCATGTCGATATCCATTTGGCGAACCATATTGACCCATAAACGAATCACCTTATTGGAACACATATAACGTTGATGAAAGCCTTTCATCTTTTTAATATGGGCTTCAAAATCTGTAATCGGTAGGCTTGCATCATCAACGATCGAAGCCCCCATATCCCCTGAAAATAAGATTTTTGCTGTTGGATCATAAAACTGGAAATTACCAACGGAATGCAGGAAATGTGCAGGCACTGCAACAATCGTAGACTCACCTAAAGAAATAATTTGTCCCGTATCTGACAGTTCGATCAAGCGCTCTTCCCAATTCCCCTTCATACGCTCACTCATAAAAGCAGAGTTAAGATGCGGTAAAAAACGTGCCCACAGCTTAGAGGCCACCACTTTGGCATCGGTATAGACTAACCAACGCGGCATCGAGGTAATAATGTCAGGGTCTTGATGCGAGGCCATAACATAATCCAGATTTTTCAGTTTGGTATAGCGATTAAGTTCCATAGTTAAAGGAACATAAGTGAGATCACCACCCGGATCCAAAACCGCGGCACGCTCATGATCAATAATTAAAAATTGATTGGCCTGAATGCCTTCCCCCTTGACTAAACTGGTAAAACTAATGCATTTATGTGTGCCATTATCAAATAATATTTGCGATGTTGTCCGCTCAAAACTCATAACTACCCCAAAAAAATTCTTTAAATATGAAATATTTTTAATTCCATAATAAAATAATGGGATTTAGTTCATGTTTCAATCAGATATTTGACTTTTATCCTAAATTTATAAGAAAAAACCCATCTCTTCTAGATGGGTTTTGATGGATTTGAGATTCAATCCGATTAAAGGAAATAGTGTTGTACCAAAGCTGAAACACCAACGATCAAGAAAATTGCAGCCCCAATTTTATGAATCAATGAAATCGGCAATTTATCAGCTAATTTATCACCAATAAATACGGCAGGCGCATTGGCAAGCATCATACCGAACGTAGTGCCCAACATCACCCAAAACACACTGTCGAAACGTGCTGCTAAAGCGACTGTCGCAATCTGGGTTTTATCACCAATTTCAGCCAAGAAAAACAGGATGAAGGTTGCACCAAATACCCCAAACTTCTGCCATTTATTGATGTTTTCAGTTTCATCCCCCAATTCATCTGGAATCAACATCCAGATTGCCATACCAATAAATCCAAGCGCCAAAATCCATAATAGAATTTCAGGACTGAGTACAGTGGTAATCCATTGTCCCAAGACAGCAGAAATACCATGGTTGATCGTGGTGGCCAGTAGGATGGCAATTAGAATCGGAATTGGTTTACGGAAACGTGCTGCAAGCAAGAGAGCGAGTAGTTGCGTTTTATCGCCCATCTCAGCGAGGGCAACAATGGAAGTGGAGATGAGAAATTCATACATAGTTGAATGCTCTGGCTAGCAAAATATACCGATGACCTACCCCTCCTGCTAGCCAAAATCAAATAGATTGATGCAGAGTGGTAAATCAAAGGTCTTGCCAACAAAAGCACAGCTGAGAAGCTGTTCTTGGTTCTTTGCTATGATGACCATGTTCAGTTGAACAATTATGTTGATCATCACCTCTTTACTTTGCGTAAAGAGCGGCTACTCCCCAATGAAGTGAATCTATTCTATCAAACAATAAAATGCTTTTGAATGCTTATACCCAAAATTTTTGGTAACTCCAGATCAACACCCGTAAAAAACCAAGCAAAAAGGCCAAATAGGCACTTAAACCAAGAAATCCGAAACTGCCCCAACCGCTGGCTCCGCCTACATCTTGTGCTTGATATTCCATCGCCATCACAACAGTCGCAAGCAGGACTTCAAGTCCCATGACCACATACATCACCCAATCCCATGGAAAATGTAGAACGCTGACCCACAAGCCCATCGCCACAAAAACAACCAGCAATAAAGGCAGCATCACCCGATAAATCACCAACATCCCTGCTCCCTCTGGCAATGAAATTTTATTCTCAGCTCAACATAACATACATCTATTCATTTTTTGTTCAGCCTAAAAACAGAAAACCCCGCTTCTGCGAGGTTTTCCAAGTTCAAAAATAATTAGAGCAATAAACTACGAATATCTTTTAACAATTTAGTCAGCTTATTGGTAAAACGCGCTGCATCGGCGCCATTAATCACACGATGGTCATAAGACAATGACAACGGCAACATTAAGCGCGGATCAAAGTCTTTACCATTCCACACAGGTTGCATCGTGGCAGGTGAGATACCTAAAATCGCAACTTGCGGCCAGTTCACCAATGGTGTGAATGCTGTTCCACCAATACTGCCTAAGCTGGTAATGGTAAAGTTGGCACCTTGTAGATCTTTCGGTGACAATTTACGATCACGGGCTTTTTGGCTGAGTTCAGCCAATTCTGCTGCAATCTGCTTAATTGATTTTTGATCCGGATTACGCAATACAGGCACTGTTAAGCCATCTGGAGTCGCAACTGCAATACCCATATGAATTTCGTTACGCAACAACACTGACTTCTGATCATCAGCCAAATGCCCAGCAAAGTACGGCTCTTCTTTTAACAAATGTGCAACCGCTTTGGCAATAAAGGCCAAAATAGTTAAGCTCAAACCTTGCTTTTTAAAGCCATCTTTCAGTTCACCGCGCCACCCTTCAAGCTCGGTAATATCCGCCAAGTCAAACTGTGTCACTTGTGGAATGAAATTATTCAATGACAATTGCGGTACAGACACTTGCTGTAAACGCGTCATCGCTTTCACTTCACCGCCACCAAATGCATTAAAGTCTGGCAACTTTGGTAAGCCTGAAGCCACTGCTGCAGCTTGTGGGGCAGCGGCGGGTTGTGGTGCGGTCAGACGTGTTTTCACATAGGCAAAGACATCGTCCTTCATCACACGACCGTGCTCACCTGATGCTTTGACCTGTCCAAGAACCACACCTAACTCACGTGCCAGTTTACGCACGGCTGGACCCGCGTAGACTTTGGCATTGTCTGCTTCTTGCTGTTTAGTCAACTTCTCAGCTTGTGCAGGTTCAGTTGGTGCCGCTGTCACAGTTGCCGTTGGTTTTGCTTGCGCTGTCGTTGTTACTGGTGCAGAAGGAGCTTGAGTTTTTGGTGCAGATGCTGGAGCAGCAGCCTGACCACTCACTTCAATCGTTGCCAAAGCCACGCCTTGACGCACTTCTTGATTGGCAGAAACATGAATCGCTTTCACAATCCCCGCTACCGAGCTTGGCACTTCAACCGATGCCTTGTCCGACTCAACCACGCATAAGCTTTGTTGCGCTTCGACGCGATCACCCACATTGACCAGAATTTCTGAAACAAGTGCTTTTTCTACACCTAGATCAGGCACTTCAATTTCAACATTACCTGTTGAGGTATTCGTTGCAGTTGGTGCTTCTGTTGTTACTACTGGCGCTTCTGTTTGAGCGGGTGCTGCTTGTGGTTCTGGTGCAGCAGCCGAACTCGCAGTCTTGACCTGAATCAAGACCACGCCTTCCTTAATGCTATCGCCTTCTTTGATTTGAATGGCTTCAACCACACCTGCAACCGAGCTTGGTACTTCTACAGTTGCCTTGTCAGATTCAACCACAACAATACTTTGTTCAGGTTCAATCTGATCACCCACTTTGACCAACACTTCTGCAACCAACGCTTTTTCTACACCAATATCTGGAACTTTTACATCCACAATCTGGCTTGAAGTCGCTGCTGGAGCAGCAACTGGTTGCGCTTTTGTTTCAGCTGCCACAGGTTTTGCTTCGGCTTTCGGTGCTTCGTTCACAGGTGATTCAGCAGCAGACTCAGACTCTAATTCAATGAGTGCGACACCTTCAGTGACTTCATCGCCCTGTTGAACCAGAATACTTTTCACGATACCTGCCGCAGTACTTGGTACCTCTACCGTTGCCTTATCTGATTCTAGAACCAGAAGACTATCGTCAACTGCAACATGGTCGCCTACTTTGACTAAGATTTCTGCAACCAGTGCTTTATCTACGCCAATATCAGGTGCTTGGATTTGCATGATTATTTCCCCTCACCTGTTTGCGTTTCATTGTATTCAGCAACGGCCTGAACTTCTGGATGCGCTTGTGGCGCCCACGCCACTGGACGGTCCGTATCTAACTCAAAGTTAGAAATTGCATCTTTGACTAAACGTGCGTCTACTTCGCCTTCATCCGCTAATTTTTTCAATGTCGCAACCACGATATGTGCAGCATCAACCCCAAAGAAACTACGTAAGTTGGCACGTGTATCTGAACGACCGTAACCATCTGTACCTAATGCAACAAATGGACGACCATCCGGAAGATATGCACGGATCTGTTCGCTGTACGCACGCATATGGTCTGTCGCAGAAACGACGATACCTTCTGTTCCACGTAACTGTTTAGATACCCAAGATTCTTTCACATCTTCAGTCAGTGGGTGTAGGCGGTTGTATTCTTCACATGCCATACCATCACGTGACAACTCATTGAAGCTGGTTACGCTCCACACGTTTGAGTGAATCTGATATTCATCACGCAAGATTTTCGCCGCTTTAATCACTTCACGCAGAATGACACCTGATCCCAGTAATTGAACCGTTGCTTTTTCATCTTTTTCGAACAAGTACATACCACGTTTAATGCCTTCCTCAGCGCCTTCTGGCATTGCAGGATGCTCGTAGTTTTCGTTCATTACGGTTAAGTAATAGAACACTCGCTCTTGGTTCACATACATCCGTTGTAAACCATCGTGTACGATCACAGCCAATTCATAACCAAAACATGGATCATAAGATACACAGTTTGGAATAGTGTTCGCCAAGATATGTGAATGACCATCTTGGTGCTGTAAACCTTCACCGTTCAATGTGGTACGGCCAGCAGTCGCACCAAGCAAGAAACCCTGTGCCTGTGCATCACCAGCAGCCCATGCAATATCACCAATGCGTTGGAAACCAAACATTGAGTAGTACATGTACATTGGAATCATCGGCAAGTTATTGGTTGAATAACTGGTTGCCAACGCAGCCCATGCACTCATCGCACCCGCTTCGTTAATGCCTTCTTGAAGCATGTGACCATCACTTGCTTCACGGTAATGCATTAACTGTTCTTGGTCTTCCGGAGTATATTTTTGACCGTGAGCGGCATAAATACCGAGCTGACGGAACATCCCTTCTAAACCAAAAGTACGCGCTTCATCTGGGACGATTGGTACGACGCGGTCTTTAATTGCTTTTTCTTTCAGTAAAGCCGCAATTAAACGCACCATCAGCATCGTGGTCGATTGTTCTTTACCACCGGAACCATTTAATACAGCATCAAATACAGAGAGTTCAGGAATCGCTAAAGTGTCACTCTCACGACGACGTGCTGGTAGGTAACCCCCTAATGCTTCACGACGCGCCTTCATATACTTCATTTCTGGAGAGTTTTCACTTGGGCGGTAGAATGGGAGTTCTTCTAACTTATCATCTGTAAATGGCAGGTTAAAACGGTCACGTACATATTTCAAAGAGTCGATCTGCATTTTTTTGATTTGGTGAGTTTTGTTCACCGCTTCAATTTCCTCAGACAGACCGTAACCTTTAACCGTTTTCGCAAGAATAACGGTGGGTTGACCTTTGGCTTTCATTGCTTCTGCATAGGCAGCAAAAACTTTGTACGGATCATGACCACCACGGTTAAGATTATCGATATCTTCATCACTTAAATCTTTGACCAGTTCCGCAGCTTCTGGATACTTGCCAAAGAATTTCTCACGGGTATATGCACCACCTTTTACTTGATAGCGCTGATATTCACCATCAACTGTTTCGTCCATGACCGCTTTTAAAGCGCCTGAATTATCTTGAGCAAGGAGTGGATCCCAATGACGGCCCCACACCACTTTAATCACACGCCAGCCCGCACCACGGAATAAAGATTCTAATTCTTGAATAATTTTACCGTTACCGCGTACAGGACCATCGAGACGCTGTAAGTTACAGTTCACCACCCAAATGAGGTTATCAAGCTTTTCACGACCAGCAAGTGAAATTGCACCCGTACTTTCTGGCTCATCCATCTCACCATCGCCAAGATAAGCCCAGACTTTACGATCTTCTTCTTTGATCAAACCACGATTCATCAAATACTTTTGAATGTGTGCTTGGTAAATCGACATAATTGGACCCAAACCCATCGATACGGTTGGGAACTGCCAATAGTCCGGCATTAAATAGGGATGCGGGTAACTCGGAAGACCATTGCCACCCACTTCACGGCGGAAATTATTTAATTGATCTTCAGTTAAACGCCCTTCCAAGAACGAACGTGCATAGATACCAGGAGCACAGTGACCCTGATAATAGATCATATCACCGCCAAAGTTATTGCTGTTTGCGCGGAAGAAATGGTTGAAGCCCACATCATACAAAGTTGCAGATGATGCGAAACTTGCAAGGTGACCACCGAGGTCATCGCCTGTTTTATTGGCACGTAATACCATCGCTAAAGCATTCCAGCGAATCAATGCACGGATACGGCGTTCCATATCCTGATCACCAGGCATCGCTGGTTGCTCTTCAACTGAAATGGTGTTGAGGTAAGGTGTATTTAAGCGCTGGATTGGCACATGTTTCGCAATTGCCCGTTGATAGAGTTTTTCTAGTAAGAAGGCAGCACGTTCCGTGCCCATATGTTGTAATACTGAATCAAATGCTTCTTGCCATTCTTGGGTTTCTTGCGCGTCAGAGTCGCCATAAAACGCCATACAATTCACCTTTTCCCTTAAGTTATTTGTCGACCCTATTTTTATCATGTTTTGCTGTGATAGAACTATTGCCCCAGATGAATGCAAAACGCCTTATTATTTTCTGACAAAATAGTCATTGACCTAAATGAAACAAAACACATAAAAAATCGCCAATAAAGGCGATTTTTTTGAATATTTATATACAACTGTTAACAAATTACATTAAGGCAACATTGCTAAGTAAGTTGATGGATTTTTACGTTGGCCATCTTTTACAACTTCAAAGTGTAAATGTGGTCCAGTACAACGACCTGTACAACCGACATTGGCAATATGCTCACCAGCACTGACGCGATCACCCGCATTCACGATTAAACGTGATGCATGGGCATAACGAGTGATATAGCCATTACCATGATCAATCTCGACATACTGACCATAGCCTGTACCCCAACCCGACTTCGTCACGACACCAGGGCCAGTTGAGTAAATTGGCGTACCAGAGGGTGCAGCAAGATCAACACCAGAGTGATGACGTGTTGAACCTAATAGGGTGCGGTTACCCCAAGAAGAGCTGACTCGACCTTCTTGCAATGGATGACTCACTAACCAAGAATAACCTGTGTTTGCAGAGAATGAAGGGGCGTTGTCTTGAGATGAAATCGCTGAACGACCATATTTCTTCTCAATCGTTGCATTGTTCAATTCAATGGTTTTTTCACGTAATTTAACTGAGACATTCGATACGGCTGGCAGATCCATATCAGCAGAATGAGTATAAGAACCTTGAGCTAAGGTTTTTGATAATTGCTCTAAGCGGTCATCACCTGTGGCTTGACCAATGTTCTGATAATCTGCGAAAGCAACCGAAGCAGCTGAAGCAGCCAACGAAAATGCGAGTAAAATACGACGCGTATGATGCATAAAAAACCTCTTGAAACCGTCCTTCAAACGTTCCTTTATCATCTGTTCCTTGATAACAGCTGAAGCAAACGCTTAAGATGGACACATCACCTCCGAGGAAGTTCTATGTCTGACCCTAACAACGTTTTCCAACAGAAAGGACAACACATAAAAACTGGAAACTTAACGTTTCTGACGACGCAAGTCACACAATGGAAACAACTTACGAAAATTATTCAACCTTTACTGCCCCAACCAGAGCAATGGCAGGTTGTTTGTTATCAACATGGTGTGTTGATCATCACTGGTGAAAATCAAGCAATGATTAGTCAACTCAGCTATTTACAAAGCCACTATGTTGCGCAGTTAGCTCAGCTCGAAGGACTCAAGGAATTACGAAAAATTCAAGTTCGGTTAAGAAACAAAACAGTTGTCTCTCGTGAACCCTCTCCCCCAACAAAAACACTAACATCAGAGACCCAAGAGCAATTGCGCAGCGCCGCTGAATATGTGAGCGACCCTAAGCTTAGCCAAGCTTTACTACGTTTGGCAAGCAATAAAAAGTAAACTTCATATATTAAGTGTTGGAATACACACTCTTTTTATGTGACAAAATTCTCATATTCATTTGTTATAATATAACATAGGCAATAAAAGACAATGACTTATGTCACACTCACATAAGGAATTGGACAATCACTCTCGTTATTAAATGTTACAATTTCATAGCTGCTTGGGTCGTTTTGAACATTGCGTAATAGCTGATTGTTCAGCGCATGCCCTGATTTATAGCCATCAAACTTGGCAATAATTTGATGTCCAAGCAAATATAAGTCTCCGACCGCATCTAGAATTTTATGACGTACAAACTCGTCGGCAAAGCGTAAACCTTCTTCATTGACCACACCTGTGTCATCAACACCAATCGCATTTTCAAGACTCGCACCTAAAGCCAGATTATTGGCTTTTAAATAGTCCAAATCTTTCATAAAGCCAAAAGTTCGCGCCTCACTCACTTCGTAGACGAAAGTTTCCGTCGAGAAGTCGATCGTGGCTGATTGATATTCTTTGGCAAAGGCAGGATGATCAAAATCGATGGTAAAGTTCAGCTGAAAACCTGAATGTGGTGAAAAAATGGCCTTCTTGTCGTCAATTAAAGCCTCAACAGGCTTTAAAATGCGAATGAACTTCTTTGGCGCGTCTTGCTCCGCCAATTCACCTTGCATCAATAAATAAATAAAAGGTCCTGCACTGCCGTCCATAATCGGTACTTCGGATGCAGAGACTTCAACAATCAGATTATCAATTCCCAGTCCTGCAATCGCACTCATGACATGCTCAATCGTACCGACTTTGATATCTTCACGGACCAGATTCGAGCACATAAAGGCTTCTTGAATCAATAAAGCATTGGCGGGAAGGTCAATCGGGGGATTTAAGTCGATACGGCGAAAGACAATACCTCCATCAATATGATGTGGAACAAAATTAATCAGCACCTTTTGACCACTGTGCAGACCAATACCGCTCGCTTTCACCACACGTTTGAGAGTACGTTGTTTCAACATGCCATACCAACTTCATTTGCAAAAACCGATATAACTTAGCATATTTTGCCATTTTAAAAAAATAAAAAAGGGGGTAATTACTTACCCCCTTTCTCTAAATATATGATTTTATTATTTACGCTGTTGATTTTTCAGATAGTCTTGAATGCTCATTGGCGATGAACGTGGCGTAGAACTTGCCGTTGCGCCGACTGGTGCATCCGTATTTGCACGTTTGCTGATCGCAGGAACATCATCTTCATCAACAGGTTGCTGAGCTGCTTGAGCAGACGGTGCATGTAAAACTACAGCACGTCTTTTCTGATCAACTTCACTTGCATTACGCGTTAAGCCAGTTGCGATAACAGTCACACGAAGCTCATCACGCGCAT
The DNA here is from genome assembly GCF_022808535.1 of Acinetobacter sp. NIPH1876. Lineage (NCBI taxonomy): Bacteria > Pseudomonadati > Pseudomonadota > Gammaproteobacteria > Moraxellales > Moraxellaceae > Acinetobacter > Acinetobacter sp. NIPH1876. The sequence continues at coordinate 62,890 of NZ_JALGBR010000011.1, forward strand.
CCGGATCAAATACCGTACCATAGAAGATCTCACCTTCATCCAAATCAACGATCTGGTTGACGACATCCGTAATGATTTCAGTTTCACGCAGGGTAATATCATCCCCACCCGTAATGTTAATCAATACACCTTTTGCATTAATAATATTCACATTATCAAGCAATGGGCTACGGATTGCTTGCTCAGCAGCTTGGCGAGCACGATCTTCACCACGACCTAAACCAGCACCCATCATGGCATAACCACGTGTACTCATCGCTGTTTTCAAGTCAGCAAAGTCAAGGTTAATATGACCACGGTTTACCACAAGATCAAAAATACTACGTACTGCATTCAGCAACACATCATCTGCCTTTTTATAGGCATCTTTCATTGAAATATCACCATAAACGCTGAGTAAGCGCTGGTTTGGAATGATGATCAATGAATCAACATGTGCTTCTAAGGCATCAATACCCTTTTCAGCAGACTTTTGACGACGACGGCCTTCAAAGTTGAATGGTGTAGTCACCACACCTACGGTCAGGATACCCATCTCTTTAGCAACTTCTGCAACCACTGGTGCAGCACCTGTACCTGTACCACCACCCATGCCGGCAGTGACAAACACCATGTCAGTACCTTCAAGATGCTGACGAATCACTTCACGACTTTCTTCCGCTGCGATTTGACCCACTTCTGGATTCGCGCCTGCACCTAAACCACGTGTACTTTGTTCACCCAATTGAATTTTGAATGGAGCGTTCATGCTATCCAATGCTTGTTTGTCTGTATTTGCACAAACGAACTTTACACCTTGGATATCAGATTGCGCCATGTGCTGCACGGCATTACCGCCACCACCACCAACGCCAAATACTGTGAAACGGGCTTGACCGTTGCCATTGTCTAGTTCATCTTCTATAAATTCAAATGAGGCCATGACCTTTAGATTTCCTAATATTAATGGCAGTTACTTCAGCCCGTTACTGCCCTGATTTTTAAACAACTGATGTTTAGGATGCTGTTCAATAATCGCTAGCTTGTCAAGTACAGTGGCTGATTTAGAACAACTTCCTAACAAATTTTCCCAAAAATAACTACAACTTAAAAGATGGCCTTTAATTTGCTATTTAATGCATTCCAACCATTGGCAACACGATCAACAAAACTACGATCATTTGCTTCTTCTGGCTCTTCAACCGTATCTTGCAAATCACTTTGGCTAAACATCAACAAGCCAGATGCAGTTGCGTACATTGAACGACGCAATGCAGCTAAATGTTGATCATCTGCATAAACCTGTAATGGCGGGTTGCCCAAATGCGCAGACACCCCCAACATTCGACGTGCCAAATTCACCATACCTTCAATTTGACAAGAATCGCCTGTGAGGACCACACCATGATAGAGACCATGAATCGCACCGCTATGTTCCAATTCTTCACGGATTAAAGTAAAGATTTCTTCATAACGCGCAATGATGATTTCTGCAAGCTCAATACGACTGATGGTTTGCGTACCATCAATCCCCTGCACCTGAATCATGTGATCAGGTTTCACCACACTCAAATCAACACAACCATGTAAAATCTTGATGCGTTCCGCTTCTTCCGTGGTGGTCTGCAAAACGGCAGCAATATCACGCGTCACATTCTCACCACCACGCGGCAAGGTCCGTGCTAAAGCCAAACGGCCATCCAGATACACCGCGATATTGGTAATACCTGCACCGATGTCAACCAGACACACGCCATATTCTTTTTCGTCTTTGAGCAGACTCGCTTCAGCGGTTGCCAAGCAAGACACCACCATTTTCTCCACCCCGATATTCGCCCCTTTCATGGCACGATCAAGGTTTTGCATGGTACTGATCGGCATCATCATTAACTGATAATGCCCCGTCATACTATGCGCCGACATATTGACTGGGTTTTGTACCCATTCCGCTGAATCACCCAACTCAAAACCCAATGGCACAGCACTGGCAAGATAGTAATCTGGCGAGACATGACTGGCTTTGGCCAACTCTAGCGCACGCACCACTTCATTTGTCGTAATAATATGATCGTGGTTGGCAACAGGCGTACGGCCTGAGGCATAAAAACTTTGTAATTCAGTACTTGGAATCGACACCCACGCACTATGAATACGACACTCAGCCATATCCTCGGCTTCGGATACCGCATTCTTAATCGCCGCAATGACCTTGTCTAAGCTAACAATCTTGCCTTTAACCATACCTCGGTTGCGAGCAGTTGCCATGCCAATGACTTGGATCTTATCTGGTGCATGGATCTTACCAATCAAAACTGAGACTTTATGAGTCCCAATATCAATCGCAACAACTGAGGGAACAGCTTCACTCATTACTTCAATACCATATCTTTAGTGTTGTTTAGGACGATTGCCCTTTATTTTAAGCCACGTATTATGGCTTTGCCTGAATTGCCCCTGCAAGGCTTGTGTCATCAATCGTTACAACTAACTGACCGTTGACAATCTTCGGCGGAGATGCGTTTTTCCACTGAATGGCAAGACCATTCCGATAACGCAAATCAATTGCCGTGATTTTTGACCATACAGGTTTTAAATCCGTTTGTGCCAAATGGCTTAAGCGTTGCAGCTTATTCATGGTCTGATCTTGGTCTACAATAATCCGTAAGCCCGAATCAAACTGCATGAACCACGTCATACGCTCGGTTAAATACAATTCTTTTAATCTCAAATTCGCTGGATGAAATAACTGATTAATTTCATTATAGCGACGCATCATCATTTTGGATTGGCTGGCTGGCCCATGTAAAAGCGGCAAGTTTGGATGTGCGGTTGGCACGGCCTCACTAAATACATCGCCATTGTCACTGAGCAAACGCCCTGTTCCCCAACGTGCAATCGCATGGCGCGGCATCACCCGTACCCGAATTGCATTTGGCCAAGCCCGTGACACTACCACACGATCAACCCATGACACTTTTAACGCTTGATCTCGAATTTGTTCTAAATCTGAAGTGAAATAGTTATCTTTAATAATTGGACTCAGATATTGAACCAACTGTTGGTTCTCAATATCAGAATTGGTTCCAACCACCTGCAACTGCGCCGCTCTTGCATCGGTCATGACTTTATATAAGCCAAACAAACCCAATCCCAAAACAGCAAACGCAATCACCAGCAAGATCCAACCGCCCGCATTCACCATTTTTTGTTTAGGCGAAGGCGGTTTCTCGTGAATCGAGCTAATGGCTGGCCGCGTTTTACGGCGCATCGAGGCAGGAAGCTGAGCCATAAATCGTTAAGCCGACGTAGCTAAGGTTTGCTCTAAAATTGCAACACAGAGCTGATCAAAACTATAACCTACAGCTTGCGCTGCTTTTGGCACTAAAGAGTGACTGGTCATTCCCGGAACAGTATTCACTTCCAACAACCAGAAGGCACCTTGCTCGTCTTGCATCGCATCAATACGACCCCAGCCTTCAGCACCGACCGCCTGGAAAGCACGTAAGCACAATGCTTGTAAGCTTTTCTCTTCTGACTCGCTTAGACCACAAGGAATGCCATATTCCACATCATTACGCTGATACTTTGCTTCATAGTCATAGAAGGCAACGTCTGCGGGTGGTTGTAAACGAATCACCGGTAATGGCTGACCATTCAAGAATGAAATGGTGAATTCACGACCTGTGATCCATTTTTCTGCCATCACCACTGCATCATGCTGCGTGGCTTTCTCAATCGCTGCAGCAAAGTCTTCAGCTTTTTCAACCTTACTCATGCCGACACTTGAGCCTTCATGTACAGGTTTGATAATTACTGGCAAGCCCAATTCAGCAATTACTGCATCAAGATCGGTATCTTTAGTGACAATACGATAAGGTGCTGTTGGCAAATCACTGCCTTGCCAGATTTGCTTGGTTTTGACTTTATCCATGCCGATCGCTGAACCTTGCACACCCGTACCAGTATAAGGAAGGTTTAACCACTCCAATACACCTTGGATCTGACCATCTTCACCACCACGACCATGCAATACGATAAAAGCACGATCATAAGCAACCAATTCAGTCACACTACGATCTTGTGGGTCAAATGCTTCTGCCTGAACGCCCGAACGTAATAACGCCTCTAAAACAGCTTGACCGCTGTCCAATGACACAGCACGCTCAGCCGACTTCCCACCAAACAACACAGCAACTTTGCCGAATTTTGCAGCATTTGACACGTTTATATCCTTAAAACTTTTAATATTCACAAAACAAAATTATTTGGCATACAAGCGATGCTGAGCCAATTCTACCGAAATTGCGCCAACGTTACCCGCGCCTTGTGTTAATAACAGGTCATTTGCTTGTAACACTTTTTGTAAAACGTTCGGTAAATTGCCTTCCACTGGATCAACCAAAATCGGCTCAACATCACCACGTAGACGAATACTACGCGCCAAAGCACGACTATCAGCACCCACAATCGGCTTTTCACCTGCTGGATAAACTTCCAGTAATAACAACTGATCCACTTGTGATAACACATCAACAAAGTCATCAAAACAATCACGGGTACGGCTAAAACGGTGCGGCTGGAACAGCATCACTAAACGACGGTCTGGATGGCTGGCACGCGCTGCCTTAATGGTTGCTTCAACTTCTTTTGGATGGTGACCATAGTCATCCACCAATTTCACCAAGCCTTCATCAACCTCAAATTCACCCTGAACTTGGAAGCGACGACCGACACCACTAAAACCTTCTAAGGCACGGCAAATCGCGCCATCAGACACGCCTTCATCAGTTGCTACACCAATCGCAGCCAATGCATTCAAGACATTATGCAAGCCAGGTTGATTAATGGTGACACGCAATGGCTCACGGTCTTTACGCAATACGGTAAAATGCGACTGCATACCTTCTTGTGCAACATCCACCGCACGGATGTCATTGTCTTCAGCAAAACCATAGGTTAAGACTGGACGACCAACACGTGGCAGAATCTCACGAATATTGGCATCATCGCCACAAACCACAGCCAAGCCGTAGAATGGCAAGTTATGTAAGAACTGAATAAAGGTATCTTTTAACTTATCAAAGCTGCCCTCATAAGTATCCATATGATCCGCATCGATATTGGTCACGATCGCAGCCATCGGTTGCAAATACAAGAATGAGGCATCTGACTCATCCGCTTCTGCCACGATAAAACGGCTTTCGCCCAATGCAGCATTTACACCCGTACTATTCAGCAAACCGCCAATCACATAAGTCGGATCAAGGTTTTCTTCTGCCAACATGGTGGTCAATAAGCTTGTCGTTGTGGTTTTACCATGTGTTCCGGCAACCGCAATCCCGTGGCGGTAACGCATCAACTCACCCAACATTTCCGCACGGCGTACAATCGGGGTACGTTGTTCAATGGCTGCTTTAATTTCTGGATTTTCAGGATCAATCGCCGTCGACACCACCAGTACATTGGCATTTTTAATATTGTCAGCTGAATGACCAATAAATACTTTAATCCCATTGGCTTCGAGTTGAGCCGTGGTTTTCGACGCTTTAATGTCTGAGCCTGAAATTTTATAACCTTGGTTACTCAATACTTCGGCAATACCGCACATCCCCGCACCACCAATACCAACAAAGTGGATATTTTTAATACGGCGCATTTCTGGCACTTTAATCAGCTTTTTGGCTTGGCTTGGATTTGTAGGAGACATAGATAAACTCGAATTACAATTTTTTAATCAGATCAACCACATGCTGTGTTGCATTCGGTTGTGCTTGTTGACGTGCTTTAACTGCCATTTCAGACAGGAGTTGGCGATTTAATAAGGTTGCTAACAACTCATCCAAAACAGCAGGTGTCATGTCTGCTTGCTGGCAAATCTTGGCAGCACCTGCATTGGCCAAAAATTTCGCATTTGCGGTTTGGTGGTCATCTACCGCAATCGGTAAAGGAACAAAGATTGCAGCCAAACCTGCGGTTGCCACTTCTGTTACCGTTAAAGCACCGGCACGACAAATAATCAAATCAGCTTCACTATAAGCCTTGGCCATATCCTGAATAAAAGGTTCAACCTGAATATTCAAACTGGCAGGGGCATCTTGATACAGTGCACGCGTGGCATCTTGCTTGTTTTGACCGCATTGATGAAATACCTGCAGCGGCACAGTGACCTTTTTCAAGGCCTCAGGCAAACGCTCATTCAGTGCCTGTGCACCCAGTGAACCACCCACAATCAAAACATTCAATGGCAGTTGTTCTTGTTCGCGAGTTTGATAGCGCCAAGAAGGATTCAAAATCGCAGTGATTTCCGCACGTACCGGATTGCCGGTGGTCACGACTTTATCACTGTTTGGGAAGGTATTTGGAAATGCCTGACATACGGTCTTGGCAATACGTGCCAATTGAGTGTTGGTAAAGCCTGCAATCGCATTTTGCTCATGAATCACGACAGGAATACCGAGTAAACGTGCAGCCAAACCACCTGGGCCTGCCACATAACCACCGAAACCCGCCACAGCATCAATCTTGAGCTGTTTCATATAGCGCATAGCGCTTAAAGTCGCTTTTAAAATTTTAAACGGTGCACTGATTTTACGTAACAGGCCATTACCGCGTACACCTTGAATATCAATCTGATAAATCGGAATATTTTGATCTTTGAGTAACCGATTTTCCATTCCTGTCGGAGTTGCCAGCCAAGAGACCTGACAGCCCTCTTGTTGCAGTTGTCTAGCAACAGCAAGTGCAGGAAAAACATGTCCACCTGTACCAGCGGCCATCATCATGACATGTTTAGGTTTGTTTTGTGGGGAATTGGTCACGGTGTAATTCTTCAACTCAAAAAAGAAGGTTATCGTCTATTGTTTTCGGCAGTTATTTTAATCCTAAAGCTTCATTCACGAAAAGCGAATTTCACCTGTTTACAACAGAAAGCTGTGCTTTTTTCGATTCTTTGTTAAAAACAAGGTTCTGCCGATATACAAAAGCCCGTTTGCCTGCCAATTATGCTGACATTCAAACGGGCAATTCGGTCAAAAATACAACTTTTTAGTTTTTACGACCAGCTTCTAAAACATCAAAAAGATCATCGGCAATTGACGTCCCAAACTGTGCATCAATCTCACGGATACAGGTTGGACTAGTAACGTTAATTTCAGTCACATAATTGCCAATCACATCCAAACCAACAAAGACCAGCCCTTTTTCACGCAGGAATGGACCGACTTTTGCCACAATCAATTTATCATTTTCAGTCAGTGGACGGGCCTGACCTAAACCACCAGCGGCTAAGTTCCCCCGCACTTCACCATTTTGCGGAATACGCGCCAAGCAATATGGAATCGGCTCACCATTGACCAACAAGATGCGTTTATCACCTTCGACAATTTCAGGGATATAGCGTTGCGCCATGATTGGACGCGTGCCCATTTCAGTGAGCATTTCCAAGGTTGAACCAATGTTCACGCCATCTTGGTATAGGCGGAAAATCCCCATGCCGCCCATGCCATCCAAAGGCTTCACAATTACATCGCCATGTTCTTTGATAAATTCACGAATCAGACTTTGTTGTGAGGTCACCAAGGTTGGTACTTGTAGTTCTGGGAATTGGGTCGCGAACAGCTTTTCATTACAGTCACGTAGCGATTGTGGTTTATTGATAATCCACACCCCTTCACGCTCGGCTTGTTCCAAAATATAAGTGGTATAGACAAAGTTCATGTCGAATGGCGGGTCTTTACGCATCAACACCACATCGTAATCCGCCAACGATTCTTTGCGCTGCTCGCCCAACTCATAGTAATGGTTATAGTCTTCAAATACTTTCAGCGGTGAGATCAGGCCAAAGGCTTTACCTTGATCGATATATAAATCGTGCTGTAATGCATAACCCAATTCATGTCCGCGACGGCTGGCCGCCCATAACATTGCCATGGTTGAATCTTTTTTGAGATTCACAGTTTCAATCGGGTCCATCACCACCAGTACACGCATATTCTGACGCTCGTATTTTTAATCTTGGCAAAAAGTATAGCGAAGTTTGCGGTCAATCGTGAAACAAGTTGTATAAATCTTAAAGATTAAAAAATCTATTTCGTTCAATTAATTACAACATATTAAAAATATTCAGCTTTATGATTTAATTTGTTTCGGATGAGGAAATCACCAGTGGATGCATCGTAGACCAGTTATTTCCATCTTCCTCATTTTCTAGGCTATTTATCGCAAAAGCTTTTGAATATCTTTGGCAATTTTTTCAGGTTTGGTGATTGGGGCATAGCGTTTGACCACTTCACCGTTTTGATTGATCAGAAACTTAGTGAAGTTCCATTTAATGCTGCTGCCTAATAAACCTTTGGCTTCAGAAGTGAGGTATTGATATAAGGGATGTGCGGTTGGGCCATTCACATCGACCTTGGCAAACATCGGGAAAGATACGCCATAGTTACGTTGACAGAAGCTGCCAATTTCTTCATTGCTGGATGGATCTTGGTTGGCAAATTGGTTACATGGAAAACCAAGAATCACCAGCCCTTGTTGTTGATAGTCCTGATATAACTTTTCCAAACCTTCAAATTGTGGTGTTAGGCCACACTGACTGGCCGTGTTCACCACCAATAAAACTTTGCCTTGGTAATCCGCAAGGTTCTTTTGTTCGCCTTCTAACAGTTCAGCCTGAAAATCATAAATCTTGCTCATAAGTGTTCTCTCATCTATCCAATGGTGGAATGGCTCATAATAATTTGCTGAATCATTCAGCTTGCTTATTTAATATTGCACACAACCATCTTGTGCGCAAGTTTATTATGCACAATGTACTTTTAAAGCAATCCAATTTATACTGAATGTTCAACAACCGAGTCGAGGACAGATCATCATGGCTGACGTTTCATTTTTGGATAACCAAGTGTGTTTTGCCATGTATTCCGCGACCAATGCGATGATTCGCCAGTATCGCCCTTTGCTGCAGGAATATGATCTGACCTATCCGCAATTTATTGTATTGCTGGCTTTGTATGAACAGGACAATGTGATGTTGTCTGAAATCGGGCAAAAGACTTTTTTTGATTCAGGAACGTTGACACCGATTATTAAAAAACTCGAAGAAAAACAGTTTTTAAAGCGTGTTGCGGTCAAAGAAGATGAGCGGATGAAAAAAGTTATCTTACTGAAAAAAGCACTGACTGCAAAAGATGAAATTACCCTCATTCCGTTTAAGCTCGCCTGCTCGTTGGGTATGGAACCGAATGATCTAGTGGCGATTCATAATCTTTGCCATCGTTTTTTAAAGGGTTTGGAACAATCTAAACTCGAGAGTCTGGAAAATTAAATGCAGCAAGCCATTGTCGGTTTTCATCTCGATGAGGAAGGACATTGGGTTGCTGATCTCGCCTGTGGGCATGGGCAACATGTGCGTCATGACCCACCTTGGCAGAATCGCTCTTGGGTGTTAACCGAACAAGGGCGTAGAGAGAAATTAGGGGTGATGTTGGAATGTAAAAAGTGTGAGGATGTATAATTCGGATAAGAGATTTTATGTTAAATGAGAAATTAGATAAAAATTTTGATATGGATATATAGGCAAAAATTTATTCGACCTTGAAAGTAATGAATTGGGTCATGTTATAGTTAATGGAAATTACAAAGTACCAATTTTCATAATGATTTTACTTCTTGACATAGATGGAGTTTTGGAAACTTCTCCTTCTTGGAAAAAACCAGAGTTCCTAGAAGACAAATTCTATAAATTCAATGAAAACTCTCGAAAAAACCTCATTGAAATTATTGACAAAATAAACCCTGAAATCATTTTGACAACCACTCACAGAATTAATTACAACTTAATGGAATGGAATCAAATTTTTGAATTGAGGGGTATACATGTTGGTAAAATATCTAAAATAAATGACGCGAAAAAAGCAATCGACATTAAGATGAGAAATGTTGAAATTGAAGAATGGTTTTCAAATAATAAAACTGCTGAATTTTTAATTCTTGATGATGATAAAAGTCTAAACGAACTAACGGATAATTTAAAAAACCGTTGGATACAAATAGACTCTATGCTTGGAATCACCGAATCAATAAAAAATCAAATATTGGAAAAAATAAATAATTTCAACTACCGCTAACATGGTATTGCCAAAAGCGGGGCTAAAGTGCAATTTTTTTATTGGCTAATGCTGTTTTTACTTCAGTTTCAGTGATTTTAGAATATTTTTCATCGATGTCATACTTTTCAAGATAAGTTTATATATATGCCAAAGCGAATTCTAGAACTATAGGTTTAAGTCTTGACCTCAAGTCGACTTGAGCTTTTATAGTGACCTTTTAATCTAAAATATGGATAGATGGATGGATAACTCAAATAAAACGTTTCTCATATACGGCGTCAGTAAAGGTTTAGGCAAAGCCATTGTTCAGGCTGTACCAAAGCCAACAGATACCATCTATGGCGTATCTCGCAGCCGACCACAAGAAATGCCGAATTTAAACTGGATTCGTGCTGATCTATCCAAACCAGATCAGGCTGTAAGCGATGTAAAAACAGCAATTGGGCAGCAAAAACTTGATGTACTGATTTACAATGTGGGCATTTGGGAGCAACAAGCTTTTAGCGAAAACTATAATTTTGAAGATGTCTCTGCTGCTGAAATCAACCAAATCATCAATACCAATATCAGCACATGTATCCAGTCGATTCAATCATTAATTGAAAATCTCAAACTCTCCGATAATGCCAAAATCATTCTAATCGGCTCAACGTGGGGTGTTGATAATCATAACGGTAAAGAGCTTGTTTTCTCAGCTACCAAATTTGCTCTAAGAGGTATTGCACAATCACTACGAGAAATCTTACGTGAGCACTTGATTGGTGTCAGCGTACTGAACTTGGGCTATCTGGCCAGTGAATATGAAATAGATAAACCAACTCAAGACGTTTTAGAAGAAACTAAATACTCTCTTATTCCATTGGCCGATGTGATTCAGGCGATTCATTTTATTATTTCAACCACTAAGGCAAGCTGTGTTAAAGAAATCTTGATGCCGGCGATGTTGGATCAGAATGTTTAAATTCTGGTCTACATGGTCACAGGCATCATCATCATTTTATATTCTCTTGTTTATAAAGACACCTCTGTATACTATGCTCTTGAAATAACCGCTTATAAGCTCAACTTTCCAAAACGATTAGATCAACGCAGATGTACAGAATAATTCCAATTCTCTTTTTATGTGGGCTATCTACCGCCTGTATGAATGCAAAATATATTGATGATCCAGATCAATATTTTGATCTTTTGGGTGAAACAACAGAAAGTAAAAATTTTGAGCTATTTGTTCATCAACTCGAACCCAAAGAAATGCCCCAGCTCAGCAATCAATTCTGGAATGACGAATTTCCTAAGCTTGATTTCTATGATCAAAGCTTAATGTTTCCTCAAAATGGCATCGAAATGCTGTTAAAGAATAAAAAAATTGTCTCGATCAAGTTATATCTACCTGATCAAGAGGTTTCATTTGCAAACTATAAAGGACACAAGTTACCCCTCGGTCTTTTCAGTGATGACAGCGAAAAAGAAGTGACGGAAAAACTAAAGACTCACAAAGACACCAATACCAATCCTCATCGGAACGTCAAAGAATTTGAAACTGAAAAAGCCAGTGTTGCGATTGATCAAGCAACCGGAAAAATAATTTACATCGAACTACATGAGCACCCCCTACAAGACTAAAACATTAAGCAATTAATTAAATTGGATAATTTTGAATGAAAAGCACACTTAAATATGTATTTGCCAGTATCGTTTTACTGCAATCGAGTCACAGTTTTGCAGATAAAAAGATCAGTACAGAAGAAAAGGCCGTTTATCAAGATATCGGTGCATTACTATTCGGTCAGTCAAAAGATACTCAAGTTACATCCACCCCCGATGGTGTTTATATTGAATCACTATTTTGTCGAAAACAGACGCCCCCTTTTACAACGTTATTAAAAGGGCAACTGGCTATCAAACAGGATCAGGCCTTAATTTCTCTTTTTCAAAATATGTTCTGCGCACCTGCAGATGCCGATTCGCAAGTAAGCTTAAGTGCTTTTTCAAACCAGATTCAGGATTCACTTCCCTTTAGTTTGGCCTCTTATATGGGGATGCAAGAGTTAGGACACTGGTCCCTCAAGGATTCTATTGTCCTTTCCAATACCCCAGCCAAACAAGTTGAAGTCAATATGTTTGGATTAAACCCTAGACAGGTTTCAAGCTCAGTGGTTTTTTGGCAGGTTATTTCACCCACACATGTCCGGGTGTGGTTTGGTATGTTTAAAATGGCCCCTTCAGATGCCATTATCTATGAATTTAAATTTAAAGATCAGCGCTGGAAACTTACCCATCTATGGATGAGTACTCGTTTGTAAAATATAGACGAGATAAAAAATTGCTCAGCGGAATAGTCGAATATTTTTTGTGAAAATACTAACTGGGAACGACTAAAAATAATGGTCCGATTCACGTTTATAGACGCGCTCTTTCTTATTCCTGTGCTATTTTGGCCAATCACTCAAGTTGTATTGGCGATTCAATCATTGATCGAAAATCTCAAACTCTCCGATAATGCCAAAATCATTCTAATCGGCTCAACGTGGGATGTTGATAACCATAACGGTAAAGAACTTGTTTTCTTCACAACCAAATTTTCGTTAAGGGGCATTGCGCAATCCCTTCGAGAAATCTTACGTGAGCACTTGATTGGGGTCAGTGTGCTGAACTTGGGCTATCTGGCCAGTGAATATGAGATTGATAAACCAACTCAAAACGTTTTAGAACAAACTGAATATTCTCTTATCCCTTTAACCGATGTGATTCAGGCGATTCATTTTATTATTTCAACTAATAAAGCAAGCTGTGCTAAAGAAATCTTGATGCCTGCAATATTAGATCAGAATGTTTAGGTTTAAATTTCACATTATTAATCACAAAAAATCAGCAAAAGCTTTGACACCCTATACAAAAACATATTAATCAATTATTCTCAACAGAAAATGCCAAAATAAATAAATATTAATTTTTCTATTTTTTAACAAAAAGAAAATATAATATATTGTTATTCATAAAAAATAAATTTTACCTTTTTTTCAAAAAAGACCCAAAATGACAATAAAAGTAGATTTATGCGTAAAAAAACAAATAGAAAAACCAACCACTTGATAAAATAAATTTTACATAACCATCAAAATATATAACATTAAAAAAACTAACAACCAGCCAAATGTGAGAAAAATAATGCTATCAATTGAATCCAATGAAAAAGAGAAAGTTATTAATGAAATAAAAGAATTTGGCTTTTCTAATGTAACAGGAAAATCATTTTCACTTTCAGGAGGTTTTCTTGAGTTCATTGAATTTAGTCAAAGTTGGGAAAATATGCCAGAGGATATCTATTTTGGGCAAAAAGATTCAGGACGTCGATTCAGAAGATATAGTGACTTTGACTATGACCCTGTCACAAAAAAAATTAGCCAACTTGAGCATAGGCTATACCATCAATCTACAGAATTAAATAAATATGTAGGGGGAAAAGATAGGCATTTTGGAGATTTCGAGACCGAAATAATAAAACACCCTATTTTAAAGCAACTAATTGATATTAATTTTGAAATTTTTTCTGGCTTATTAGATGAAAACCTAAAGAAAGAAATTTGGCAATGTCAAATCCATCAAATAAGAATTGAAATATATAAAAACAAAACTTTAGAAATCACACCAGAAGGTATCCATTCAGATGGCTATCCCTACAGTGGTGTACATTTCTGGGGAAGAGAAAACGTTAATGGTGCGGAAAGTCAATTGTTTGACAAGGATAAAAATCAATTAGCAGCAACCACTTATAGTCAAATATTAGATACGACTTTTTTCCTAGATAAAGAAATGCTTCACTACGTAACACCAACAACTGCTACACAGGAAAATGCATATCGCCAAATTATTGCTGTTTCATTTTCTCGACCGGGGACCGATTATGCCACTAAAATCTAAGGAAGATAATTTTAAATATCATTTAGAAAAAACAATGCCTCCCCAAGATATTGTAAATTTTTTTAGTCATCATTCAGAAGTATCGTTCGTATCCCAAAGTTCTATAGATGAATTTAAAAAAATTATACAAGAGCCTAATACTATTATTGTTACAGCAAGTAATGAGTTTAATCAAATAGTAGCTATCCTAATCGGTGGAACTTTAGGAACCCGAGCTACAATAAATCATGTCGCTATCAATAATGCTTATCGAAGATATGGTATAGGAACAGTATTAGTCAATAAATTTGAGATAGAGCTTCGAAATAGAGGTATAGCACGTTACTTTCTTTTTGTAGAAAAGAATAATGCTATTGCTAATAAGTTTTGGGAAAAAATGAACTTTTACACAACTTCTAACGCAGAAGTAACTTACGAAAAAAATTTGATCTAGATGAATATTAAAAGCTTTATCGAAGATTTTTCAGTTTCCGCTTTTGCAGCTGGTTTCACTACAGTCCTTGTGGGTGTGACCAGCTCGATTATTATCGTCTTTCAAGCAGCTACTGCTTTAGGAGCGAATTCAGCAGAAATTGCATCATGGATTTGGGCGCTTGGTTTAACACTCGGATTATCAAGTATAGTTCTATCCCTTTATTATAAGATTCCACTTATTGCTGCTTGGTCTACACCAGGTGCAGCATATTTAGCAATTAATGGCCATCAGACCACCTTAAATGAAGCTATCGGAGCATTTATAATAAGTGGCCTATTAATTACAATAGCTGGATTTTCATCATTATTTAAAAAAATAATTAGCCACATCCCTACTACAATTACATCAGCTATGCTAGCTGGAATATTACTTCCTTTCTGTTTAAAAATAATTGAAATGTATTCAAAAAATACAAGTTTAATCATAGCAATGACTATTTCATACTTTTTAAGCAAAGTATTCGTTCCAAGATATAGCATATTAACAACATTAACTATAGGCGTTTTTTTCACCCTTTACCAAGGAGGTCTCAACAATATACCAATATCATTTGAATTAACAAAGCCTATATTTATTAATCCAATTTTCAACCTTCATTCTATTTGGAATATCACTATTCCACTTTTTATTATCACAATGGTTTCTCAAAATCTAGTTGGCGTCTCCATAATCAAATCATTTGGTTATCCTTGCCCTACAAATCAAGCCGTTGGAATAACTGGTTTTTTCAATACCATTTTTGCACCTTTTGGGGCATTTTCAACAAATTTAGCTGCCATAAGTGCTGCATTATGCTTAAGCCCTGATGTACATGAAGATAAAAGTAAACGCTACATCGCTTCTGTTATTGCAGGCTTTTTTTACGTCTTGGTTGGTATTTTAGGTGCTACCATAACATCACTTTTATTTTTATTTCCTAAAGAGTTTGTGATCACATTAGCTGGTTTAGCATTATTATCAACACTTATAAATAGTTTCTTAGATGCTTTTAGTGTAAAAGGCGAACAAGAACCAGCAATACTCACTTTTCTAATTACAATATCTGATATAAAAATTTTTGGAATAAATTCAATTATATTAGGAATGCTTTTTGGAATGGTCTTATATTTTATTTTAAGAAAAAAACAGCAATTTATAAAAAAAATTAAACTTAGATCCTTATAACAAAAAAGGAAGCCTTTGCTTCCTTTTCTTTTACATCTAAAACTTAGATGCCATATTTTTCACGATACGCCTGCATATTGGCTAAAGCATCTTTTTCGCCTTTTGCATCTAAATAATCCATCAAATCTTTCATGGTAATCAATGCATGCACAGGAATTTCGAGTTCTTTTTGTACTTCCTGAATCGCAGAAAGCTGACCTTGACCACGTTCTTGGCGGTCTAGCGCCACCAATACACCTGCAATTTCAGCACCTGCATTTTTCAAGATCGTCACGACTTCACGAATCGCAGTCCCCGCAGTGATCACATCATCAATGATCCAGACTTTTTGACCTGCGACCGATGCACCCACCAACACACCGCCTTCACCATGATCTTTAGCTTCTTTACGGTTAAAGCCCCACGGTACACTTTTGCCATGCACTTGAGACAATGCCACAGCTGTTGCCGCAACAAAAGGGATTCCTTTATACGCTGGACCAAAAATCACACCAACATTGTCACACTGTACCAACTTATCAGCATAGCCTTGCGCTAATAAAGACAGTGCTTCACCATCGTTTAACAAACCTGCGTTAAAGAAATAAGGACTGACACGGCCTGATTTTAAGGTAAACTCACCAAATTTAAGCACTCCACGTGATAATGCGAGTTCGATAAAAGCTTGCGGATGAAATGACACAGGCGTTGTCATATAAAGTGCTCCAAATTCTTCAATTGAGGTTAAACAGACGTATGATACCAAAGGATAGCTATCCAAGTGATGTAAAAATTCTTCGAGTCGTTTCAATTAACGTAAATGGCTTGCGCTCATCAGTCACCAAAGGCCTGCTCGAATGGTTAGAACAGTCGGGTGCTGATGTGGTGTGTATGCAGGAAAGCCGCATCACCCATGAACAATGGACCGATAAATTTAAACCCGAAGGCTGGTATACCCACCTGTTCCCTGCTGAACGCGCAGGTTATGCAGGCACAGCGATTTATAGCCGTCTGCCATTCGTGTCGGTAAAAGATGGTTTAGGCTTTGAACTCGCCGATTCCCAAGGTCGTTTTATCAGCGCTGAATTTGATTTAGGCTTGTCACAAACTGTTCATATTGCCTCGTTATACTTACCATCAGGATCAAGTGGTGACGAAGCGCAAGCACGCAAAGACGTGTTTTTACAAGAATACGCCAAAATACTCAAACAGTGGCGAGATGAAAATAAATCAATCATTGTCTGTGGGGATTACAATATCGTGCATAAACGCATCGATATTAAAAACTGGTCAGGCAACCAGAAATCTTCTGGGGTACTGCCACATGAACGTGCTTGGCTCGATCATATCTATGATGAGTTGGGTTATGTGGATAGCTTCCGCGAAGTTCGCCCTGAAGCAGAATTGTATTCATGGTGGTCAAATCGCGGTCAAGCGCGTGCGAAAAATGTTGGGTGGCGTATCGACTACCACGCATGCTCTCCAGACTGGAAAGCACGCACAACAAATGCATGGGTGTATAAAGAACAATGGTTTAGCGACCATGCACCGGTGATTATCGACTATAAAATACACGAATAAGTGAACACTTGTTCACTTTGACCGCTTCTTTAGCTTACATAACTTGTCGCTTTTGTATATTTTTATTTCACTTCTAGAACGGCATTATAGCTTCACGGCACAGGGAAGCGGTCAGGATGACCAAAAAGGGATAGGACGCCGTAGGAAGATAAAATAAACTTAGATTAAGTTTATTTGCATGGATGAGACATTGGACGTTGAAATGAGACCCGCATAATCAGGAAGATTATATGCGGGTTTTCTCTTTTTTAGATCTTAGATTTTCTTGCTTTGATTTGTCTTTAGCGGGTTTGCTCAAAGCACATGATCATTTTCGTCATTTCTGCTTCATACACATGACCGATCAACATGATAAAAAATTTCAACTGGTACATCCCCCTTCTTTTACGTTAGGCTTTAGCTTATATCTTTTATTGTTTTCTATGGTTTTTCACATGTTCAAAATTTATGGTATTAAAAATTGTAATTCGATGAAAAAAGCCTTTGATGCATTACAAGCCAAAGGGATCCATTACGAATTTCATGATTATAAAAAACAAGGCATTGATGCAGACACTTTAACGATCTGGCTAAAAGACATTGGCGCAGATAAAGTCCTCAATAAAAAAGGCACCACATGGCGCAAATTAAGCGTGGATGAGCAAACACATGCCACCAACAATGAACAGAACCTGATTGACACCCTGATCGCACAGCCCAGCCTGATTAAGCGTCCTGTACTGCAAACCCCACAAGGTTTTGTGATTGGCTTTGATGAAGCCACTTATCAAGCTTTATCCGCTTAAATGCTATAAATAAGCGGCAATAAAAAACCGAGTCTCATGACTCGGTTTTTTTTATTATTTAAATCTGGCTTAGTTGGTACGAATCCAAGTCTGGTTACGACCTAAAGCAGCGACACCAATATAGCCACGTAATTTCAGCTTTTTACCACCTTCGATAATTTCAGCTTTCAATTTATAGGTTTTACCATTTTTAGGATCGATAATTGAACCACCATCATAATTCACACCACCGACATTTTTCAGGCTATGTACAATGGTGACACCTTTGAGTGGTTTGTTGTGATAGGTTCCTTCACATTTAGAGCAGGCATTTTCTTGGCCAGCCACTAAATACTTTTGAATCGACGCAGTCAGAGTTCCATCCTTTTGCTCCGTGAACTTCACGATCGCCTTTGGCTGTTTTGTTTCATCATCAATGGTCTGCCAAACACTGCCATTCAGCGCATCCGCTGCATTGGCAAAAGTTGTCAAACCGAGCAATCCAAATGCTAAAGCAATTTTCTTCATTTTTGTAATATCCTTAAGGGGTCTTTCAAACTGAAAGTATTGAGAACTTCAATCAATATTGCAATTCTTGATTATGACTATTTGGTATAACCTGAGTAAGAGTGTCATAGTGCACATTTTTTCAGATTTTATCGTCGTGCTTAGACATAGCTTATTTTCAAGAACTTTCTTATTGCTATACTGATCTAACAATATGGAAAAATTATGAAATTTGCTACTGTTTGGAAATATTATTTTACTGAATCCTTACTTAAAGCGACGATTCGGACACCCAGCCAATTTAACTTGGCCCCAAATGCATTACGTCCGTTACTCGATCAACTGTGTCGTCTCTTTCCCCAAGATCCAACAGTACAAGTCCGCCCAATCCGCTTGGCTGGTGTGCGTGGTGAAGAAATTAAAGCCCAAGCTGCGGCCACACAACTGATTTTCCACATTCACGGTGGTGCTTTTTTCCTCGGTAGTTTAAACACGCATCGTGCTTTGATGACCGATATTGCAGCACGTACTCAAATGCAAGTGATTCATGTCGATTATCCACTTGCGCCTGAGCATCCATATCCCGAAGCGATTGACGCGATTTTTGATGTCTATCAAGCACTATTGGTACAAGGCATTAAACCGAAAGATATCATTATTTCAGGCGATTCTTGTGGTGCAAACCTTGCCTTGGCACTGTGTTTGCGTCTCAAACAACAACCTGAACTGATGCCAAGTGGCTTGATTCTGATGTCGCCTTATCTTGATCTCACCTTAACCAGTGAATCGCTACGCTTTAACCAGAAACATGATGCCTTGTTGTCTATTGAGGCCTTACAGGCAGGTATTAATCATTATCTTAGCGATAATATTCAAACCGATGATCCACGTGTTTCACCGTTGTTTGATGATTTAAAAGGGCTTCCACCGACCTTGGTACAAGTCGGCTCTAAAGAAATTCTATTGGATGATTCAAAACGCTTTAGAGAAAAAGCGGAAAAAGCCGATGTCAAAGTTCAGTTCAAGCTGTATACCGGCATGTGGCATAATTTCCAAATGTTTAATGCTTGGTTCCCTGAGGCAAAGCAAGCTTTGGCAGATATCGCAGAGTTTGCGCATGCTCTCGATCGTGACTAAGCAAAATAAAATTGTGTAAAAAATGGTCAGCTATGTCTGACCATTGTCATTCTTAATTCCCTTTGGTCATCATAAAATAAAAGTCATTGGATATTCTGATAAGAGCTGATTTATCAAAGAATTTTTCCCGTCCTGATTTGCATTAAAAAGCTCAGAGCTAGACTTTTTTCTCATTCTAAAGATGTTATTGTTATTTCAATAATCGTTCTTCGGTATTTTGACGACAGATCTACAGTTACTCGGAATCTCATTGCATAAAAGGATGCATGCCAATGGTGAAGATTCGTTTTAATCGGTCAACTGACACAAAAGGATGGGGCTTTAAGCTTTCTTGGGAACATCATATTGTCGTCAATTGGACCATACTCAAAAAAAGTATTTTATTACTGATACTTGCTGCATTTATGAGCCTGTTTTGGATCAGTTGGGATATTTTTGTCCTGATACATCCACAGTATTCTGAATGGGTTAATCTTGGGATTGTGCGCTCGCACTTAATTACCAGTCTGATTACGCTAACTGTGATGCTGCTGCTGATTATTCCTTGCCATGTGTTTAAGGATCGAACTTGGGCGCAGAATGTTTTACCTATCTTCAGTGTGCAGATTTTTACTGCAATGCTATGCCATAAAGGCTATTTAGCAGGAAGTTTTAGCCCAGCGACTATGGTGGGTTATGTCAGTGTGGTGGGTGTGGGCCTAGTGCTGTTTGACCGCAGGATGGTGTATTGCGCTTTGATTCCAGCAACACTTGCCTTATTGCTATGCAACTACCTGAGCATGATTGGGATGCTGACTTATGCGCCTTTGTTTAATATGCAGCGCCTAAATGAAGTACCGATGCATCCATTCTGGGTCGGCAGTATGGTATTTTTTTTATTGCCAATTTTATTGGCATGTTTATTCTTATTTGAAATTTTACTGACGCAATGGCGAACGCGGGAAATGACCATTCAGATTCTCAGTCGTCTTGATCCGCTGACCAATGTACTCAATCGACGTAGTATCAGTAGCTATTTAAATAAATTGCATCAACACCCCCACCCGCTCTATTCCATTATTTTGCTTGATCTCGATCATTTTAAAACGATTAATGACCAGTATGGGCATAGCATGGGCGATCAAGTGCTGATCCAAGTCGCACGATGTTTGGCAAGTAATCTACGTGATCAAGATAGCATTGGTCGTTTTGGTGGAGAGGAGTTTATTTTATTGCTGCCCAACACGCCGACGATGCAAGCACAGAACGTAGCTGAACGCTGTCGTCATGCAGTATCACAACTGCGCTTTATTACAGAATATAAGCAGGAATTTAGCGTGAGCGCCAGCTTTGGGATTAGTAGTTCACTCAGTGCCGATGAGCCACATTTGATCATCAGTCAGGCCGATCAAGCCTTGTATGCAGTCAAAGCTGCGGGGCGTAATCAAGTGAAAATATTTACTGATCTTGTCATTGATTAGATATCTTCCAACCATTACCTGAAATGGTTGGAAAATTTTCTGATCAACCATCCTGAAAGAGTTGCTCTACATCAATAATTTCATCCGCTAACTTAATACATTCTCTAGAATGAGTAATCATAATCAGAGTCTCAACATGGCTTTTTAAAAAGATGATGATCTTTAATGCTGTATTTGAGTCTAGTGCCGAAGTTGGCTCATCTAAAATCAATAACTTTGGTTTTTTCAGAACAGCGCGAAGAATATTTAAACGCTGCTTTTCTCCCCCTGAAAAACTTTTTAGATATTCATTGATATCATCATCCAATGATAAATTTTTATCTAAAATGGCATCCTGGAGACCAAATAAATCCAACAACAGGTATATTTCATCATCCTGGTATGTATACCTTGAGTTATAGATTAAGTTTTCTCTCAAAGAGCCCGTAAAAACAGAATAATTTTGCCCAACAAAAGCAATTTCCTCAAAGATATATTTTGAATAAAGCTGACTAATATCCAGATTTTTATAACGTAACTGACCAGATTTAATTTTATAAAAACCCAATAGATAATTAATTAAGGTCGATTTACCCGAGCCCGTTTGCCCGATGATTGCATAAACCTTTCCCTTGTCGAAACTTAAATCAAAAGCTTGTTTTACACGCCCACCGACTTCCACTACAGCCTGATGAAATGAAAATAAGGATCGTTGATCCTGAAATTTTTCAGACCCGACCTCCTCTTTTGGCATATTTAAATAATCTGAAAACTTTTTGATTGCAACGATATGTCCTGCAATCAAATTAATTTGCTGTGAGATCATCAAAAATGGCATGGTGAGCATCATGATATAGGAGCTGATCATAACCATATCACCCGAAGTAATTTGATCCAATTCAAAAAGTTTGGTCGATATAAGCCAAAATATAATTAGAAAAATAAAGATTAAAAATATTTGGAAGACCATCAATTGGCCAATTTTATAGTGACTATGAAAAGTCTGATCAACATGATTTTTTACTTTTCTTTTGAATCCATCCACTTCAAATTCAATCGAATGGTTGGCTTTTATTTCATAATAGTGACTTACTTTTTCTAAAAACTTGCTATTTAAAGTATTTCTAACCGAGTAGAGAGGTTCATAATATTTTTTACTTTCACGATTAATCACATTGGTCACAAGAAAGATAAAAAGCGCCATGGCAATAAAGCCTAAAGCAAACAGCGGATCAATATTGACATATAAAATACAGGTAATAAAAATCAACTGAAAAACGATAGGGAAGAAGACCAGTAATAATGAAAGTGTAAGTTGAGCAAATGCATTACTTGCTCGCATTGCATCCGAGTTAAAAACACCAATATCCACCTTATCCTGCTGACTTTTCTCAATCTTTAAATAATTTTCAAGCGCAAGAATGAGGATCGATGATCCAAGTTTAGATGATACCAATCCGGTCAACACGTTTTTGGTCCATTCCAATATCTGTGAGAGTAACCATGCAAAACAATATGAAATGACCAGCAAATAAATATAGTGAATATTCTGATTATCTTGTGTACGGTCAACAATCAATTTAATCATGTAGGGTAAAACAGAATCGATTAAGCTAACCAAAGTCACCAAAACAACAATAGCAATTACATTTTTTTTTGATTTTTCATCAAATCGATGAGAGGCAAACCATATTTGTTTATATATTTTTAGAAACATGTATATATGTTCTCTCTATGGTTGAGAGAGAACACCATAATATAAATAAGCAATAAAAATCGATAGCTTTTGTTTATGATTTTTATGCTTTCAAAAATTCTTCTCGATGTTGACGATAAGGTTCATCAAAAGGCACAAACATCTGCTCTTGTTTGGCTTCGTCAATCCATTGCTGTACCGATGGCAAAGACAAGATTTTTTGCACATAGGCTTGGCTGGATGCGGAGAGTGGCAGTTGATAGCATTCAAAACGCATCACCACCGGTGCATAGAATGCGTCTGCAATACTAAACTCGCCACATAAAAAGCCGTCTTCGCTCGGACGTTCAGACCAGATCTGATCAATTCGAGCCACATCAGCACGTAACTGCGCATGTTCGGCCCAGAGTTGTTTGCCAATATGACCTAGATCCGCTTCTACATTCATGGGGCAGAGATTGCGTAGGCTTTGAAAGCTGCTATGCATTTCTGCACTAATACAACGTGCTCTAGCCCGTAATGTCTTATCTTGTGGCCACAAATCAAGTTCAGGATGCTGTTCCGCAATATATTCACAAATCGCCAAACTATCCCAGACCACCAGTTCGCCATTCACAAGCGCAGGGACTTTACCCGTTGGGTTGAGCTTTAGAATCTCTGTTTTAAATTGGCTGTCTGCGTCAAAACTATCAAATTGAAGCACATGCTCCTGAAAGGAAATCCCTGCTTGTGTAAGTAAAATCCATGGACGCATCGACCACGTGGAGTAATTTTTATTGCCGATAAAGAGCTGATACATTGTTATTGTTTCCCTTTAAATAAAGCCAATTGTTGTAATAGCTCAGCTTTTTGGAATGAACCCGTTAAGCGTAGCGAGCGAATTTCTTGTTGTTGCTGATCTAAGAATAAATACGTTGGTGGTCCTAAAATATCCCACTGTGCTAACAATACTTGGTGTGACGCATCATAATGGCTTAAATCCATTTTAATTAAATAATAACCCGATAACGCCTGCTGGACTTCGGCATCTTTTAGAATGCGATGCTCAATCGGCTGACAAGCCACACACCAATCCGCATAGACATCAATCACAATGCCACGGTCTTTGGGTGCATTGGCTAAAATCTGCTGAAATTCATCTGCTGTTTTTGCCACATGCCATTCGGCCAACTTATCAGCCTGAACTGAACTGAGACTTTGAAAATGCTGATATTGATTAAAAGCCAATGCTGGAATCGCTAAAATCAATAATATCGCATACAACCATTGCAACTTACTTTTCTGTGCAAACAGGCGATATGCCGCATAAATAATAAAAGCCAAACCAAGAATTAAGCTGAGAATTTGAATCGCTAACTCTGGCAGCAAAGGACGGATAAAGTAAATGCTCAATGCCAGCATTAAAAAGGCAAAGATCACCTTGATTTGGTTCATCCAGTCACCAGCTTTGGGTAAAGCTTTTGCCCCCAAAACGCTGGCCAATAGCAATGGAATGCCCATGCCAAAACCGAGCGTAAACAGCAACAATCCACCTTGCCATTGACTTTGTGTCTGCGAGATAAACAGTAATACCCCAGCCAAAGGTGCGGTCATACATGGCCCGACCAACAGTGCAGAGATCATGCCCATGACACTGGCACCAATCAAAGTACCGCCTTTTTGATTGGACTGTAGCTGATCCAGTCGATTGACCCAGTTCTGTGGCAGTTTCAACTCGAACAGGCCAAATAAATTGAGGGCAAACACCACAAACAATAGACTAAATGCAATCAGCGTTGCAGGTTGCTGTAACCAACGCTGAAAATTCAATCCTGCTGCTGAAGCAATTAGACCTAACACCGCATAGACCAAAGCCATACTCACGACAAAAGTCAGTGCAATTGACCACGCTTTAACACCTTTATTGTCACGCACAATCAATGAGGTCAGAATCGGTAACATTGGTAAGGAACACGGCGTAAACGCCAGTAAAATCCCTAAGCCCAAAAATAATAAAATACTATAGGCCAAGGAATGCTGTTCGAGTGCGCTGGACCATTTTTGGTCTTGTGCCATACCAGCCGAGTTATTTGAAGTTGAGCTTTGTGCAGTTGGCTCAGCTTGCACGTCATCATTGCTTGCTGCTTGAGCATTTAAGGCGCTCGATGAGCGAGCCACATCTAAAAAGCTTTTTTTGCTATTTGCACTGACATTCTGAACACTGACCAAGCCATCTGCATCGGTTTGAAATTCAATATTTTGCGGAGGATAACAAATACGGTCCTTGGCACAGCCCTGCCAAGTCACACGATAATGCTGAGAAGCTTGGGTTGGAATACTAAATTCAGCTTGTTGATAATAAACTTGGCTGTGACCATAGTTCTCATCATACTGCTCCACCGCTTTCGGTAAAGTCAATACGACAGGCTGATTGCCCTGCTGCACTTCAAATTTGTGTTGATATAAATAGTAATTCGGCTGAATCGACCAATGCAAGCGCGCTTGATTCTGTGCAGTCGACTCAACCGTAAATGCAAACGCCTGTTCGGGGCTGAGTAATGGCGCCGATGAATTTTCTTGAGCGTAAGTTAAAGACCCACATAACAACAATAAAGTCCCAAGAAAGTAACGCATCAGCGGGAAAGATTTCCCAGTCTGAACAGACATTTGCATGATTATCTCACTATCACTCTCCTGAACCTCCCTCCCACTTATGTAGAAGTAAATTTAAGAGAATTCAGGAGTATTCATTATTGTTAGAATAAAACCGATACGCCGAAGCCACCGTTATAACTTTTCTGATCGCCATTAAGATCAACGCCAATGCTGGCATCCAATTGCGTGCGATTATTCAAGGCATAAATCAGACCTGTACCAAGACCATATTCATAATCCTGGCTCTCGGCTTTACGGTAAACAAACTCTGAATAACCCGATAATTTACCGGCAATTTTATAATCAATGGTAGGAATTGCAGTCACTGCCCAATCACTGTTTTGCGCTTCATAACGCATGGTGATCGAAGTTCCAATCAAGTCGCTAAATTCATACGCAACAGCTGAGGTGAGACTATAAATATCATCATGGTTGGTGAATTCATCATTGCCCGTTGCAATAATGGCTTCAGCCAACAAAGCCATGGATAAACGATCATCTTTTAAATCAATGGCTTTTTTCAAACCAATGCTGACATCGCCCAGACCATTGGTCTCTTTTTTGGTGCCCGCACGTTTGTATTGCTGCCACACTGGACCTTGCCAACCCAATTGTAATTCGAGGCCATCAGCTAAACCTGTACGCAATAACATGTCACCATTCAAGGTCAAGGTCTTGTCTTTGACACCATCAACCTTGCCTTCTTGATAGCTGACACTCGGTAAACTTTGTTCCCATGCCAACTGCCCTACAGGGGTAATACCTGTCCCTATCCCCGCACCAGGGCGGTCAAAAGAAAAGTCAGCCGCAAAAACGGTACTTGTGAGCATAGATACAGCAATTAAGCTCGATATTTGCAATGTTTTCATTCTATTCCTCGTTCTATTTTTAATAGCTTGGCTTATGCGCTGAGCTCTTTTGACATTTTTGCACCGTGTTCACGTAGCAATTCCAGTGTTGCACGCTCTTCTGGCAATGATTCTGACCAATCAATTTCATCGAATTCACAATCAAAGAACAGCTGACTAATAGAAGATAAAACCGTTAGGCCTTCTTCATCACGGGTATTTGGATCTACTTTTTCATCGAGTAAGCGTTGGACCACAGGCACACAAGCCGAACTTGCCGCATCCCAAAGCGGACCATAAAACTCTTCGGTATCCCACAAATGTAAATTTGCCTTGGCTTGAATCAAGGCTTCTAAAATATCTAAATAAACTTTAAGTTGTTGTTGCTTTTCTTCGTCAGTGAAAGGCTTACCTGCTTCATAAGCTTCACAGATTCTTTCCCACCAAGCAAATAGACCATCACAAATCATGGACACAGGTGGTCCTTGTTCAGGATCAATAAAATTCGGGTCGAGTCCTTCAGCAAGTAAAGATTGCACCTGGTCCAAATCGAGTTGTTGTATGGCTTGCACCAAGGCCTGCTGTTGCTTATTTAACATGACCAATTCTCACAATATTTTTTAATCTGTCTATTATGCCGAATATCCTGACAGGATTTTATAAAAGCATCTAAAAAATCATGTATAAATTTGATACACGCATAAAAAAAGCCCCGAACAGGGCTTTTTTTATGCGTCGATTTTTATGCTTCATCATCCACTTTTACATCGTCATCTACATCGACATATTCAGGTAAACCACCACGATGCTGCTCTTTTTTCTCATACAAGTGCTCTAAACTACGTTTTAGCTTATCAATCGCACCATGAATCGAGTTATCAATATTTGCTGCTTTATGAGTCACTGCGACAGGTTTCATTCCTGCTGGGCGAGCTTCAATCATACAGCGTTTGTCATGATCGCCCGTTTTATCCCCATTTTCATCGCTAATATGAACCGAAAAATGTGTAATACGCTCGCTATAACGTTGGAATTCTTGTGTAAGTTCTGCACGAACATAACTGTTTAAGCGTTCACTACCTTGAATGTTTTTATCTGTACGGATTTCAATATTCATAAATATCTTCCTCTCTTTTCTGTGAGACGGTGCTACAAAACTTTCTTCTTTGCACACTTTGAGCATGCAGTCATTCAGTGCAGTTGTATATTCTGATTGTGTAAATGCGTGTTGTCTCCTCGCTTTGCATCTGTTGTTTTTCAGTATGTAAGAAGATCTTCTATAATTCCAATATCTGTCTTTCCTCCAAAATATGCAAGCTGATTTTTGACATTTTGATGAAATCTTCAACAAAAAGCTGCTTAACTTTAAGGTCTTTTAGGCGCGTCCCTGCATATACAATTCTTTTGTTCATTTGGTCAAATTTGGCTTTATTTTTGCTTAATACCTTGTATCCTTGACACGCCTTTTGGGGGGAGATTTTTTAAATGCAATTGAAGCAACTTGCAGCAACAGGTTTATTGGTATCTACAGCCGCTTTCACTCAAGCAAAGCCGATTTGGCAAGATTTTAGCTTGACCGGTTTGTACGGTGAAAACTACGAAGTTGTTGATGAAAAGCAAACAACGATCACAGTTGAATATGCGGCAAAAATAAAATATGCCGATGTATTCTTCTTTATGGATCGCATGCGTGGCAGCGATGACCACAAAAGCACCTATTTCGAGCTTTCTCCACGTTTAAGCTTGGGTGAAATTTCAGGTCAAAAACTTGCGTTTGGTCCAATCAAAGATGTGCTGATCTCAACCACTTGGGAAAGCAACAATGATGACTTCGCTAGTTTTGACAACTTCTTGTATGGTGTCGGTTTTGATCTTGCGATTCCATATTTCCAATATGCGAATGTAAACTTCTACCGTGCCAACAACGAAAATACCGCTGATGACTACCAAATGACCATTGCTTATGCTTTGCCATTTAAAGTATCCAACGAAGATTTCTTGGTGGATGGTTTCCTTGACTGGTCAACAGGCGAAAAAGATCACGCCAGTGAACTCAACTGGACCACACAATACAAGTGGAACTTGGGTAAACACATTTCACCAGACACCCGCCTCTATTTAGGTGTTGAGCATTCAGTTTGGAATAACAAATTTGGTATGAAAAACCGTGACGAAAACAACGTCAGCGCTTTGATCAAATACCATTTCTAATCTGATTAGAATGTTAAAAAAACAGCAAGGATTTCCTTGCTGTTTTTGTTGGTATCGCTGAATATAAACCTGAAATGATTTGCCGCTTTCCCAATGCCTTATCTTGTGTTTTGTCTGATTCGATGACCTTTGCCCATGTCTGAAAATATTGCACTTGCCCCTTCTAACTTAGCCACACATTTCCACATTCGTTTTGCCACAGTTGATGACCTCGAACAAATCCTCGCGATCTATAATAGAGAAATCCTGAATGGGACGGCGAATTGGAATGATCAGGCGGTTTCCTTAACAGATTATCAGCAACGTTTTCACGGCATGCAGCAACAACAATTTCCCATGATCGTGGTCGAAGACCTGAATAGCCATCAAGTGGCAGGCTATGCCTATTACACTGCATTTCGGACCATCAGTGGTTATCGCCAAAGCATTGAACATTCTGTTTTTGTTGACCCAAGCTATGCTCGTCAAGGTCTGGGTAAAGCCCTGATGCAACAGCTCATTCATCTGGCCAAACAGCAAAACATGCATATCATGGTGGCTGCGATTGATAGTGAAAATAAGGGCTCGATTGTGCTACACGAACAGCTTGGCTTTATTCAAACCGGTTATATGCCACAAGTGGGACAAAAGTTTGGCACATGGCGCGATTTGGTCTGGATGCAACTGCAACTCACAGAATCTCAATAAAAAGCTCACTTTTAGCGTACTGTCAGGCAACTCGATTATGGCTTAAAATGAAAACAAGACTTCATTTCAAAAATAGCCAACAATGATTAAAACATCTCAACTCGGTCTGTGCCTCGCCATGGCAATCAGTTCAAGCGCGAGCTTTGCCGAACTTTCTTTTGAACAAGAATTGCAGCAAGGTTGTGCCAAAGTAAAGCAATATGCGCAAACAGGTAAAAAGCTTTACGATCAAAAACAATATTTCAATGCAGCCAATCAATTTGAAGAGCAGGCTGCTTGGGCGCATTTCTGTCAGGCCAATGCAGATGAAAGCGGGATTGAGGTCAGTGACCGAGACATTGAAATTGCCAACAATAATGTCGGCTTGAGTTATGCCAAATTAGGCAAACCTCAATGGGCAAAAGTTTGGTTTCTCAGAGATAAGGATTCTAAAACCAGTCAATACAACTTAAAACAGCTCCCGAAGCCCAAATTATCTTCTGATCTACAAGGGACTTATGTCCGCGCCAATGGTTTTGGGCAATGGGATTACCTCAAGGTCAGTAAAAAGCAGAATCAATATCAGATTGCCTTTGATGGCTATTACTTCGGGCTGCGCGGCTTGATCTATGGACCCAATATGGGGCAGTTTGAAACGAGTATGCCACTCAAGTCAAAACAAGCCAGCTATCGCTATGAGGACTGTCAAATCAAACTTCAATTTGCCAATGACCCGAATCTAGGTCAAAAAATTGAGGTTGAACAAAACAATGGTGAGTCCTCATGTGGCTTTGGACACAATGTCTATGCTGGCGGTACGTTTTATAAGGTTGAAGGTTAACAAACCATCAAAAGTCAGCCTCAAATATGATACTCGGAAATGTCATCTACAACCTGCGTAGTATTCGCAAGAGACTGTCTTTGCAATATCATTTGACGTAGTGAAAGAAGCGAACAGGTTTTGTAGATGACAATGCCTTTGCCTACTTTGGGCGAAACCAAAGTAGGGCGAACCGCAGGTTTATCCTAAGATTAGATATAAAACAATAAGATTCCACAATGATCACTGTTTAATCAGGCCGTAGGTGGAAAATCTCTTTCGAGTGTTTTAAATCGCCACCAACTCCCGAATCCCCTTTTCAGGCATTTCTGCCCCTAGCCCCTGTGCAATCACCTGCCCACGCGCCATCACGGTATACGCATCCGCCAACTCTTCGGCAAAATCATAAAACTGCTCGACCAAAATAATCGCCATCTCGCCTTGATCTGCTAACTTACGAATCACCCGACCAATATCTTTAATAATCGAGGGCTGAATCCCTTCGGTCGGTTCATCTAGAATCAAAACACTGGGCTCCGAAGCCAACGCTCGAGCAATCGCAAGCTGCTGCTGCTGACCACCAGATAAATCTCCGCCACGGCGGTGCTTCATTTCATCCAGCACAGGAAAAATCTCGTATAAATGGCTCGGCACTTTACGGGTCTTAGCCCCTGAAAATTTAGCCATGCCAATTAAAATATTTTCTTCTACCGTTAAAGTCGAAAAGATATCGCGACCTTGCGGCACATACGCCAAACCAGCGCGCACCCGTTGCTCTGGGGACATTTTGGCAATGTCTTTACCATCCAGCAGAATTTGCCCTGACTTAATCGGCAGAATCCCCATCAAGCATTTCAGCAAGGTGGTTTTGCCCACCCCATTACGGCCTAAGACCACACTACATTCACCCACAGGCGCGTTAAAAGACACATCACGCAGAATATGACTGCCACCATAGAATTGATTAATTTGTTTCACTTCTAACATGTGCCTCTCCTAGCGTCCCAAATATTTTTCAATCACATCTTCATTGGCCTGAACCTCTGCCAATGTACCCTCGGCCAAGATTGCCCCTTGAGCCAATACCGTGACTTTTTCGCTGATGGTGTCAATAAAACTCATATCATGTTCAACCACCACAAGGGTGTGATTTTTTTTCAGTTCCAGACACAGTTCAGCGGTGCGCTCAGTTTCAGCATCGGTCATACCTGCAACTGGCTCATCCAGTAAAATTAACTTTGGTCGTTGCATCAGTAACATACCAATTTCCAACCACTGCTTTTGCCCATGTGACAGTAGACCCGCTGGCTTGTGTACAAACTCCTTTAAACGAATCTGTTCCAGACTTTCATCCAAAGCCAGTTGCGCTTCTGGGTCTAAACGAGAAAAGAAGCTTTTCTTCACCCGTTTATCTCGAGGTGCTGCCAACAGTAGATTTTCCATGACAGTAAAATTTTCAAATACTGTTGGTTTCTGGAATTTTCGACCGATGCCTGCTTCGGCAATTTGCTCGGTACTCATTTTGGCAAGATCATAGTTTTGCCCAAAAAATGCCGTGCCTGTGGTTGGACGGGTTTTACCAGTAATCACATCCATCAGCGTGGTTTTTCCTGCGCCATTTGGTCCAATAATGCAACGTAACTCACCCTCGGCAATGTACAGCGACAGGTCATTTAAAGCCCGAAATGAATCAAACCAGACACTGACTTTTTCCAGATACAAGGCAATGCCGTGGCTAAAATCCGCGCCTTGTGGCTTGGCACGACCATAGCCCTCGCCCAGTTGACCGCCATGTTGAGCTGAGTCTATTAATACATCACTCATTTAATCACGCTCCTTTTTAAAACGGTCAAATAAACCAATCACACCCTTAGGTAAGAACAAGGTCACCACAATGAACAGCGCCCCCAAGATCAATAACCACGCTTCTGGCGCAGCCACAGTGAAGTAGGTTTTTACTGCATTGATTAAACCTGCCCCTAAAATCGGCCCAATCAAAGTGCCACGTCCACCCGCAGCCACCCACACCGCCATTTCGATTGAGTTGACGGGGTTCATTTCACTTGGATTGATGATGCCCGCCTGCGGCACATATAACGCCCCTGCGATACCGGCAATCACCGCCGACAGTACCCATGCCGACAGCTTGTACCACAACGTGCGATAGCCAAGATATTGCAAGCGATTTTCACTGTCACGAATTGCACCCAAGACCCGCCCATAAGGACGATTCATCAGTTGGCGCAGACCAAGGAAGCACAACATCAACATCAACGCAGTCACAAAGCATAGCGTTGCGCGCATTGGTGCAGAGGTAATATCAAAACCCAAAATTGTTTTAAAGCCTGTAAAACCATTATTGCCCCCAAAGCCTGTTTCATTACGGAAGAATAGTAACGCTGCAGCAAAGGTCATGGCTTGGGTAATAATCGAGAAATACACGCCTTTGATTTTGGAGCGAAAAGCAAAAAAGCCAAAGATAAATGCGATCAAACCTGGTACAAGAATGACTAAAGCCAAGGCCCAAGCGATATGCTCAGTCCCGATCCAATACCAAGGCAACTCGGTCCAACTGAGGAAGCGCATAAAATCAGGCAGACCGTTACCTGCGGATTGACGCATCAGGTACATGCCAAAGGCATAACCGCCCAAGGCAAAATACAAACCATGCCCCAAGCTTAGAATTCCGGCATAACCCCAGACCAAATCCAATGCCAAAGCCACCAAGGCCAAACACATGATTTTGCCAATCAAGGTAATCCAATAAGCGGACAGATAAAAGGCCGAATCAGGAGACAACAGGTGTAGCCAAGGCAACAACAATAGCACGCCGAAACAGACTGCAATCGCCACGGCGCTATAGGGCTTGTCGGCAAATAAAGAAGTGATTTTCATTGGCTTACTCCACAAAACGGCCTTTGATGGCAAACAAACCTTGTGGACGCTTTTGGATAAACAAAATCACAAGAACCAAGAGAATAATTTTTGCGAGCACTGCGCCTAAGCCAATCTCTAAAACTGTACCGCTAATCCCCAGTCCGAGTGCTGCCAATACCGCACCCCACACTTGACCGACACCACCAACAACAACCACAAGGAAGGCATCAATAATGTAGTTTTGACCGAGATCTGGGCCAACATTCCCCACCTGCGCCAAGGCACAACCTGCCAACCCAGCCAAGCCTGAACCCAGACCAAAGGCCATCATGTCAATTCGCGCAGAACGGATGCCCACTGCACGAGCCATTTGACGGTTTTGTGTCACCGCTCGAACGAATAAACCAAAACGGGTTTTATTGAGTAAAAACAGCAACAGTAATAGCACTGCAACAGTAAAGCCAATAATGGCGATACGGTTATACGGCAGCATCAGGCTCGGTGTGAGCGCAATTCCGCCACTCAACCAACTGACATTGGAAACCTCGACATTCTGCGCACCAAACATCATTCGCACCAATTGCATCAAGATCAGGCTCACCCCAAAGGTGGCGAGCAAAGTCTCCAATTGACGGCCATAGAGTGGGCGAATCACGGTGCGTTCAATCAACATGCCCATCAAGGCACTGACCAGAAAAGCCGCAGGAATTGCCGCCAATAGATACCAGTCCACCAGCCCCGCGAAATGGGTTTTAAAAAAGCTTTGAATCACATAGGTGGTATAGGCACCAATCATGATGAGCTCACCATGTGCCATGTTAATCACCCCAAGCAGACCATAGGTAATGGCTAAGCCGAGTGCTGCGAGCAACAAAATGCTGGCCGTACTCAGACCTGAAAAGACATGGCCTGACCACTCACTGATTTGTAGTCGGGTTTTAATTTTATTGTGTGCATCCAGCAACGCTGCCTTCAATGCAGGATTGCTTTGCGGTTGTTCTAAAGTTTGGTTGATTAAGGCGAATACGTCAGGACGATTTGAATCAGCCAAGACCTTCACTGCTTCAAGCTTGGTGAACGCATCAGCACTGTTAAAATCCAAACGGGCTTTGAGCTGTGCTAAACGTGCTTTGACCTGATCATTTTTTTCATTCAGATAAAGCTGCTTCACCATCGCGACATCGAGTTCAGTCAAGTTATTTTCTAAAATATCCACCGCAGCTAAACGTTGCGAGGCATCGGTTGAATTCAGTTTAGCCTTAGCTTGACCAAAATTCAGCGCCTTGCGTAAGGTATTCACCAAAGTCACTTGGGATAAATCTGCTGGCCATTGTTCCAGCGCTTGCTGCTCAGGATAACTAAACAGCTTGTCATCATTTTTTAACAGATAGGTATTGCCTGCGCTATCGGTATACAGCTCGTTTTGATCAATATAGGCCACCAGTTGATCCAGTTGTTCAATACTGGCAGGCCATTGATTGAGCATGGCACGACGCGTCGCAAAATCGGACTTCACAAAGGTCTGAATGGCATCTTGAGAAGCTGTAGACGTCACGGTTGTTGCGGATGTGGCTTCTGCCCATGCAGGACTAAAAATCATCTGTGCCATGATGCAGAGCAGTGCCAAAACATAGTGTTTCGCCATAGAACTCCCCTTATTATTACAGTTTTAAATAGATCAAAAAAAATCAGAATAAAAATGCCTGCTGCCAATACAGCACAGCAGGCGAAAAAACTTTATTTCGGGATATACGGACTCCAAGGCTCCGCCTTGATGGTTTGCGGTGTTTTATAGACCACATCGAATTGACCATCGCCGCGAATCTGTCCAATCATTACGGGTTTATGTAGATGGTGATTGGTTTCATCCATTTTTAAGGTATAGCCCGATGGTGCGGCAAAGGTCTGACCTGCCATCGCATCACGGACTTTATCCACCTCAGTCGTGCCTGCTTTTTCAACGGCTTGCTTCCACATATTGATTCCGACATAGGTCGCTTCCATCGGATCGTTGGTCACCACTTTGTCTGCATTTGGAAGTTTGTATTCCACCGCATATTGTTTGAATTTATTCACAAACTCAGTATTTTTCGGATTTTTTACCGACATGAAATAATTCCATGACGCTAAATGACCCACCAATGGCTTGGTATCGATCCCACGTAATTCTTCCTCACCCACTGAGAAAGCCATCACAGGAATATCCGATGCTTTAATGCCTTGATTGCCTAGTTCACGATAGAACGGCACATTGGAGTCGCCATTAATAGTCGAAATTACCGCAGTCTTTTTGCCCGCAGAGAATTTTTTAATATTGGAAACAATGGTTTGATAATTGCTGTGACCAAATGGGGTGTACTCTTCCATGATGTCGGCATCAGCCACGCCCTTGGACTTCAAGAAGGCACGTAAGATTTTATTGGTGGTTCGTGGATAGACATAATCGGTGCCGAGTAATACAAAACGTTCTGCTTTACCGCCTTCATCCCCCATCAAGTATTCAACCGCAGGAATCGCTTGTTGATTTGGCGCTGCACCGGTGTAGAAGATGTTTTTAGATTGTTCTTGACCTTCATATTGCACTGGATAGAACAACAAGCCATTCAGTTCTTCGACTACAGGTAGAACTGATTTACGCGAAACGGATGTCCAACAACCAAAAATGACTGCGACCTTATCTTGAGTAATCAACTGACGGGCTTTTTCTGCAAATAATGGCCAATCCGACGCAGGGTCAACAATCACAGGTTCTAATTTTTTACCCAGTACCCCACCATTGGCATTGATCTCGTTAATGGTCATCAAGGCAGTGTCTTTCAGTGACGTTTCAGAAATCGCCATGGTGCCTGAAAGCGAATGTAGAATCCCGACCTTAATGGTATCGCCGCTTGCTGCGGGTGCAGTTTTGGCTTCTGTTTTGCTCTGTTCTGTTTTTTCTGCTGGTTTTGAACAGCCAACTAGACCGATCCCCATCATGGCTGCCATCAGTACAGACATCGACATCAATTTGTTTTGCATCTTTCTCTCCACCCATCAATATTGTGATTTTTACTGGGTGGAGTTATTCAATTTTTGTGCCAACACAACAAGCTATTGTTTTTAATTAATTTAAATAAAAATGAAGCCTTAATCCCTCAATCTTGTATACAACATTGCATACAAAAAATACGCAACGACCTAAAATGATGCAAATTTGTTCAGTTCGGACATTAAAAGTTCAATAAAAGAAAAAGCCAAGCTGATGCTTGGCTTGAATCCAACAATGAAACCAAGCGCTTAAACAGTAATATCCGCCAAATTACCCTTTTGTTCTAACCAATGCTTACGGTCGGCTGAACGCTTTTTCGCCAGCAATTTATCCAATAAACCTGCGGTTAAATGTGCATCATCCAAGTCCAACTGCACTAAACGACGGGTGTTCGGGTCCATAGTCGTTTCACGCAACTGGCTGGCATTCATCTCGCCTAACCCTTTGAATCGGGTGATCTGCGGATTTTTATTGCCTTTGACTTTTTTCAGGATGCTCTCAAGCTCATCATCATCCAAGGCATAGTACACTTCTTTGCCAATATCAATACGATAGAGCGGTGGCATAGCTACAAACAGATGCCCTTCTTCAACCAAGGTTGGGAAATGTTTCACGAACAGTGCACATAATAAGGTCGCGATGTGCAGACCATCCGAGTCCGCATCGGCAAGGATACAGATCTTGCCATAACGCAATTCAGACAGATCATCACTGCCCGGATCAACGCCAATCGCGATGGCAATATCATGCACTTCTTGAGAAGCCAAGACTTCGTCCGAAGAGACTTCCCAAGTATTCAGGATTTTCCCGCGAATCGGCATAATCGCTTGGAAATTCTTGTCGCGTGCCTGTTTGGCACTGCCGCCTGCAGAATCTCCCTCGACAATAAACAGCTCACTGTCTTCACGGGTTAAACCAACACAATCGGCCAATTTGCCTGGTAAGGCTGGGCCCGCTACAATCTTTTTACGTTCAACTTTTTTCGCAGCTTTGAGACGACGCCCTGCTTTGGCAATCGCCATTTCAGCCAGCTGTGTCGCAATCTCCGCATGTTGATTCAGCCATAAAGCAAACGCATCTTTGGCAATATTCAGCACAATATTAGAGGCTTCGCGACTGGATAAACGTTCTTTGGTTTGGCCTGAAAATTGTGGCTCTTGGAATTTCAGCGATAGAATAAAGTTTACCCCATCCCAAACATCTTCCGCAGACAGCTTCATATTACGCGGCAACAAATTGCGTAATTCACAAAACTCACGTAAAGCCTCCGTCACACCTGAACGCAGACCATTGACATGGGTCCCGCCTTGCGCGGTGGGAATCAAGTTGACATAGCTTTCCTGAATCTGCTCGCCACCTTCCACATTCCAGCAAATCGCAAATTCACAGGCTGCGCGGTCTGCTTGTCCACTACTGACAAAAGCTGGATCTGGCAAGATGTCTCGATCTTGCAGCTCATCCATCAAATAGTCGACCAGACCATTTTCAAACTGCCATTCGATCTTTTCGTTATTGATTTTATCGTCATAAATTATTTTTAGGCCCGCAGCTAAAACCGCCTTGGCTTTTAAATTATGTTTCAGTGCTTTAAGCGCAAATTTAGGACTATCAAAATATTTAGTTTCTGGCCAGAACCGTACTGTTGTCCCTGTGGCGCGCTTGGCTACTTTACCTTCTAAAACCGACAAAGGCGCAACAGGCTCACCTTGTTCAAAGGCCATTTGATACAAATTACCTTGACGCTGTACCGCAACTTCAACACGGGTCGATAAGGCATTGACCACCGAAATCCCGACGCCATGTAAACCACCCGAAAACTGATAGTTATCGGTGCTGAATTTACCGCCTGCATGCAGCTTGGTCAAAATAATCTCGATACCACTTTGCCCATATTCAGGATGGATATCGACTGGCATACCACGACCATTATCTTCAACCGACAATGAGCCATCTTCATAGACCGTGACACAAATCTGGTTGGCATGACCCGCAAGTGCTTCATCGACTGCATTATCAATCACCTCTTGCGCCAAATGGTTTGGACGTGAGGTATCGGTATACATGCCTGGTCGACGACGAACAGGATCTAAACCAGAAAGAACTTCAAGGGATTGGGCCGTGTATTGTGTCACTTGGTCTGACTTCCTTATTGGATCGCTGCCGATAAAAATTCGAGAATTAAAGGTAATTTTTCTTCAAAATCATCCATTGCATGATTACCATTAGCGTCGGTTAAAATCAATGATGATGGATGAACTGCACTATAATAACGTTGAGCTTGCTGATAATCCAAGACTTCGTCGCCTTGTTGCAATAGCACCAGAATTTTATCAGCATGCGCCAGTTTCGTGTCAGCAATCGATTGTAATTGCTGCAATTGATCGGCATCAAGCGTCCATGATGCAGTGACTTTGAGCGGGATTTGCTCAATCCCGAATAAATCTTCGAATAACTGCCATGGTTGCATAGCTGGATTAATCAGTACAGCAGGATAGCCATATTTTGCGACAAGGTATGTCGCATAAAAGCCGCCCAGACTGCTTCCAACTAAAACCACTTTATCGTTTGGTAAATTTTCGATAAGCTGTGACAGCCGTTGCAGCACTCGATCGGGTGATTGATTTAAATCAGGTAAATGCACCTGTATCGTCTCGTACTGTGCACAATATTGTTGCAGTTGTTGCCCTTTTATCGACATCGGACTACTGCGAAAACCATGTAGATAGATAATTTGCATACGCACCAAAATAGGCAATGGCTTGACATAAAGTGAAATAAATCACATTATTTTGATTAATAGTTAAACAAATAACAATATAAATTACATTTAAGCTCGATATTGTCTGACACAAAAAACGATACTGTACTCCGTTCATCAGTATTCTAAAAAAATTACGTATGAAAGACATAAGATGTAAGAGTTTGTTGTAGTTTATCTAAATAATATTCAGAAAAATCACTTCAAACCTTCGGTATATATCAAGGATGGGGAAATTAATATGCCAAGTTTAACGCCTCTGCATGAAACCTATTGTAAGTGGGATCGTACCCCCCCAAGTCAGGCAGATGTTTTGGAGGGTTTGGCACAGCTGGTCAGTACCAGTCTCAGTGGCGTACACGAACTAATTCAAGTGGTACAAACCGAGGTATTAAGGACAACGCTCGGTTTAAGTGCACAAAAAGCCAAACAATTACAAAAGCACCCACAACTGCAAAAATTTTATCAGTTCTCTTATGTGGCACTGCAAAAATATGGCAGTCATTTTCTAGCGCCTAATTTACGTCGCATTATTGAAAAATTTCCAGTCTTGCATGACAAGCCCTTAACCCCAACCCTGCATTTTGTAGTGGGTGCACTGAACGGAATTTTTGGTGATTTCTTTTTAAAGCAACACAATCCAATGGCTTTGCCGATGGTGCTTTATGATCACTATGGTTCTTTACAGCAAGGCGAACTGACTGGGCGTGTAGTGATTCTTGCACATGGTTTGTGTATGAACCATTTAACCTGGTCAAATCATCGCTATGGCGGGATTGGTGAACGCTTACTTGCACAACGAGATAACAACACCATGTTGTATCTCAACTACAACACAGGACGTCGAATTTCCGCCAATGGCCGTAGTTTTGCCAATACCCTAGAGGATCTGGTGCAGCGTAATCCACGTATCACCAGTATTGACCTGATTGGCCACAGTATGGGCGGCTTGGTTTCACGTAGTGCCCTGTTTTATGGCAAACAGAATCTGTATCAATGGGTGCATATGGTCGAGAATCTGGTCTGCATCGGTTCGCCTCATCATGGTGCAGTGCTTGAACGCTTTGGTTTCGTCTTGCAGGATAAACTCGGTGGCTTCCCCTTTATCAACTTGCTTGGTCAGTTGGTAAATGTGCGTAGTAACGGCATACTCGATTTGCGATACGGCAGTGTTCGTGATGATGACTGGGAACATAATGATGCCCGTATTGGCTTTGCCGATGACAATCGCAAACCCGCTCCGCTGCCGTCCCATATCAATACCTTCTTGATTGCAGGAACTTTAGAATTTGAGAAGTTACGCAATAAAGCGCTGTCTGTAATTGGGGATTATCTGGTCAGTGTGAAAAGTGCTTTAGGTGAACACCAAAATCCACGTTTTCAGTTGAAGTTGCCTGATACGCATAAAGCGGTTTTCTATGGGCTGAATCATTTTGAAATTCAGTATCATTCGAGTGTAGCCGAGCAGATTACCCGTTGGTTATACCCAGATGCCAGAGAAAAAGTTGAGGCAGGTGTACAAACCCATATGATCAATGTGCCACAAAACTATACTTTTGATGATTTAGAAGGCATTGTTGAGACCTAAACCATAAAAGCTCAGTTAGGTTCTAGCTGAGCTTTTCGATAGATGAAACTAACCGTAATTTTTACTCTTTAAATTTATCATAAACTCTATATTTGAAAATATTTCGAATCGATGTTTCTTGAAACAAATACCCATTAAGCACAGATACAATATTGCGATCATTTCCTGACTTCGCACAGGATAAATTCACATCCACTGAATCCTCTACTCTAAAGCCTTCTTTTTTAAGCTTAGTGCGATCTATCGCTCTCGAATACGCGAATGAGTTATTAGGATTATAGATCATAATCAGATCCGTTCGATTATGCTTCATATATGCCCAATAAATATAATAATCCGTATTTTTGTATAGAATATGATTACATGTTCCTGTAGACATCCAATTTTTATCTTTTAAGTTAAAACCAATTTCTTTTGCTAATTTTTTATTTTCCTTATTAAAACCATCCTCCCAGATATCAGGACATTCTGTATCTTCTAACACCTTCACTTTTACAGCAGTTTCATCCCAATACTTCGTACATTGGTTCGCACTTTCTGCATATAAGCCCATACTATTCAGCAGAATAGCTGAGGCTATCGTTAGCTTTATTTCCTTCATCTCTATCTCAAACGAATCCTAAATTATTGGAAAAAAACATTGTGATTATCTCACTTAACAAATTCACCTTGGTCATTTAATTTCAGTTTTAGATCTTTTCCATATTCTTTATATAAAACTTCATGCTTCTGATTAATAAAAATATTTTGAGATGCATCTAAGGTAATGCTTTTAACCAAGCCAAACTTGTTTACCGTTGTCAGATTTATTTCTGGATTTCCAGCTTCACTTGAAGAAGGAGATGCAATCAATAAAATGCCTGTACTTGTTTCTGGGAAAATGACTGAATCACCATAACGTGGGTTGATAAAGTTATAAACTTTAATCAGACGGCTGCTATCAATCAAATTGATTGAGCCACAGTTCATTCTTTGTGCCGATAAAATACAGTTAAGATGTGCATTTGAGTTATAAGGAAGTGAAGTGATCAGAAAGCCATTATTTTCTAGTTTTTCAGGAATTGATGAGGCCTTTTTTATTTGGCTTTGATCGGAAATTTCATGTTTTTTTTCTGGCACATTGCTACAGGAAGAAGCTAAGAGACTTAGGCTGACCAAACCTAGAATATAGGTATATTTTCTATAGGATGAAGTCATAATAAATTCCTTTAAAATTAACCACAACGGCCATAATATTCACTGAATTTAATCTTTTTCTTGGTTAAGCAATTTACCTGCTTAGGTACAAAATCATCAGGTGTTTCAGCTTTAGGATAAATTAAATAATCATCTTGAATTAAAACAGGCTCCTTACTCTTTTCTGTTTTAAAGGTTGAATACCTATGTCCGACTTCAGAACGATCTGCACAGGTACGATATTCCAAGGTAAAGTTATTTTTGCTAACAGCAATATTATCAAATGAGCTATAAATGCATCCATTATAAGAATTATTAAAAATTTGATTGTTTTCATACATTAGTGCTTTATCTATGCCACTCAAAATACGTATAGATGTCAACTGATATTTTTTTCCTAAAATTTCAATTGAATCAACAACACCATCACGATTAACATCCATTTTGTAAGACTGTAAAACCATTGCTTTCGCATTCAAAGAATCGTTTTCTGCAGAATGTGTCGACGCTGTCGCAAAACTTAAACTAACAGTAATTAACAATCCTTTGAGCAAAATATTAAATTTCATTTTTCCTCCAGAATAGAACAGTTTTATCATAATAGACTCAAGAAAAATGGCTTAGCCCTGCAAAATTTAAAATTAGATTCAGGAAGACTCTGTAAAATTAAAATAGTAATTGAGTTATGCTATCTTGAGTTTTCTCCATAATTTTGTTTAACTTTACCTCACTATTTTTTTGAAAAAATTTCTCTCGTTCAAATTAAATATATAACATTCATTCTCAACATTTACATTATTATCTTGATATGAAAATGTCGTACCTGATAAACAAATTTGATTGTTAATTTGACTAAACTTAACGATAGGTGGCTCTGATGCAATCTCTTCGAATTTATCATCAACAAAATAACCTACAGATTGCTCTAATGGATATACTTTTTTCGTTCTAGGATCCAATACAATAAAGTATTTAACTTTTCTAGGTACACCCTTTCCAGTATCTCTTTGCTTATCAATTATTAAAGCAATTTTATTTTGAGCAAAGTTTATTTTTCTACTCAATGCATTATTATAAAGATTTAAATAATCATCTGAACAAAAATCAATATATCCTTGTTCAAACTTACACTTTGAAACTTTTTCTCGTGTAATAACACCATTAAGAGTCTTTTTGTTTTCGACATCAAAATTTTGATTATTCTCTTTAGAAAAACTACAACTTGATACTACTAAACCAATAAAAAATATCATTAATGTTTTCAAAAAATTCATTTTAAATTTCCTGTTAGTTTAAAAAACACTTTTAATTTATTTAAAAAACACCCCAACTCAGTTAGAGTGTATCAACTCGACATTAAGTTATTCTTATTTTAAATCTCTCTTTAATAATTTTCCATTTTTATTCTTATAAGTTATTACTCCTAAGCTATCAATTGAGTAATAATCACCTATTTTTTCTATTTCCAGTTTTGGTTTAAGTGTAATCAGATAAAATTCAGAGCTAGAGTCTTCATCTGTTTCTATATACTTTTCAGCAATAGAATAAAAACTATCTTTCGTTTTAGGAAGAAATCTAAACGTATTTGTATTCAATGAATCTATTTTAGAATTATCAAATATATTCAAAAAATCAGGAGATATTTTCTTTAATTCAGATAAAGAATATGCTCTATTATTAGACCTTTCAAGCTGCTCACATTTTTTAACTGGATTTTTCTCAGTACATTTAGAGAAAAAATCAGATGAGATTGGTGTTTTCATAAAAACCAGGTTATTGCCATTATTTTTTTGACTTATATCCTCTATAATGCTTACCTTTACAAAAGCATTATCAATAATTTTAAAGCATGCCTTTGAGTTTAAATATGTATCTCTATAAGAATATAAATCCCCAGATATACACAACTCGTCTTTTTCAGCAGAGTAATTAAAATTAGCTTTTGCCTTATTTATTTGATAATTCAAAGGATAAACCTTATAACTCTTTTGATTTAAAACGGCTAACCTATAATATTTACCATCCTCAATTTTTATTACAGAGTAATCTTTATTAAAATCTGGCTTCATTCCAATATTTTTTTCAAAAACTTTAATTTTATCCGCTTTACAGTAATAGTTATTAACATCATAATCAAAACCACAAGGCTCAACTTTAATATTTTGACCATTCTCTTTAGAAAAACCAAAACTTGATACTACTAAACCAATAGAAAATATCATTACTTTTTTCAAAAAATTCATTTCAAATTTCCTATTAGTCTAAATCAACCACTCTTAATTTTTAATTTATTTTAAAGAACACCCCAACTCAGCTAGGGTATACCGATCCAATATTAAGTAATTTTCATTTCAAACTTCTCTTTAATAATTTCCCACTGTTATCTTTATAGGTTATTATTCCTGAGCTATCAATTGAGTAATAACCACCTATTTTTTCTATTTCCAGTTTTGGCTTAATTTTAATCAAATAAAATTCTGATTTAGCCTCTTCATCTGTATCTACATATTTTTCAGCTATAGAGTAAACTATATCATTACCCTTAGATATAAATCTAAAATTATCGACATTAAGATCTTTTATCTTACTATCTGAAAAAAAATTCTTTTCAACTGGAGTTCTTTTAAAATTTTCGTTGATTGATA
This sequence comes from Acinetobacter sp. NIPH1876, assembly GCF_022808535.1. Taxonomy (NCBI): domain Bacteria; kingdom Pseudomonadati; phylum Pseudomonadota; class Gammaproteobacteria; order Moraxellales; family Moraxellaceae; genus Acinetobacter; species Acinetobacter sp. NIPH1876. Next base: position 106,892 of record NZ_JALGBR010000011.1, read on the forward strand.
AGAATAATCTTTTATATCACTTATTTTTCTGCATTCTTTTTCAGATTTATTTTTCCTACATTCTGAATAAAAATTTGATGATATAGGGTATTTAATTACTCTAACATTTTCTTCTGTTTTATTAATGTCCTTTGCTGCAATTGTATTACCTGAACACCCTAAAACTGATAAAACCACAAGTAGAGTTAAGCTAACAGATGTATTTTTCATTATTACTATTTCCACTATGATTTATTTCGGCTCATCAGTTCAGGGCTTAGTTATTAAAACTATTAATTTTTTTAAAAAATCAAATAGTGCCACCTAAAAACTTATAATTACACAAGACTAAAATCATCGCTTTATATAATTTATTTTTCCAACCACACAAATTAAATTGGTATAATGAAACATAGAATCAGCTGAATACAAACCTTTGCATGTTATTTGTGCGGGCTTATTATATTCAATTTTATATTTCACATCTAAATAATTCAACTGAATTTCTTTTATCTTCTTATACTCTTCACCCTCTTCTTTTAAATAAAAATTTCTAGCAGTTGGCAATAAAACAACATCATACGGATGTGCTTTATTTTGTTCATCTATACTTTTTTTATTTAGTATATGGCCTATTAATATTGTAAAATTATCACTCGCATATGTTGGTGATAAAAATATTATGTTCGCTATTATGGCGAAAAACAAGGTGTTTATTTTTAGGTTAATCATCATGGCTCTCAACTTTTACTAATTTACCTTCCTCATTCCACTCTCTCCAATTTAACATCTTTTTAACAAGTATCATCATAGATAAAGAATTGATTTTATATTTTTCAAATTAATAATTTTAGAGAGATTCTAAAAACTAAAACCCCTCTACCCTTGATCTATTAAGCACATCCTTCCATTAAAGTTAAATTACTATCACCAACTTTGATCCCCACGATATGCCCACTTTCAATATCATATCGTGTTCCCATTTTCTTAGTGTTATCATCCCAATCAATTAGAGAATAATCCTTTTTTGGATCGCCATAAGGATTTTTTCTCTTGTCCAAACCTTTTTTATTATATTTTTCATATATTTTTTGTTCTGAATCCCCTATCTTAATACCATTATAGGACGCTCTCGTATTATCCATAGATGAAATAATTGCAATTTTATTATTCATAATCTGGAATTCGACATCATCATTTCGAGTATCTTTTGCCATAAAACAATCACCTATACGACTATCCTCGACCTCCTTCAGATTCTGGGCTTCGTCTCCAATTTTGAAATTTTCAAAACCATTTTTAGTAAAGCCGCCGGCAGTACTTTCATCTTTTTCAAATGTATTACATGCGGAAAACAATAAACAACAGCAAACCAAATTTAAAAATTTTATATTTTTAAAACTACTATTGAAAAACATTATGTATCCTCTATATTAGGGTTAAAATCATGTAAGTGAACATGATTATGGTGCCCACTCCAACTTTTTGAATGTGGTAACAATGTATTCCCTTTAATTTTAACAGGATTGGAACCAAATAATTTATATCCAAATTTATATAATGCATTTACAAAGCTTACATTCTTATCCCAATCAAAGTGCTTATGACTAGTATATGTTAGCTCACTCATATGTCTATTATTAATTGCAATATACCTAAAGTCACCATTTTCACCATTTAGATGTGAAACACTTTCTCCTGGTGAACCATCTCGGCAACTAAATCCTGAACCAGTATACTCAGCATATCCAAGGCTACATATAGCACCTAATACAGCTGATAAAGCCGTACCTGAAAGATAATATCGTCCATCATCGCTATCTATTCTCCATAAATAACCAATATTTCCCATTTTATATTGCTTATGTTTTCTTTGATCCACTAAATATACTGAGCCTGTCCCTTTTTTCCCTTTACTAGCCCATCTATTAGCTACATAAAAACTTGATTTTCCTAAATTATGAGTCTTACCATTTTGGTCATAATAAATGAACTCAGCAAAACCAGTTGCAGCTTTATTCTCTCTTTTGATTTTTCCATCATGATAAATATGATATCGAGTCGTATCACTTGTTGGCGGTGATTGATTACTTACCGTTGTTAATGGCTTTCCTCCACTTTCAGTATACGTATTATTTTGCTTCGTTTGATTCTTCTGATCTGCCTCAGTTTTTGCTTTTTCTGCTTCTTCTTTTGCTTTCTTTTCCTGAACATCTTTCTGCTGCTGTTGTCTTTTTAGATCTTCAGCCTGTTTACGTTTTGCATCTGCAACTTCATATAATTTCGATGCCTGAATGGCACTACCATTTACGGTAAAGGGTTTCGTTGAGCTTGATTTTTCAACACGACTTAAAACTAAACTTTTTCCTTTTATACCAAAACCAAAAACAAAACCCGTTAACATTCGTACATTCATTACACCGCGATTATTTGTTCTTTTCGGTATTTCCCGACCTCGGTAAAAGAGACTAAACAATGTGTTTGGAACAGGTTTTCCGTCTTGAGTTACTGAAATATTAAAAGGATGTACAGGAAGCTTCACTTTGACTGTTGTATTTTTTAATGCCGTAGTTACTTGAAAATGATGAATTACCTGTTTCTGCCCATCACCTTCTACTGAAACCTCAACATCTTGTCCTTCCTCCGCAATAATGTCTTGCTTGACCCCACGACTATCAGCTGTATGTTTTTTAATATTACCTTTATAAGTAAGAAAAAAATTCATATTAGAGATTGCCTTACCAGAATCCCCTTCGACTATTTCAATATTAAAGTTTACATCTTTAGATGCAGGAGTTGCCTCTGCCTCTTGAGAAGTCGAAGATTGTCCCTGTTCATTTCTTACTTCTTGAGGCGTTTTATTAACCTGAGGTCTCGGTTGAGGTGCACTATCTGTCGCTAAAGTTGCTGAATGGCTTGTAACTTTAAAATCACTTAAAGTTGCTTTTTGTTTTTCATTTGCTTTTTGAATAATACTATTCGACTCTTTTCCATCAGCAACAATTTTTATTTCTGTATTTGGATGTCTAACAATAACAGGAAGATTACCATTCTCATCACTCTTAACCTTTACTTTGGTTTCACCAGAGAAACTCTTTCCCATATAATTAGAAACAACCACAACCTCTTTATTTGCCAATATATTTTTATCTACATCTTTTAAGCTAATATAAATTTTTCTATTACAACACTGTTCTAAATCAAACCCACCAAAATCCTCAATATATTTCTTAATATGAGTTCCATTGCCATCTACTTGTTTTATACCCTTAAATTTTGAAATCCCTAAAAAGGCACCTAGGCCTCCAATTCCAACAAGATGCATTCCTGCAATTGCACCGGACTCTGTAATTTCTACATTCTGAATAGTTCTGCCGAAATGCTCATTAAAATTATTATTTCTAAGTTGATTACATAAATATTTGACCCACTCTTTAATAATTTCATATTGGGTTTCAGGGTTTTTTAGAAAATCCTGTTTTGAGTTGATATTCCTTTTACCAGACCACTTACCTACCCAGTTATTAGAATTAAATTGATTTTTCCAGCTTGTACGTAAAGATGAGTTTTTATCTGCATTCTTGATATCAGCATAAGAAATACCTTGATCCCCTAAATAATAACCTAAATCATATAAAGCCTCTTCTCCCCATTGAAACAATCCCATAAAACCACTTTTGTTTACAATACTAGCTGATTCCATGTTCAATGGATGGTTTAGAGGTAATTGTAAAACTGCTGAAGATTCCTTAAAGCTAACAGCCTCAATAAAACCTGCTAAATTAGTCTCAAAACTTTTACTTGACTTTTTAAAGTTAATTGTTTTTTTCATAATCAATTCTCTTTATACCAATCACCCACTTTATAAAAACGCATATTTACTAATGTATTATTCTTTAAATAACTATTTAAAACAGTTTTTGCCTCTTCAAAATCTCCACTCTTTGCACAACTTAGCTCTACGCGAGAACTCTCATCTTCTTTCTGGGTAGAAGCTACTTTTCTAAAGTAGGAAAATGCATTTTTATCATTATATGCAATCCATATTTCATCTTTATCCTCTTTATAATAAGCTCGATAAATATAATAATTGTTTTTATTATATGCAACTTTGGCACAATTTCCTGTGGACATCCATTGATTATTCTTTGGCTTTAAATTTAGTTGGCTTAATAATTTCAATCGATTTTGACTAGTATTACTCTTTCCATAATCCCATATATGTTCACATTCTACTTCACCCATTTTTTTAATAGATACAACAGGCTTTTCATCCCAATATTTCATACATTCTTTAGCGCTTTCTGCATGTAAATTTATACTATTTATCAAAATACAAGCACCAATCATTATCTTTACAGTTTTCATTATTAAATTAATCCTTAAGTCCAAAATTTTCAAAATCTGCTTTTAAATCTGTATCATCAATATGTTCATCACTTTCGTGCTCATGGTTATGATCATCATCGCCACCGCAACAAGCCTCATCTGAACCATGACCTTGCCCTTCCGTGATCACTTCTTCAACCAGTTGTAGCTTATCCGAACTTTCATCATTCTTACCGAGTAAAAGAATTTCGACGCTATCTGGGTTATCGCTAAAGATCCGCCCCGTCCTTGCGAACTGATCAAGAAAACCGATGTATTCTGTTTTCTTAGCGTGATTAATAACTTTATATTTAAATCCATCTTTCAATAAATCAGCATTTACCAACTCGCTAAAATCAAATCGGCGGCTAAAGATTCCACTTTCTGGCATTTTAGGCAGTTCAGCATTTACGGTTGCCCCACTCACAAACAAATGCTGACCAGCCTTACTCTCAAACTTACCGCCTGTGGTTGAAAACACCCCGTTGGCATTGATCTTCAACTGAGAACCACCCGCTGTTAGTACAATCTCTTTAGGACTAGTGATTTCAATCTTATCTTCAGTAGAAATCAGTTTAATTACCTTCTTGGCAATCGCTTCAATCGCATCATCCTGCGCCTGCAACTCCAATTTCCCTTTTGCTGCATACGCTCTAAAGCCCTTTTGCGCGGCAAACAAACTGATCTTGTCCTGTGCATGCCCAATAATATTCTTCTGTGCGCTCAAGTTAATTGAGCCACTTGCACTCTCGGCAATATCCTGAGAGGCCTGCAAAATAATATTTTCAGGCGTGGTTAATGCAATTCCATTCGGTGATGCCAACAACATCAAGGCCTGTCTGAAAATCTTGCCTTGCTCTTGCTGTTTGGCATCGGAACTGCTTTCCAAACCTTGGGTATAACCCTCCATAAAGCCCTGTAACGAACCCAATGCTTTGGACGGGGTGATGTCTAACTTGCTGCCTTTACTAAAGGTTCCACAGGTACTCATCAGCTCAAAATCTTTAATATCGACATTGGCCAAAACCTTTCCGACTTCTTTAATACTCTCAAACGGGTTTTGCTGAATCCGATCTTTAATACTAGCAAGCTTGCCTTTGACAATATCAGCGCCATGCTCTTCTACGTTTTCAATAAACTCTTTCAGATTTTCAACCGCATCCTTGGCATCACTAAAGAATGCATTAAACTCTTCGACCGCCCCTTTGGCATTGCCGCCGAGTGCACCAATGTCCTCAATAAAACCACCACAATCCTTTAAAGCGTGAATTGGGTCATTACTCATCCCATCTTTAAATAAATTTAAAATGCTATCCAGTGCTTGACCTGTGGTTTTAAGTTCTAATGACTGAATAAACTTCGGTAAGCGATTAATCACATTCAGCGCATCTGTCTGTTGCTTTGCAGCCACTTCACTGAGCATTTTCATGCTGTCATAACCTTGTGACAGCAAAGATTGTGCTTGCGCAGCTTCCAGATGATCAGCAATGGCCTGTTCTTGGGCATAGGTGCTGATCAGCATGCCTTTGCCTGCTCGTACTGCCCCCCAAGCATCGGTTCTGAGCTCGAAGCCCTCACCACGACCGTTACTGCTTTCCTGCACTTTAGGGTGACTTAAATTGCCTAAATTCAATTGTGTTGCAGCATGGCTACTTTGTAACTGGGTACTGATTTGCCCTGTCGTATCATCAAAGCGTAACTGGTTAAAACCGCTACCATTGACTTCCTGACTACGGATACCACTGAGTTTTTTAGTATCGGGAAGCTGTCCTTTGACATCAAACTTGGTCGGAGAACGTTGCGCCTCATGAATTCGCCCTGTCACAAAAGGTCGGTCGATATTGCCATCAAAGAAGTCGATGACCACCACCTCACCAATCCTTGGCAAGAAGCGTGCACCATAGCCTTCCCCCGCCCAAGGCGTGAGGACATCCACCCATGCAGAGTCGGTGTCATTGTCATTACTGCCCGCACCACCATCATGTCCATGGTCATCGCTACGGGTAAACAGAAAGCGCACCTTGATCCGTCCCCATTCATCCACATAAATGGTTTCTCCTTCAGGTCCAACCACTTTGGCGCGTTGCGGATAAGCAATCGGACGATGCAACTCTGGATCATATTCAGGGGTGATCTTGATCTGACGGCGAATCAAGGTCAGTTCATTACCTTGACGCTCAGCATCATCGACCTGTTGATTCCAACGGCTTTGGCTGAGCAGCTGACTCACTTGTTGCTGTAAATCTTTCGGTAAATTATTTTGATTATAGAAATTCTTGGCAATAATCAGGAACTCCTGATCGGCCCCTTCATGCTGATCAATTTCAGGATGTTCTCTGAGATTAAACCAATAACCGACCTGACTATCCCGTACCGTGCTGTAAGCCTTAAAATATTTGGCTTGACTGGCGTACATGTCATTGAATTGCTGATTCAGTTTTTCTAACTGACTGTTCCCGGAAGCCGTCGCTTGGTCTTCACCCTTTAAGTCCTGCATCCAAGCTGGGCTGATATGCCATGCCTGCTCAAGACTTAAACTGGCAGAGTCGAAACTGTCCGAATGGTTATGGTTGGTGACGACTGAACCTGCGCCTTCTTCTTGTGCCAAGGCGTCGGGCTGCCAGCGTTGCAAATGCACGGCTGTGGGTTGCAGGCTTCGCACCGCCACAAAGCCTGTAATACTATCCTGAAATTCTGTGGCACTGCTGCGGTGATAACGAATACTCCGTCGAGCCAGAGCTTGATACTGGCTATTATCATCAATTAATCTTAGCTTCTGCGCTTTGACAGGCGTACTCGAATGCGGCACAAAAAGTTCAGCTTCATCAATCAGCCAGCTAATGCCTTCACTGCGCCATAATCGAGTCAGAAAGTCATAATCAGATTCATTCGAGCCCATCACAAAGGGCCGTATATCATAATTCTGGCTTAAGCCATTCAAATCCAAGCTCAGACTTGCTGCAAAAAGTGGGCTTCTTTGCTGCCATTCCTTGAATAAAACTTCGGTAATTTCCACAACCGTTTTATTCATAAATACACGGCTGTTACGGCGTTTATGCCATAAATGAGTCGCATCATTTAAGGTCAGCTTATACAGGGTTAATGCGCCATCACTTTGCCCATAACTGGCCTCAGTCACAATCCCCGTGGTGCGAAACAGTTGCCCTGAATCGGTGACCTGATCAACTGCAACCTGAACCCCAATAAACTGTTTGAGGGGAATTTGGGCATTGGTCGACAGACAAATCAGCTCTGCTTCCAAGCCCTCATTGAGTTGATGCTGGCCTTGTATGCGTTGTAAAAAAACTTGATTATTCAGTAGATGATTAGAAAATTGTACGTGGATGGCACGTTTCTGTGCATTTAGCCCTATTTTTTCTAATACATTAAATATATTAAAAAGCATTTTTTATAATCAGATCGTACGGGGAATCGGCTGAACTTTACAAAAAACAGACCTATCTGTCCATAAAAAAAGCCTTCAAGCAACAAAATGGCACATATTGTTTAGTTATTGAGAAAATAAAACCCGAAATAGGCATTCATATTTCGGGTTTTAGAATCATATAGAACAACGCTTTGCTTATTTTTGTGTAACGCGATAGTTTCTAAATAACTGCCATAAGCAGATCAATAAAATCAAACTGAAATAAGCTAGAGACCAAACGGGTAGCGATTGACCGAGGAAAGTCCAATCTATTGCGGCGCATTCACCTGAACCCGAAAGCACTTCTTGCAGTACGGTTTTCATTGGCAAGGCATCCACCAGATAGTTTAAGCCAGGTCCACAGCTTGGCACCTGATCAGGCGGTAAACTTTGCAGCCAAACATGACGTGCCGCAACACCAACCGACCAACCAATCGATAAAGTGGCCAAGAAGGCATAAAAACGTTTAAATCCGTTCGAAACTGGATTATGGATAAATGCCACAAGCGCAATTATACCCATTCCAATTAAGCCAAGGCGTTGGAAAATACAGAGTGGACAAGGATCCAAACCTTGCACATGTTCTAAATACAACGCAAATGAGATACCAATGATGCTGGTCAGTACCAAAACAGCGCTGACTAGGCGGTAATTCCAACGCATGGGAAATCCTCTAAAATATTAGCGATATTGTGCAAGATATTGTTCAAAACTCATGTCGTTATCTTGTTCAAGTTGCGCCTGTTTTTGCAACGATGTTTGCGCCAATTGTTCAAAATAGTGTTTGCGTTCTTCACTGAGTGGATGTTGGTCATAATGATCAACATGTTGCTGTGCCATGACACTACCAAAATTCCATGTACCACCATGCTGCAAGGTGTCTGCAATCACGTGCGCTGAAGGTGTATTTTCGACATGGTCTAGGCGTTGCTGCATCACTTGGATCGCATCTTGATACAGCTGGGTGTCATCCATTTGGTCTAGTAGCTTGGCACAGGCTCGAATCGCATTTAAATGGCTTTGCGCCCAGTCTTTTAACGAGATCGAACGATCTGCCTCTTCGATCTTGGCATCTGTCGCACGACCACGATTGACCACTTCCATTTGGTTACGATCAATCTGTTCTTGTTCTTCAGCAAATAAATCTGGACTGTCTTTGAGTAAGCAGTACAAGGCTAAACTTTCAAGGAAGCCTGCCGAAATTTCATCAATCCCAATCGCGCTATACGGATTCACATCCACTGCACGTAATTCGACATAGCCGACACCACGATTTTTTAAGGCTTGTGAAGGCGTTTCACCCGCTTGTGGTACCTGTTTAGGACGCACCAGACTGTAGTATTCATTTTCAATCTGTAACACATGATCATTGATCTGAATCGGCTCACCCTGCTCATCGTTGAGGCCCAGTGCCGTAAACTCTGGATAGGGGGTATGCACGGCTTTTTGTAAACCATCCAGATAATCATGCAGGTCGTTATAATGAATGCCGAGCTCTTTTTGCGCTGAGTTTTGATAACCCAAACGCCCCATCCGTAAAGCGGTTGCTTCAGGTAAATAGAGCGTACCCTTCACTAAGGGTTGTAAATGGTGCTGACGACCGGTCAGGAAGCAACGACACACCGATGGACTTGCGCCCAACATATACATCACCAAAGGAATCAGACGAATAAAATTACGGATCAAACCAAAATAACGATGACTACGATAATCTTGCAGGCTGAGCTGTTTTAATTGTGGGTTGCTTTCATGCTGCTGTAAAACAGCAAACAGTTGTTCTGGAAAGGATAAATTATAGTGTACCCCTGAAATGGTCTGCATACGGCGACCATAACGCACCCCTAAACCGCGGCGATATAGGGTTTTAAAGCGACCAATATTGGAACTGCCATATTGCGCCAGTTTAATATTTTCTTCGTTATCATCCAGCATACAAGGCATCGACAAAGGCCAAAGTTTTTCACCCTCTTCGAGCTGCTGGTGCACCACACTATGGATATCACTTAACTCAGTTAAGGCCGCGGCAATGGTACTTTGTGGCGTGGTGATAAACTCCATCAACGCTTCTGAATAATCGGTGGTGATATACGGATGTGTCAGTGCCGAACCTAAGGCAATGGGGTGATTTTGTTGTGATAAAAATCCATTGCTTTGCATGCGTAGGCTTTCACGCTCAATCCCGCGTAACATCCCCTTTAATAGCGAGGCATCTACCCAAGTTGGTATCACAGAGGAAGTAAGGCTGGGTTGATTCATATTCTATGCTCGCTTATTCAAGATCAGCCGACCAAATACATGGTAACGACGTCGTCGATGCTACAGACATGTTCAACATGCCAATCCCTTCGACTCAGCCAATTATAACGACAATTACAATCTAGTCATCTGATTTAGTTTGGCAATTTTTATCACAATCTTGTTACATAAGACACGCAAAAATTGTGATTTTATTGAAAAATAAATCTTCCAATGGATACTCGACCATGCAAGCCCAAGACATTCTTAATTTTTGGTTTGACCCCGAGCATCGTTCACTTTGGTTTGCCAAAAGTGATGATTTTGATGCAAAAATTCGTACGTCCTTTGCAGAGATTCATCATCAGGCCGCTCAGGCGGAGCTGTGGTCATGGCGCCAAACACCTGAAGGTCGTTTGGCTGAAATTATTGTCTTGGATCAGTTCTCACGAAATTTATATCGAGATCAGGCACAGGCCTTTGCCTACGACAGCTTGGCACTGACCCTGTCACAAGAAGCGATTAGCTTGCAGCTAGATGCACAACTCAGTCCTGAGCAACGCTCCTTTCTCTATATGCCGTTTATGCATAGCGAATCCAAACTCATGCATGAATTTGCACTGAAGCTGTTTCAACGCTTAGGCAATGAAATTAATTTAAACTTTGAGAAAAAGCATAAAGTGATCATTGATCGTTTTGGTCGTTATCCACATCGCAATGCAATTTTAGGCCGTCACTCAAGCGCTGAAGAACTGGAATTTTTAACTCAACCCAATAGTAGTTTTTAAGTCGATCTCCCTCGACACTGTACACAGGAATGGCATATGAAAGCTTTATTAATATGCACCCCGCTCCTTGTCGCACTGACATTTGCAGGATGTGCAACGGTTCCCTCCAAACCCAGAACCTTTGACCAACTCGGTCAATTCACCGCTTATCCGTTAAATAACAAAACTTACCGCGTTGGTTTCCAAGCGGATAATAATTTGAGTTATGGTACGGCAGAGGAAATTACCTTGCTCAAAGCAGCGCAAACCACGGTCAAAAATGGTTTCCGCTATTTTAGTGTGGTGGACGATCCAAGTAATGCCCGTCATAAAACACCTCGTCAGGCCGTGATTTATCCGACACCATCTTATTATCCATATGGTTATTATCGTCGCCATCCAGCCTTTTGGCCGGATCCCTTCTACGATACCCCACAAGTGGTCAATATTGATCCGATTCAAGTGTCGTATACTATCGAGTGCTTTAAGACGCAGCAGCAATCACCAGATGCCTTTGATGCACAGCTGATTTTGCAATCCTTAGGGCCTAAATATGGCTTGAGTCCAACAGGAGAGGTGTTGCAGCCCCCTGCACCACCTCAAAACAAGAAATGAAATTAAAAGGATGACTCAATGAGTTCAGTCGAAGAAATCCACGTCCCAAGCTTACAACGAAGTAAATACTTCGCCACCATGGCACTGATTATTGCAGTGGTGTCATGGGTCGCTTTAATGGTCGCGGCACATTTCCTACCTGAATATAAATGGCTCATCCATATTTTCATGCTTGGTGCAGAAGCCGGTGTGGTCGGTGGCTTAGCCGATTGGTATGCGGTGACGGTGTTGTTCCGTAATCCTTTTGGCAGAATACCGCTACCGAAACTATTGCGTGATCATACCGAAATTATTCCACGCAATAAGGCCCGTATTGCCGAGTCAATGGGTCGCTTTGTACAAGAAAATTTCCTCTCCCCACAGATCGTCGAACGTAGTCTACAAAATGCCGATATCAGTTTGGCGGTAGGTCAGTGGTTGGCCAACCCAAAAAACAACCAGCACGTGGTGCAAATGATTCAGCACACCGTGCCGAGAATTTTTGAGTTTGTCAGCCAAGATCAAATTGCCCACTTTGTTCAAAATAATAGTGTGCAATGGGTCAGAAGTACCAAGGTCAATAAATTGGCCAGTGAAATGCTGCGTGCCGTGCTGGAAAATGATTTCCACCAAGATGTGTTGCAGCGCGGTCTCGATCTGGCGCATGAATGGATGGTGTCTCACCCTGAAGAAGCACGTGATTTATCCCGTAAATTATTCCAAGAATTAGGCGTTTGGAAACTGGCCAAAGGTGCAAGCTGGATCGGCATTGATGTACAGCAGCGTACTATTGATTCTCTGATTGAAAAAGTTGAATCGATGCTGGCCAATCCCGACCATCCTTGGCGTCAGGATATTGAAGCCACTACGCATAACCTGATGCTGGAACTGGCAGAACCTGATAGTGAAGCCAGCCAGCGTCTAAATCGTGGCAAAGATGCCTTACTTGATAGTCCACAGGTATTGAACTTTATCAGTGGTGCTGTGGCGATTTTATGTGATGCGATTAAAACCGATTTAATGCAGGAAGATTCAGGCATTGCCACCAATTTACAGGCGGCGATACAGCAACTCGGTGAAAGTCTGATCCAAAATGAAAAAGTGCGTCAGGTACTGAATGAAAAGATGATCGGCTTGGCCACCAATTTCAGTGAGCAATATAGCGACAAGATCATTCGTTATATTAGTGAGCGTATACATGAATGGGATTCTCGTGAAATGATCGCCAAAATTGAAAGTGAAGTTGGCGGTGATTTGCATATGATCCGCGTCAATGGTGTGATTGTCGGTGCCTTTATTGGTTTAGCACTCGGCGTGATTCGTGCCATTGTTGAAAATGTTTTGTAATATAGCGTCAATATTGACTACAAAAACCTGTCATCAATAAGATACGCGAAAAAAGTCATTCGCAACCTGCGTGATTTCAATTAAGTGCTGTTTCTGCGATGTAATAAAACCAATGCAAGAAGTGAACAGGTTTTGCGAATGACAATGCTTTTGGTTACTTTGGGCGAATCCAAAGTAACTCCAGCTGAAGGCTTATCCTGAAATTAGATGAGCTCTCGGTAAGATACCGTCAAAATACATAATCCATTAAAATTCTATTAGGTCATTTCAATCATGTTGCAACTTCAGTCAAAACTCCCAAGCCAAGGCGTCACCATCTTTAGTGTCATGACTGAACTCGCACAACGACTCAATGCCCTGAACCTGTCCCAAGGCTTCCCCGATTTCCCTGCGCCACCAGCCCTGCTCGAAGCACTGAGCCAAGCCACGCTTTCAGGCTATAACCAATATCCTGCGGGTGACGGGGTACTGGCCTTAAGACAACAACTGGCGTCACAATTCTTAGCACGTGATCAGTTGCAACTCGATCCTGTCACTGAAATCACCATTACCCCTGGTGCGACCATTGCAATTTTCTGCGCCATTCAAGCCTGTATCCATGCAGGCGATGAAGTAATTATTTTCGATCCAAGCTATGACAGCTATGCCCCTGCGGTTCAGTTGGCAGGTGGAAAATCAATACATATCCATTTAGATGCACCCAGCTTTCAGGTGAATTGGCAAAAGGTCAAAGACAGTATCAATGCCAACACTCGCATGATTATTGTCAACACCCCACACAATCCAACAGGGGCGATTTGGTCAGAACAGGATTGGCGACAGTTAATTGAGCTGATTCAAGATAAAAATATCGTGGTGCTCTCCGATGAAGTCTATGAACATCTGATTTTTGATGGGCAAAAACACCATAGCGCACTGCAATTCCCTGAATTACGTGAACGCAGTTTTGTGATTGGTTCTTTCGGCAAAACTTACCATGTCACAGGCTGGAAAACTGGCTATTGTGTTGCTGCGCCACAACTTATGCGTCTGTTTCGCCAGATTTATCAATTTGCCAATTTCTGTGGCACCACCCCGTGCCAAATTGCACTGGCCAACTACATGCAGCAGCATCCTGAACATATTCAGGAGCTACCTGACTTTTATCAGGCAAAACGTGATTTATTCAATGCCCAAATTCAAAACTCACGTTTTGAATTCATTCCATCTCAAGGCACCTATTTCCAAAATCTGGATTACAGCAACATTCGTCCTGATCTCAATGATGTCGAGATGTGCCAATTCCTTGCGGAGCAGCATAAAATTGTGGCCATTCCAATTTCGGTATTCTATCAACAAGCACCAGCATCATTACGTCTGATTCGTTTCTGCTTCGCCAAGACCGATCAAACGCTGCAACGTGCCGGTGAAATCCTCGTACAGTGTTGATCAACAAAAAGAAACTGAACTCTCATCTTCAACACAATTGATCATGTTATGTTGAAAAAAATACCATCGTTTCAGGATGAAGCGTGAAGGAAACTGAATGACACCACGCCAACCTCTGGTGATGCAACCGAATCTCTGGAAAACCTTTTTTGTGTTTCTGGTGCCGCTGATTGCCACCAATATTTTACAAAACCTGTCGGGCACCATTAATACCATCTTTGTCGGTCAAATGATGGGCGTGAATGCGATTGCTGCAGTCTCGGTATTCTTCCCTATCTTGTTCTTTTTACTGGCCTTTGTGATCGGGATTTCTGCAGGCTCCACGGTGCTCATTGGGCAGGCATGGGGTGCACAAAATCTGGAAAAAGTCCGTTCTGTGATTGGCTCCACGGTCTATATGACCTTGATCGGTGGCAGCATTATTGCGGTCTTGGGTCTGATCTTCGCCAAACATATTTTAGAATTGCTGGGTACCGATCCTAAAGTGATGCACCTGTCCTTGCCTTATGTGCAATGGATGTTGGTGGGTAGCCCCTTACTGTTCGTCTATATTATTTACACCTCGATTTTACGGGGTGTTGGCGATAGCGTAACCCCTTTGATTGCCCTAAGCCTGACCAGCTTGATTGGTTTGGGTGTAACGCCCGTTTTACTGAAAGGTTATTTTGGTTTTCCTGCTTTGGGTATTGTTGCTCCTGCAATTGCAACCATTATCGGTTATGCCGCTGTGCTGATTTTCTTAGCAATTTATCTAAACTATAAAAATCATCCACTGAAAATTGATGGTCTATTGCTGCAACATATTCGCCATGATGCTGAGCTGAGTAAATTAATTTTAAAACTCGGAATTCCGACTGGGATTCAGATGGTCACCACCTCCTTAGCGGGTTTGGTGATTATTGGCTTGATTAACCATTATGGTGCACATGCCACCGCTGCCTACGGCGCAGTCAATCAGGTACTGAACTACATTCAATTTCCAGCCTTGTCGATTTCGATTGCTGCTTCAATTTTTGCCGCACAAGCGATTGGCGCAGGTAAGCCTGATTTATTGGCCAAAGTCACCCGTACCGCTTTGGGCATGAATTTCTTATTCACGGGTAGTTTGATTGCTCTGGCTTATTTGTTCTCAAAATATCTGATGGCGCTGTTTATTACCGATCACAGTGTGATTGAGCTGGGTCAACAACTGTTATTTATTGTGCTGTGGTCGATTCTGTTCTTTGGTGCCAGTGCCATTTTTGCATCGATTATGCGTGCCAGTGGTGCGGTCAATATCCCAATGATGATTAATATTTTGACCATTATTCTGATCGAAGTGCCATGTGCGTATTGGTTTAGCTCATTGTGGGGCTTAACTGGAATTTGGATTGCATATGCGCTGTCCTTTGTTTGTCTATGTCTGTTCCAAGCCTTTTATTATCAATTCTTTTGGAAAAAGACCAAGATTAAAGTCCTTATTTAACCTGAGTTCGAGGCTGAATATGATACTCGGAAACGTCATCTACAACCTGAGCAAGCCAAAGCGACTAAAGCTTTGGTGAAGCGCAAGATAAACACAGTGCGTAGTTTGTTATTCAAGCATAGCTTTCACCTTGCGGTACGGCAAAGATTATTAATCTTCGCTATTCGTCCCTCAGGTTTTGCCCTTACGGAGCATTCGCTCCTCATGCCAAAACAAAAGTAGGGCGAGCCTGAACAAAGTTGAAATATATTTCAACTGAAGTGCAAAGTACAAGACGTAGTGGCTGATCCCAAAATTGGGTGAGAACATAGCAAGATTCCACCAAGCTAATTATTTTTAATAGGTTAGAGAGGACTTCAACCGAACTCAGATTGTTTAATATCTGCTTGTTCTAAAGGATATAAAAAAGCCATTCCCAGGGAATGGCTTTTTTCATGCTGACAACTTACATCATCTTGGTTGCAAGCGCTGCAATACGTTGATAACCCGTCGGGAATAAACGTTGGAAAGAATCCACAATACGTGCATCAGTACCAATCAATAAACGGCGTTTATCTTTCAATACCGCATTTAAAATTTGACGTGCAGCTTCTTCTGGTGGAGTGCGCAGGAACTTATCGAATTGCTTGATTGATTTGTTTGGGTCCATGCCCAAGCTCTTCAAGCTGTCATTCATTTTTGCTGCTTTGGCGATATTGGTTCGAATCCCGCCCGGATGTACGCAGAGTGAGCTGACACCGCCCTTCTCAATATCCAATTCCTGACGTAATGATTCAGTAAAACCGCGTACCGCAAATTTAGTTGCGTTATATGCCGATTGTGTTGGTTGCGAAGTTAAACCAAAAATACTGGAGATATTGATGATATGACCATCTTTGCTTTGTTTGATAAATGGCAGGAATTCTTTGGTGCCATAGACCACACCCCAGAAATTAATCCCAACGATCCATTCCAAATCTTCATAGCTTGCGCCTTCCACTGTCGAGCCGAGTGCTACACCTGCGTTATTGAAGATCAAATTGACTGATCCATGATCCTGTACAGTCTCTTGCGCCCATTGTTTCACTGCATCGCGATTTGAAACATCAAGCACTTTGGTGGTTACAGTCACAGGATACTGTTTGACCAGTTCTACAGTTTGTGCCAAGCCTTTTTCATTGATATCACTCAATGACAAATGACAGCCTTGTTTCGCCAACAAAACGGCCAACTGCTGTCCAATCCCAGAACCTGCACCGGTGATCGCTGCGACTTTATTTTTAAAATTTTTCATTGCCTATCCTTTGTACTGCGAATGATACGCACATATTCGCTCAGACCATGTGCTGTTTAACCTGTAACCAATATAATTTTGACAATACGTGTTGTCAATATAGTACACTCTAGCTTTAAGACAAATGGCAATAACCAACACCCGACATGTCATAATAGGCCTATTTACATTTATGACCGAAGATGTTTAAAAGAGACAAGGCATATTTTCAAAATATGGTTATGCTAGTCGGCACAACACGTTTGAAATGCAAATATTAGACACACGATTTAAAGACTTTTTAGGGAACGGTTTTCTCAATGGCAACTCAAGATCAAACGACTCGCAAGAAAAACAATACGGAAGTGAAAGAGCGACAATTCAAAGGCCTCTCTTTAACTGAGCGCAAAGAAGCACGTCGTGAAAAATTGATTGAAGCAGGCATTGCAACTTACGGCACACAAGGCTTTTTCTCGGTCACGGTCAAAGATGTCTGTAATGAAGCCAAGCTGACTGAACGCTATTTTTATGAATCATTTAAGAAAAGCGAAGAACTGTTTCAAACCGTGTTCTTAAAAATGATTGAAAAAATGCAAACCTGTTTAACCCAAGCTGTTCTGATGGCTGCGCCTGAACCCAAGAATATGGTGACCGCAGGTTTGTCGGCTTTATTGAGTGCGATTAAAGATGATCCACGTATGGCACGGATTATTTATATTGATGCGATGCTGGTGCAAGATCTGCATAACCAAGCCACTATTCAAGAAACGCTGACCCAATTTGATCGCATTATTCAAGGCTTCGTGATGATCACCATGCCGAATGCACCGCAAAGTGCTGAAGAAGTCTCGCTCATGGCAACAGGCCTAAATGGTTATGTCACGCATATTATTATTCGCTGGGTCTCGGAAGGCTTCAAACAGCCCTTAGAAGATGTTTTATCCGCCTGCTGTGCTGTCTTTTTGTCTTTTATCGAAACAACATCGCAAAAAAATTAAAATCGTTTTACAGTTTTGTGACACACAAAGCTGTTAAACTACACTTCAGTTAAGCAAATGAATTCATTTGCTTTATTGCTAAGTAGATTGTCATAAATTCGTCACCATGCTGCCCTACGATTGTCACAATTTATTGCTAAATTCGACTTTATTAATTCTTTTGCAATGATATTGTCATAATTAATCTTTGTAATAAGCCTGTCATAACAACAAAACGGTTAAACCGTTACAGATTTTAAGGGTATTGCGCTGTGAAAGATGACTATATTTTAATTGTCGATGATGAGCTACCGATCCGCGAAATGATCCATACCTCTTTAGATATGGCAGGCTTCCAATGTTTACAAGCAGAGGATGCCAAACAAGCGCATCAGATTATCGTTGATCAGCGTCCTGCGCTTATTTTGCTGGATTGGATGCTACCGGGTGGTGTGAGTGGTGTAGATTTATGCCGCCGCCTCAAACGCGATGAAAACTTGGCAGAAATTCCTGTAATCATGCTGACTGCACGTGGCGAAGAAGACCATAAAGTACAAGGTCTGGATGCGGGTGCAGACGATTACATGACCAAGCCATTTTCAACCCGTGAACTGGTGTCTCGTATCAAAGCGGTATTACGTCGTGCCAATGCATTGAGCGGTGAGAAAGTGATTGATGCCAATGGCTTATTACTTGATCCTGTCAGCCAGCGCGTCAGTTTCGGCAACAGTATTTTAGAGATGGGTCCAACCGAATATCGTTTATTGGCCTTCTTTATGACGCACCCAGAACGCGCCTATACGCGTGCTCAACTCCTAGATCAAGTCTGGGGTGGCAATGTCTATATCGAAGATCGTACTATTGATGTGCATATTCGCCGTTTACGCAAAGTGTTAGAGCCATTTGGCGTCGATCGTTTTGTACAAACCGTTCGTGGCACAGGTTATCGCTTCTCGACACGAGCAGATTTAGCAGTAGGTTAAAAATCCTTTATGTATGAACCTTACCCCGTCCCTGAACTGGCACGTGAACACCAACGTTTTCGCTACAGCAGTTTGTGGACCTTTGCAAAGCAAGATTTAAGACTGTTACTTTTTTTCTTATTGATTGCAAGCTTAGTCGGATTCGGGGTGGGTTACTTCTGGAGCTGTATTTTTGTCGCCTTCGTGCTGTTTTTCATGCTACAGCTCCGCTCGCTTTATCTGGTCAATGAATGGATTTCCAATCGCCCTTATGATGTCCCCCCAAATCTGAATGGGATCTGGGGTGCATTGCTGTTCAATGTCTACCGTGCACAGCGTCAAGAACGCATTGTTCAAGCTGAAATGGTGGGATTGATTGATCGCGCACAATCCTCTTTGGTGGCATTGGCCGAGGCTGTGGTCCTGATTGATGATCAACATCAAATCGAATGGTGGAATCCTGCCGCTGAAAAACTGTTAGGGATTAGTCCCTTGGATCGTGGCCGCAATTTATTGTCGATTTTGCGCCAACCCAGTTTTATTGAATATTTTAACCACAGTGATCAATCTCCTGATGGGATTCGTCTGCAAGCACAGATGGATGAAGATCGTTATGTGCAAGTCAAACTAACCCGCTTCGGTGGCGAAAGTCGTCTATTGGTCGCTTACGACACCACACGAGTACATAATCTCGAGCAAATGCGTAAAGACTTTGTTGATAATATTTCACATGAATTACGTACACCGCTGACCGTACTTAGTGGCTACATCGAAACTTTTATTGATCAAGATGATATTACCCCACGCTGGAAACGTGCTTTCACACAAATGCAGTCACAAACCAAGCGTATGAATGCTTTGGTTAATGACCTCTTATTATTATCAAATTTAGAAAATAATAAAAAAGTCGCGAAAAATCAGATTATTGATATGGCCAATCTGATGAACCAAATCTTTGATGATGCGCGTGCCTACAATCTGGATTATGGTCATACCCTCAATCTGGATATTGATAGCCATTGTGACCTGATCGGTTCGGATATTGAAATTGCCAGTGCGTTCAGTAACTTAATTACCAATGCGATTAAATACACGCCTGCAGGCGGCATCATCACCATTGGCTGGCATGAAGATGGTGATCATGCTTACTTTACCGTACAGGATAATGGGATCGGGATTAACCCAAAACATTTGCCGCGCCTAACTGAACGCTTCTACCGTGTCGATAGCGCACGTAGCCGTCAGACAGGCGGAACCGGACTTGGTTTGGCAATTGTGAAACACGTATTGATGCAACACGGCGCACATTTGGAAATTACCTCTAAAGAAAATGAAGGTTCAACCTTTACTGCGGTGTTCCCGAAAGAACGCTTATACCGCATGATTTAAACACGATGGGGAACTGCCAAGTTCCGTAAAACATGCTGTGATCATTCCACTGAAATAATATAATAAATTGTTGTTTCATTTCACTATTTCTATTTTTTGATGCCATTCTCATGCTAAATACCCCTTTTCTTCGCGCTTGCGTTCTCTTACTTGGGCTCAATACGCCTTTGGCGATTCACGCTGCACCGACTGACCCACTGATTGGGACGTGGAAAGTCGTCGATGAGCGTACGGGCTCGTACCTGTCTGATATCGTGATCCGCAAACATTCTGCAACCGAACAATACAGTGCGGTGATTGTCAAAATGTATCCTTCTGCCAAGGAGGCTGCACTCACTGTATGTACGGCCTGTACAGGCACATTAAAGAATCAGCAGATTATCGGTATGGAAGTGCTAACGGGTCTAAAGATGTTGAGTCAAAATGAGGAATTTGGACAAGGTGTTTGGCTCAATCCTTATGATGGCCACAAATACAACCTGAATGCACGTTTAAGTAAAACAGGCAAAATGCTGAGTATCAATGCCAAGAATCCAGCCAATAATAGTTTCCGTAATATGACCTGGATTCGACTTTAATGATTTAAATTTAGCCACACTAATAATTTATATTTCACATAAAAAAGAGTGCATTTTATGCACTCTTTTTTATGAATTTAACGATAAAACTGTAGATTAAGAGCTGGTTTTGGCATTCAGCGCTGCTGGTTCAAGCAAATGGCTAGGCAAGCCAAAAATATGATCAAAAAAGTAATTATAAACAAAGGTATAACATGGGATCAGCACCATCAAACTAAAATCGAGCAAGAAGGCCTTAACTAGGCTGATCTGCATCCACCAGGCAATCAGGGGAATCAAAATCATCACCAAGACAATTTGAAAGCCAGTCGCATGTGCCACACGTCTGAGTACCGTACGTTTTTTTGATGTTTGCTTCTTTTCCCACATCTCAAATATATAGTTATAAAAGAAATTGACCGTCACTGCGATCACAGCAATCAAGATCGACAAAGGTCCTGTATGGCTGATCGTCGTGCCCGAAAGCACCGCCAATACCATCGCACAGATAAAAAAGCTCAAAACTTCATAGAAAAATACGTAAGTGACTCTTCTCTTGATTCCTTGCATGACCACACCTTAAAATCAATAATGAGTGGATTTTACGCTTTAATTTTGATAAAAAAAGTCAATCGTTATCAGTA
Organism: Acinetobacter sp. NIPH1876; assembly: GCF_022808535.1. NCBI lineage: Bacteria > Pseudomonadati > Pseudomonadota > Gammaproteobacteria > Moraxellales > Moraxellaceae > Acinetobacter > Acinetobacter sp. NIPH1876. The sequence continues at coordinate 128,283 of NZ_JALGBR010000011.1, forward strand.
CAACTGACAAGGGAATGACAAATGAAATTGACCAGTGAACAGCTTGAACTGATTCTTGAAATTATTGATCGTGGTAATTTTTCCGCTGCGGCGCGCGCCCTAAATCGTGTTCCTTCAGCGGTCAGTATGGCGATTGCCAATCTCGAAGCAGAGCTGAATTTAAAATTATTTGAACGCAGTAAAAATCACCTTGCCCCCACAGAGGTCGCACTTTCAATCGAACCGCATGCCCGATTAATTCTGACCAAATTACGTCAGCTCGACCTACATTTGACCGAACTTTCAACTGGACTAGAAACCAGTCTCTGCATTGGCATTGCAGCAGATGTGAATCAAAAGTTTTTATTGGCAGGGATTGAACAGCTGATTCAACGCTATCCCTTGTTAAATATTGAAATAGTCAGTGCACCACAACAAGAGCTCAAAACACGACTGCATAATAACGAAATTGATCTGTATATTGCCTATAGTTCATCACAACTCGACAACAATGAACGCTTTCGTTTACTGGGCATGGAACAATTTGTTGCCGCAGTTTCCCCCAAAGATGCGCAACAACTCAAAGCGCAGAATAAAAATGAACTCACCATGCTGTCTGAACTCAGACAGATTATTGTAGCCAGCAAGCATTATCCATTACCTGACAGTCGGGTTTTGGTCTCCGATTCTTATTGGTACAGCGATAATTTATCCATGGCCATTGATATGGTGGAACAAGGTCTCGGTTGGGGTAATTTTCCGCTTTCCGTGGTGCAAACACATTTTGCCAAACAAAGTCTGGTTCGCTTAGCCTTTCTCGATACCACAAATGGGCTGGATATGCCGATTCATGCGATTTGGCCAGCTTATAAGCCACTGAGCAAATCCATGCAGCTATTGATTGAACTGTGGGAAAGCCAAATCCATCGCGCATAAAAAAAGCCCGACATCCAAGTCGGGCTTTTTTCATATTCCTTTCACTAGATACAACTCCTGTCATATCTCACATCCTGATGCGCAAACTTATCATTCTTGTTTTATGTTTTGGAACTTCCTGTTCCTGATGAGTTCATATTAGGCAATTCAGCTTAGGCTGAAAATGGGACATTGCCCCTAATCGTTGTAAGAAAAAGCGTACATGATTTATGTTTAAAAATCTGACAAGAAATATCTAAACCATTCATAAAGAATCTATCTTATTTTAAATCAATGGCTTTTTTAGATTTCTTAATATGGCCTAAATAAGCATTGAATTTAAATTTTTTAATTAATATTCCTTCGCATCACAGTGCTTCGCTTAAATAAGAGTATTGCAAAAACTAAATTTATCTATATTTTTAGAATAAATCTAAAGTTTTGGAACAGTATATGAATATTTTCCCTTTTCCATTTCAAGTGACTAATTGGGATAAAATAGAAACAGTAGAATACCGCGGAGAAACTGGAAATGCGTATTGGAAAACACAATACTTTGGTGAAGAAGAAAATAGAATTAGAGTAAGAATTGTAGAATACTCAGCTAATTACTTAGCTGACCATTGGTGCGAAAAAGGACATATTCTATTTTGTTTAGAAGGTGAGCTTGAAAGCAGATTAAAAGATGGAAGGACGTTTATTTTAACGCAGGGAATGAGCTATCAAGTTGGTGATCATGCAGAACCACATCAATCCTTCAGTTTGAATGGAGCGAAATTACTCATTGTTGATTAAATTAACATTATGTGGCGAATGTAAAATACATAATATTCAATCTTAAACCTCAGGTTTAGTAATACACCTATTCACTGCAATCTGTTGGTTATAAAACAGTAAGCCAACGCACTCAGCCACTTGTTAGATTTGCAATAAAAAAGCCCGACATCCAAGTCGGGCTTTTTCGTATTCCTTTCACTAGATACAACTCCTGTCATATCTCACATCCTGATGCACAAACTTATCATTCTTGTTTTATGTTTTGGAACTTCCTGCTCCTGATGAGTTCATATTAGGCAATTCAACTTAGGCTGAAAATGGGACATTGCCCCTAATCGCTGTAAGAAAAAGCGTACACTGCCGAGCTTTCTCACCCTTTAAAAAGTCAGTGATTATATGGAACGGAACACGGAGAACGTATCAATCTCCCAATAAATCAATCGACTGCTCTGTCGTCATCACACCCATATAGTGATCATAGCTTTGTGCCAGTAGACAAATCACTACAGCAGCAATTAAAGTCAAAATCTTATTTCTCATTGTCATCGTCAGCGACCTGAATCAAGGATTTATAAAAAAGGTATAAGATTTCTTCCATCTAATCTAATATAGAAAAAACAAGCACTGATCTAATTTTGAGATATGTGGACCTTCAAACAATTTAATTATCTAATCACGATTGTCGAAACTGGAGGCTTTATTGCCGCTTCAGAGAAACTATTTATTGCTCAATCTGCCTTGAGCAGACAAATTAAAAATTTAGAAGAAGAAATCGGTTTTGAAATTTTTGATCGATCTGAGAAGAAAATTAGGCTCACACCTGCAGGTGAAGCCCTGTATAAAAGTTTAAAAACCAATATTGATCATTTAAAAAGTTCCATTGTCAGCGCCCAAAGTATCAGCCGTGGTGAAGGTCGAATCATTAAAATTGCCCATTCCAGTAGTATCGTATTAGATCAAAACAAGCTGGAAATTTTTGAACAGCTCTGTGATACCCATCATATTGATATCGAAATGAACACCCTATCCTCGGAATTACAGCTCGAATATTTGTTGAATGGGACAATTGATCTAGGTTTTATCCGCCCCCCGATTTATCATAATTTGAATGATGTCAATTCGATCAGTTTATACACTGCTCCCTTATACGTCGCTGCGCATATTTCAGATCCATTTTTAAGTGAAAAAGAAAGTATATCGATTCGTGAGTTGGAACCTTTGGATTTTGTTTCTGTGCCACATAAAGCCCGTGGTGGCTTGAGCTATTTGGCCGCCAATTTATGCTTGGTCAATGGTTTTAGTCCCAAAAGAACCAGAATCTACTCAAGAAAAAGATCTCAACTGGAACTGGTCGCCAATGGTTTTGGCGTTTGTATTGTGCCTGAAGAATTTAAAGTGATTTTGCCTAGCAATGTCAGACTGATTCCGATTCAAGACCAGAATACCCTCAGTGAAGTCAAGCTCATCTGGAAAAAGGATGATGATCTAATCGTTGAACGTTGTGCAGCATCGATTCATGCCTATTACAGTGCAAAGCAAATCAACTAACTGTGTTTCAGCTCAAATGAAAAAAGCCCGACATCCGAGTCGGGCTTTTTCGTATTCCTTTCACTAGATACAACTCCTGTCATATCTCACATCCTGATGCGCAAACTTATCATTCTTGTTTTATGTTTTGGAACTTCCTGTTCCTGATGAGTTCATATTAGGCAATTCAGCTTAGGCTGAAAATGGGACATTGCCCTGAATTGATGTAAGCAAAAACGTACATGGTTTTTTAGTTTATTAATTAAATGAAAATTTCACCTTCAAGATATAAGCGACATTCTCCTGAAATTTCAATTCGATCATTTTCAAGTAACTTGCAATACAGTACGCCCCCTCGTTTTGAAGCTTGATAAGCAACAATATTTCCTTTGTTTATGAATGACTGCCAAAGCGGTATCAGTGACGTATGTAATGAACCCGTGACAGGATCTTCATCAATTCCCATTGAGGGCGTAAAGTAACGGGAGACAAGGTCAAACTGAGCAAAGCCTTCATCTATAGCATCATTTAATGTGGTAATCGCGACACGTCGCCCACCAAGTTTTTTTATCAGATCAAAATTCGGCTGTTCATTTAAAACGGTTTGGGTATTTGGATAGATCACGATATAGGCCTGTGGATTGATATACACTTCAGTAATTTCTTGAGATAGGCTGTCTTTTAAGGCTTGGGGAATCACCTCTAATCGATGAGGAATCTGTACAGGAAAATTCATTTTGATTCGGCCCTTTTCACTGCGAGTAATAAAAAACTCGCCCAAGTTCGCCACATGAAAAACTAACGATTCAATTTCAGGTTGATTTTTAAAAATAATAAAACTGGTCGCTAGCGTGCCATAACCACAAAACTGCACTTCTTTGACGGGTGAAAACCACTTAATTTCATAATTTTGATCATCAATTTTTCTGGCAAAACTGGTCTCCGACAAATTGTTTTCTAATGCAATATTCTGCATTACCTGCTGATCTAACCACTGTTCTAATAACACAACCGAAGCAGGGTTTCCTTTAAATACTTGATCACTAAATGCATCGACTTGGTAAATTTTCATGATTTCTAGCAGCAATAATTTTTAGATAAGATACTCAACTCATGCACCCAATAATGTTTATTTTTGATGAATAAAATGCGTTACCGTTTCACTTTAAACCCTCAAAAAATCAAAATCTAATTTTGATAAAACCAGACTAATCTTATTTAAACCAAACGGTATCATCTCATTTAAAGCTTTAATTAAAAAAGATATCAGTAATGTCTCTTTCTATAGTTATCAGTATGTTTGTTTTCTCATTCACCATGTCCATTTCACCTGGACCAATTAACATTACCATTCTTTCATCCAGCTTAATGCATGGATTTAGAAAAACACTGCCTTTTATTTCAGGTGCAAGCATTGGCTTTAGCTTACTGCTCATATTTTTAGGTTTTGGGGTGTATAAAACCATCGTAAATTACCCTCTGTTTTTCCTGATCATTGAGATTTTAGGTAGCTTATTTATTTTCTATCTAGGTCAAAAAATTATCTTTTCAAAAGCAGAAGTTGAAATATCAAAGAATATCGCTACTGCTAAATTTATGGATGGATTTCTCTTACAGTGGCTCAATCCCAAAGCATGGATTGCCTGCCTCTCTGGTATCTCATTATTTTCCTCCCCCGTGAGTTATCATCCCTTGATTTTGTTTATTCTGATCTATTTCTTTACTTGCTATATCTGTTTAATCCTTTGGGGCATTTCGGGGCATCATCTCGCTAAAATATTTACCAACTCACACCAGCTCAAAATCCTGAATATTTTAATGGGCGGGTCTTTAATCATTCTATCCATTTATATGCTGATCAAACTCTTTTGGCATTAAATGATTGATACAACTGCTCAAGCAAGGCATAGGCAATCCCATTCATTGGAATATTAGCAGGCCAAACTGCATAAACACGCAACGGCTCTAGTATCCAAGCGGGTAAAACTTTCACAACGTTCCCCTGTTCAAGATCGGCTTGGATTAAATCATCAGGAGGTGCTGCCAGCCCTGCATTTAATTTTACCAGTTCATATGAGGCTTCAACATTATTCACATAAATATAAGGCTGATATGAAATTTCTATTTCTTCTCCTGTATGTTGATGCCGCAATATTCTCTTATTTTTTCTCATACTCAAACCAATCCATTTCATATGGATCAGATCTTTAGGATGAGTAATGGGTTGCTGCTGATTTAAAAACTCAGGGGTTGCAACGATACTTCGGGCTAAAGGAAATAGATAGCGAGCTTTAAATGAACTATCTGGAAGCTCGCCAATTCGAACAGCAATATCCACATTCTCAGCGATCAAATCTGTCCGACTATCATCACAGGTGATATGCACAGTTAAGTCCTGATATGCCTCACAAAATTTTGTGATACATTGCATTAGCTCACTATGAATAAAAACCGCAGGAATCGAAATATGCAATTGTGTCTTTCTAAGAATGGAACGTTGCTTAAAATCTAAAATACCTGATTCATAGGTTGCCAACATGACTTGGGCGGTATCTAAAAGTTTTTGCCCATCGTGAGTTAAGGTCATTTTCCGTGTATTTCGATAAAATAAGGCACACTCTAAATTCTTTTCCAATTTGGCCAAATGCAGACTAACCGTTGCGGTAGATAAGCCTAATGCTTTAGCACCTTTTGAAATTGAACCAAACTCAGCAATTTTTGCAAAAATAATTAAATATCTGATATCTTCAATCATATGTTTGATCTACCGAAGATGAGCCTATACACAGCAACCGTAATTAATCAGAAATAGCGGTATTTCTTTTATAACGGATATACAAATTTAAACTGGATAATATCCCTGCAAAAATACAATACAGCATAAAAACAGTCATATTGATCAGTGGTCGATCCAGAAAGTAGTTACTGAATATGGTTGCGAAAGTTAAAATTCCTAAAAATTCAAAAAATGAAAATTGTGGTATTAAAAATTTCATCATTATTTGCCTTTATTTTAAATTATCTGAGATTATTTCAAGTACTATAAAATATATAAGATTTAAACTATAAATAAAAAGCCCCAATTTTGGAGCTTTTTAAAAATTACATCTAAATTAAACCGAATGACCTAAACGCTCACCCATCACCACCGTCGAATTGGCTTTAAACTGCTCTTCCCAAACCATTTTATCTTTTTCAAATAAAACCACAGCGGTTGAACCTAGGTAGAAGCGCCCTAATTCCGCACCTTTATCCAATTTCAGTTGATGATGTTGCAATTCAACTTTGCCAGAGGGTTTCACTTTACCTGTCGCAACTGTTTCAATCCCTGCCACAATCATTGCACCAACCAAAACCACCGCCATACGACCCAGCTCGGTATCAAACAGACAGACCATACGTTCATTACGTGCAAACAAGCCCGGTACGTTTTCAGCCGTGGTTTGGTTAACTGAGAACAACTCACCCGGAATATATAAGGTTTCGGTCAATGTCCCCGCCAATGGCATATGGACGCGGTGATAATCTTTCGGCGATAAATACACGGTTGCAAATTGACCATCAATAAATGGTTTCGCCAACTGCGGATCACCAATCAATTTCTCAACAGAAAAGCTTTGACCTTTGGCTTGAAAAATATCACCCGCTTCAATTTTACCGAGCTGTGAAATCACACCATCCGCAGGACATACAATGCTATCCGCTTGTTCATCAATGCCACGGACACCTTCTTTTAACGCACGGGTAAAAAATTCATTAAATGACTTATATTGCAGTGCATTGCTTTGCGCCGCAATGCTCATATCAATACCGTATTTTGCTTTGAATGCCTGAATCACAGCAGTTTTTACCAAGACATTTTCACTTGCGGCAACCTTACCAACCACACGACTCAGTTGATGTTGTGGCACAAGATTCTGTGCTTTGATAAAGAGTTGTTTTTTTAAATCTGCTGCAAAACTCAAGACGGTGACTCCCCTGAAATAATAGGACTATCGAGGCGATTGCCCCATTCACTCCACGCACCATCATAGGCCCTAACTTGCCAGTTGAGCAATCTTGCCAAAATATACGCCAAGCCAGAACGGTGATGAGACTGACAGTACACCACCACAGGTTGTTGTAAATTAAAGCCTAATTGTTCTAAACGTTGTTGTGTGCGTTCAAGCGGGTGTAATTTTAGATGATTTTCACGGTTTAGGGCAGTACTCCATTCAAAATGCAGTGCATTTGGGATGTGACCGCCGCGTCGCGCAGCGAGGCGTAAGCCTGTATATTCCTCGTTAGTACGGCAATCCCAGAGTTGAATATTGTCTTGTTCAACTTGTTGTAACAATTCATGATATTCAATCCGATGCTGCTGTACCGTATCCAAATCAATTTGAAATAGATCAGCAACGGGTTGAACTGGATCAACTTCAGCTGTGGTCGGCAAAACTGCGCCCAACCAGCCGTGAATGCCGCCATTAATCAAACTGGTGCGGTTAAAACCCAAGCAATGTAAATTCCAGATTAAACGTCCAGCCCACGCCCCACCTTCATCGTCATAAACCACGACATGATGCTGAGGTGAAATATTTAACTTCTCAATTAAAGCCTGTAAGCCTGCTAACTCAGGCAACACCCCATTGGCTTGTTCTTGTTGTGCAACCAAATATTTAGGCTGTAAATGAATTGCATGGGGAATATGCAATTGTTCATATACCGAAGCTCGGCTTAAATCGACAATACGAATCAACTCGCTGCCCAAATAAGGAACAAGTTGTTCAGGCTCAATCAGTAAACCCAGTTTAAAATCTACGTCAGTCATGGTTATGCTGTTTTATCATCCGCATTAGGGGTGATATTAACATAGCCGACTTTTTATCTTTGTCTGATTTTTTGCATTCATTTAGCAGAAAAGAAGATATAGCGAAGTTAAATAATTGAATTTTCATTACAGAGTCTTACTGTGTTCTCATCCTATTTCGGGATAAGCCTTCGGCTCGACCTACTTTTGTTTCGACAAAAGTAGGCAAAACCATTGTCATCCACAAAACCTGTTCACTTCTTTCATCTATTTAGCTATATCGCAAAAAAGGTTTCTTGCTTATATCACGCAGGTTGTGGATGACGTTTACGCGTATCGAATTAAAGTTATAAAGTCTCACTTGTTTCTTCAATATCAAACACCTGACGCAAATACGCCAAGAAGGTATCATTATCCGTCATAGTCTTACCCGGACTATCCGAAATCTTCGCCACCGACTGACGATTACACTCCACCAATTTCAACACAATATTCAACGGCTTCTGCCCCATATCATTGGTCAAATTGGTGCCAATCCCAAAACTCACTTGGAAACGATCTTTAAAATACTGATGCAAGGACCATGCTTTTTCTAAATTTAAACCATCACTAAAGGTCAACATCTTGGTCTTGGTATCAATCTTGAGTTTGCGATAATGTGCATACGCCTTATCACCCCACTCATATGGATCGCCACTGTCATGACGTAAACCATCAAACAATTTGGCAAAATACAAATCAAAATCACGCAGGAAGGCATCCATTCCCACCACATCGGTCAGAGCAATACCTAAATCACCACGATACTCTTGCACCCATGCTTCCAATGCGGCTTTTTGGAAATTACGTAACCGCACATCAAGCGCCTGAAAAGCCTGCAAGAATTCATGCGCCATGGTACCAATCGGGCTAATCCCCAATTGCTTGGCCAACAATACATTACTGGTACCGCGGAATACTTTGGGTGCCACAGCCTGAAAGGCTTGCACCACATGTTTCTGCCATTCAAAACTATAACGACGGCGTGTGCCAAAATCAGAGACTAAGAACGGTGGCTCTTTATCTTGTTGTTCTTGGGCATAGTGCTGTAACTGTAGCAATTTCTGTTGCAGACGGCGTTCACCCTCAAGCAATACCTCATCGCTACGGATACGACGGAAATACAATTCATTGACGATGGCCAAAACAAAAATCTCAAACATCATGGCCTGAACCATCGGGCCTTCAATGCGAATATCTAAACGCCCAGCCTCATCAATACTGGCTTGAATAAAACGACGCTTGAGTTGGAACAGTTCCAGATAATCAACAAAATCACTTTTAATAAAACGCAATGAACGCAGGTACTGTAATTCATCTTCTGCGAAACGCAGTTCACAGAGTAAATCCAGCTGCTGATTCAAGTCATCCAAAATATCAACTAAAGGATAAACCGTATCTTCTAAATTGCGGCAACGAAATAAATAAACACTATGCGTTTGCGGAAACTGATGCAACACCACCTGTAACATGGTGAATTTATATAAGTCGGTATCCAGTAAAGATTGAATAATTGGTGTAGACATGACTGAATTAGGATCTATTCTATTTCAAGCATTAAAGCATACTTTTATCCAGAAATGAGACTGTCTACGACGATGGATATTTTTCTCAAAATCATCTGACGCGGTGTCTTTTTAAATTCAATAGCTTAGGAAAATAGCAAAGCTTAGTTGGAGAGCTCAGCCTGAATCTGTTTTAAGCGTTGCTGTTGTCCGAATTGAATTGCAAACTGTTCAGCGCTGAGTTGACCCGTTTTTGCGGCATTAACATCACAATCGACCTGACGCAATTGTTTGGCAATGCTCCATTCTGGTTTAACAATCGCACCCATCAGTGCCGTATGCCCCCGTTTGTCCCGAAGGCAACGATTCGCATGATGCTGTAGCAATATTTTTACGGCATCTTTCTGCCCATAATAACTCGCCATCATCAATGCGCTATAACCAGAATGATCTTGAATATCAATCGGAAAACCATACTTTAAAAACTCTTGTAAGACCTCAACATTACCCACTTTGGCTGCGGAGAAGAACAACTCAACCACTTCTTCAGAACCATTGCTCTGTTCAGATGGTGTTATCGCATGAACCGAAACCAAGAAATTGTTACAGATCATACTGATGGCAAAAAATACCGAGCGTAAATGGAGCATGGCAATATCCTTAAAATCTGAAATGAGTGCCTGTAACACTCGCCCTAGGTGCAGGAAAGGCTATTGAGGTTACAGGACTTTCTGGGGGTAACTTTCAGGCACCTGTTACCACATCAACAAAACGTTTTATTCATCTTTCAGTTGAGCTGCTTTGCTTTGCACATTGTTCAGATTCACTTTTAGTGCTTTGGCAAGACGTGTTCCATAATCAGCATCCGCCTTATAGAAGTAAGACAGCATAATGGTCTTGGTCTCTACATCTTTGACTTGTCCAAGGTCTGCCGCAAGATTACGAATCAAGTCATTTTTTTCTAGCGCAGAATAGCTACGGTATAACTCACCTGCTTGCTTGAAGGGTTGCTGTTTCTGAATTGCCTGTTGTAAAACCGTTCCTTGCAATGGTGTTGCGACCGCTCTTGCAAGCTCCGTTGCAGGTTTAGGCTCAATCGTGCTTGGCTCATAATTGACCTGAGACTCGGTTTGCCCCATGTTCATAAAGCCGTCTTGGTTGTTGTTATTCACCGCAACCCGAGGACGATTCACTGGAATCTGTTGATGATTGGCACCTAGACGATATAACTGGGTATCCGAATAAGAGAAGATACGACCTTGCAGTAAGCGGTCTTCTGACGGTTCAATCCCAGGAATCAAGTTGCCTGGTGCAAAAGCCGATTGTTCCGTTTCCTGAAAGAAGTTCTTCGGCATACGATTCAGGGTCAAGGTTCCGACTTTGACTTCAGGCAGCAGATCAGTTGGCCAGATTTTGGTTGCATCTAATGGATTGAAATCAAATTTATCTAAGTCTTTTGGATCAAGCACCTGAATGTACAAGTCCCATTTCGGATAATTGCCTGCATCAACATTTTTATACATATCATTAGTCAAATGATTCCAGTCACGACCTTGAACTTCACGTACCTGATCAAGATTCAACCCTTTCACACCTTGTTTAGAACGCCAGTTGAACTTAACGTACTTATATTCACCTTTGTCGTTATAGAGTTTAAAAGCATGCACACCAAAGCCGTCTAGCGTGCGATAGCTTTCTGGTGTGCCTAAGTTTGAATAGACATAGGTCAACATATTGATTGACCAAGGCTGGCTTTTTAAGAAGTCAAAAATACGGTTCGGATCTTGGACATTGCTGACTGGATCAGGCTTCATGGCATGGACAAAATCAGGGAACTTGATCGCATCACGGATAAAGAATACCGGCAGATTATTGCCGACCAAATCCCAATTGCCCTGCTGCGTATAGAATTTCACGGCAAAACCATGCGGATCACGTGCGGTTTCAGGCGAACCCTTCGGATGGATGACGGTTGAGAAGCGGACAAAAACAGGTGTAGTTGTACCAGCTTTAAACATCGATGCGACAGTTAAATCAGACAAATCTTTTGTTGCGACAAAATCACCATAGACGCCTGTACCACGTGCATGCACCACACGCTCGGGAATACGTTCACGGCCAAAACGTTGTAATTTTTGAATCAGCTGGACATCTTGCAACAAGGTTGCGCCATTGGCACCCGCGGTCATGGAGTTTTGATTGTCACCTACAGGTGCACCATTGTCTTTGGTTAAAGGGGCTGCATACGCTGTGCTCAGCGTTGCTGCCATTATTGTGAATAAAAATGTTCGCTTAAACATACTGTTAAATCCAAAATCTAAATACCTTTCCTGCACGGGGACTATACAAAGATTTAGACAATAGATAAAAAAGATAATTTTAATAAAATAAATCGAAAAATAAGATCAAAGACAATCTAGTGCCTTGATGAGGTCATGCTGAATAAGCAAATCTGTTAGACTACTGCCCTGATTCAATACCGATCTTCATTTTTATGCGCGCATTAATTCAACGTGTCCTCGAAGCCAAAGTTGTGGTTGAAGGGCAAACCACAGGCGAGATTCAACACGGCTTATTGGTGTTTTTGGGTCTAGGTAAAGACGATACTTTAGAAAAAGGCCAAAAGCTAATTGATAAAATCTTGAAGTATCGTATTTTTGATGATGAACAAGGCAAAATGGGCTGGAATGTCAGCCAAGCCAATGCTGGGATTCTATTGGTTTCGCAATTTACCTTGATGGCACAAACGCAAAAAGGCTTACGTCCTGACTTTGGACCCGCCATGCCTCCAGCAGAAGCCAAAGCCTTGTATGAACAATTAGTTGAATATGCGCAACAACAATTCGACCACGTGCAAACAGGTATTTTTGCAGCGGATATGAAAGTTCATTTAATCAATGATGGCCCTGTCACCTTTAATTTAGAGATTGAATAATTCTAGGCAATAAAAAACTCCCGATTTGGGAGTTTTCTATCAGCTTATTATTTGCCAGTTTTTTCTTTAATAAAGGCACGTGCTTGACGGATTTTTTCTTTGACTGGTTTTGGCACTTTAGGTGGAATCAATTTCGCCGCTTGGTTAAACCACACTAACAGACTAAAGTCGCCTTCCATTTTGATGCTGCCATCTTGCATACCCGTCATAAATGCGGTCGGGTCACCTTTCAACAAAGTTTTAACACCTTGCTCGCTTGATGCAAATTGTAAAATAAAATCTGCTTTTTCTGGGCTGCCTGCAACCGTATCAATCTTGCCACGATTCACAAGAATCTGACGGGCAAAACCTAAATCTGTACCAATCTGAATACGAAATTCACGGTCATGCACCAATTCAATAAACTTTGGGCTGGTACGTGCCAATTGCTTCATACGTAACGCCAAACCTGCCACTAATAAATCAAGTGGATCAGTACTTACATCAACGATAGGTAACTTAACCACAGGTAAAGAAGAAAGCTTCATGACATTTATGCCTACAGTATTATGATGAAAATTAAGACAACCGTATCCTAGCACAATTGTATATAAGTCTGTAAAAGCTTTGTTGCAGAAAATTAGTACAAAAAAGGCATGCTGAGCATGCCTTTGATGTTATTCAAATTATTATAATTTATCTGCTAGAACATTGCTGCTGGTCGTCCTTATATACAGGTGTATGTTCAATATACTGACGATTTGCCAGCTGTTTTTGTGCTTGTTTGTCTTCACGTAAAAGGATAAATGTAACCGTTATCATCGCAAGGCTTAACGCAGTCAAATAACTATAGGCGACGGACATCTCGAATATGGTTTGCGCGCCAAAGCGCACCACTTCTAACAGTCCCCAGCACAGCATACCCGCCAACATAAAACCTAACCAACGACGATAAGGAGAAAAGAAAACAGCAATAACTGCGACAGCGATTAAGCCAAATCCAACCCACATGGTGAAATTCGCTGCTTCCATAGAAACCTCCGTCTTAAAAGGGGTGGCCTGTATTTAATTCAGACCTCTATATTGTTCTGTAATCTCTAACAGTACTTCGTATTGCATTAACGTCTTTATGCATTATGGAGCGTTTTTTTTAGAAAAAAAGAGCCTGAAATTAACCTTACGACACAAGCTGTCGCAATATGCTTTTGTCATTACATTTTTAAAACATATAAAAGTCTTGAATGTCCATATAGCATCAATTACAGCGTGTCATTACAAAAAACTATGCCTCTTTTTTGCTGCAAAAAAACTTTTTTCGGAATTTTTTTATCGTTGTTTTTCTATACATTTAGACATAATTATGACGAATAAATGACGTACAAAAAATGAATAAGGCCGCAGTAAAAGCGACCTTATTTAAACCCTATAAACTTTGGGCTAAGCGCGGTTTAAATCTTTATCGTGCATCCCCAACAAGTACAGCACACCATCTAAACCAACACTTGAAATGGCTTGATTGGCATTTTGGCGGACCAAAGGTTTAGCACGGAATGCAACGCCTAGACCTGCAATTGAAAGCATCGGTAAATCATTGGCACCATCACCAACGGCCATCGCCTGCTCTAGCGAAATTCCCATTTTTTCGGCCAGTTGACGCAGTAGCTCTGCTTTACGGGCACCATCAACAATCGCACCTTTCACTTCACCCGTTACAAAGCCATCTTCTACATCAAGAATATTGGCATGTACTTCATCAATCCCAAGTTTTGCTTGTAAGTACTCAGCAAAGTACTGGAAACCACCTGATAAAATTGCGGTCTTATAACCCAAGGCTTTCAAGGTAGAGATCAAACGCTCTGCCCCTTCAGTCACGGTCAAACGTTCTGCAATTTTCGGCAATACAGAAGCATCCAAACCTTTTAATAAAGCAACACGGGCACGGAAACTTTGTTGGAAATCAAGTTCACCTAACATGGCACGCTCAGTAATTTCAGCCACTTGTGCACCGACGCCTGCTTCTAATGCCAGTTCATCAATCACTTCTTGCTCGATCAAGGTGGAGTCCATATCAAAGCAGACTAAACGACGATTACGGCGATAGGCATTGTCTTCTTGCACAGCGACATCAATATTTAACTCGCCAGATAGGCTTAAACATGCTGCACGCATCGCTTGTGCATCCAACATCTGTCCGCTGAGGCCAAACTGCACACAGGCACGACGTGGAAATTGGCTTTCTGCATCCAGATCTAAACGCCCCGATAAACGGGTGACCGTTTCAATATTAAAGCCTTGACTTGACACAATTTTAGTCACGGCTTGCAGATGTGCAGCAGTAAGTTCAGGTGCAAGCGCAGTCACGATATAGCGAGTTCGACCGCCTTCACTTACCCATTGATCATATTCTGCGTTGGAGATTGGTTTAAATCGCACAGTTAAGCCAATATCATGTGCTAAAATCAAAATCTCTTTCATTGCTAATGCAGTTGCAGTCTCATTATCCGATGCAACAACGATCCCAAGGGTCAGTTGATTATGGATAACTGCCTGCCCCACATCGAGTATTTGCAAAGAATGTACGGATAGTACCTGCATTAATCGAGTAAACTGATTCGGTTGATCTGGTCCTAGAAAGGATATAAGAATGATTTCTCGCATGAATTGACTCGTGGTTGAGCGACAACTATTGTAAGAATCATAACATAACCCATGAATCTATTTGCCTTGGAAATTTAACTTGAATGCGCCTCGCCAAGGGCTATTTGCTAGCCTACTGATCGTAAGTTTTGCATTGCATACCTTTTTATTGGTGATTGCAACGACACATCAACTCAATGAAAATCGCGCTAGCCAAGGACAACTGATGACCAGTCAGTTAGTGGCAGATAGTCTTGCCGAGTTGGAACCAGCCAATACCGTTTCACTGGCATTGGTGGCGAATCGTTATGCAACCAATCCGAGTGTTGCATCCATTCGTATTTTAGATGCCAATAAACAAGTGCTTGCAACCAGTGGCATGGCCAAAACCCGCCAAGGTGAAGGGTTCGTTCGTGATGCACTCCAAAATGAAAAGAAAGTCGGTACGGTTGAAATTACCCTTATCCAGCCGAGTATCGGTGAGATTTTACGGACTCAATGGTTAGCGATTTTAGTTTCACTCTTCATTCATGGGCTGATTTGGTTGGCCTATCGTGCCATCGCACGTCCAACACGCAGCGAATACTTGGCACGTATCAATCAAGAAAATCATCTCAAACATGAGATTCAACGTTTAACCCAAGCCCTTGCACTTGAAAAACAAAATGCCGTGACCTTGGTCGCTCAGGCGCAACAGCAGGCAAAAGCTCAAGCCAAACCACGTGTTGAAAAAAATCCAGTTGAATCCGTATCACTGGATGATCAAGCTTTGGCGCTCAATATTCAGTTTTATGATCCTAAGCAATTATTGAGTAGTGTGAATCAGTCTGTTTCTGTCCCATATTTCAAACTATGCCAATTATTTTTAGATAAAAGTATTGCGCTCTGTACCAAGCATTACCAGATTGATCCTGCTCAGATTCAGGTGGTTCAAGAATTCAATGCAGATGGTGCAAGCTTGGCGACTACATCAGACAAAACACATGCGCTGGAGTGTCTGATGATGGTCGGTGCCGTGTTCCAATTATTGGCTGATGTACTGTATAAACGTTATCGTGAAGATAAACGTTTTGCTTTACAAACCCGTGGTGCTGTTGCAAGTGCAGTCGATGCCATGCAGTTAGATGCAGTTGAAGCCGCGAAACGATTGGCACAACACTTACATGCCAAAGAAGCAGCTTTGCATTTAAATCATGAACAGCTCAAAAGCATTCAAAACAGCTATGAATTAGTGGCAATGCCAAATCCAAGTAATATCATGACCCGTCATGCTTTTATGATTAATGGCATGAATGAAGAATGTGCAACGTTGGCGCAAACGCTACGTACCGAAATTTTAATGGGTAAAAAAGCCAGAGCATCAACAGAGCTGGAATAAATAGCTCTTAGGCTACGCTAATCGAGTCATTCAAAACACAAGGCTTTGTCTAGATACAAAGCCTTGTGTTTTTTTGTTTAGCCCATAGATATAAAGCTTACAATCGCATCACACTGTGTTTTAAAGTGGCAAAGCTGGGCAGGATAATGTGTTGCAAGATAATTTGTTTGGCCTGACTTTTTATTGATAAAGAAGCACAGGCGAAATTTTTTAAAATGCGGTAAACTATGCCAGATTTATCGAATACTAGTGCCAAAAAAGGCAAGATAAAAGGTGAAAGCGAATGCCGCTGAGTCATGTTGAAGAGCTTGTTGCAGATATTCGTGCAGGCAAAATGGTCATCCTGATGGATGATGAAGATCGTGAAAATGAAGGTGACCTCGTCATCGCCGCAACGCATGTTCGCCCTGAAGATATTAACTTCATGATTACCCATGCACGTGGTTTGGTTTGCTTAACACTCAGTCGCGACCGCTGTAAACAACTCAACCTTCCGTTGATGGTTGATCAAAACGGCGCGCAGCACGCAACTAACTTCACGCTTTCAATTGAAGCTGCAGAAGGCATCAGCACAGGTATTTCAGTTGCGGAACGCGCCCATACTATTCGTACTGCGGTTGCGGCACATGCCAAACCAAGTGATATCGTTCAACCGGGTCATATTTTCCCATTAATGGCACAACCAGGTGGTGTTTTGCACCGTGCAGGTCATACCGAAGCAGGTTGTGACCTCACCCGCTTAGCAGGTCTAGAGCCAGCTTCTGTGATCTGTGAAATTATCAATGATGACGGTACAATGGCGCGTCGTCCTGATTTAGAAGTCTTTGCAGAAAAACACGGCTTAAAAATTGGAACCATCGCGGATCTGATCCATTACCGCATGACCAATGAACAAACCGTTGAACGCTTGTCTCAAGAAACCATTGAAACTGAATACGGTACATTTGAACTATATAAGTACCGTGAAATCGGCAATCCTGATATTCATGTTGCCTTAGTTAAAGGTGAACCAAAACAAGGCGTCACCACTGTACGTGTGCATGGTTTCAGCCCAATTCGTGATTTATTGAAATTGAATAAAGCCGACGGTTCTCCTGCTTGGAACTTAGACCTTGCCATGCAAACGATTGCTGCAAGTGATCGCGGTGTACTGGTATGGATTGGTCAGGGTCAATTAGAAGACCTTGGTCCTGCATTACAGAGTTTAAATCAGCCAAAACCACTGAAATCCAATGCCGCACTTTCCCACCAATATCAAACCATTGGTGTGGGTGCACAGATTTTACGTGATTTAGGCGTTGAGAAAATGAAGTTGTTGAGTTCCCCTCTTCGTTTCAATGCCTTATCCGGATTCAATTTAGAGGTAGTGGAATACATCACTGCCGATCAAATCACAGCAAAATAATCGAGGTTGCTATGGCAATTCGCCGAATTGAAGGTTTATTACATCTCGCAAGCGAAGGTCGTTATGCGATCTTAGTCGGTCGTTTCAACAGCTTCGTTGTTGAACATTTACTTGAAGGCGCAATCGACACTTTAAAACGCCATGGCGTTGCAGAAGAAGCGATTACCGTTATTCATGCACCTGGTGCATGGGAACTGCCGATTGTTGCGAAAAAATTAGCAGCTTCAAATAAATTTGATGCCATCATTGCTTTAGGCGCAGTGATTCGTGGCAGCACACCTCACTTTGACTTTGTTGCTGGTGAATGTGCAAAAGGTTTAGGTGTGGTTGCACTTGAAAGCACAATGCCTGTGATCAATGGTGTCTTAACCACAGACAGCATTGAACAAGCAATTGAACGTTCTGGTACGAAAGCAGGAAATAAAGGTAGCGAAGCTGCATTGACTGCAATCGAAATGGTTAACTTATTAAAGGCAATTTAAAGCATGTCGCAAACACTTCAGGCCGCTTATGCAGCGAAACGCAAAGCACGTCGTTTTGCTGTACAAGGGATTTATGAATGGCAAATGAGTCATAACCCAGTTCATGAAATTGAAGCACGCACGCGTGTTGAAAATGCCATGCACAAAGTTGACCTTAACTATTACCATGAATTGCTCACTCAAGTGGTTGCTCAACATGAAGCTTTAGATGAGTTACTCATCCCTGTACTTGACCGTGAGTTAAATGCCCTGGATGGCGTAGAACTTGCAACCTTACGACTAGGTGCTTATGAACTCCGAGATCATCTTGAAGTTCCATACCGCGTTGTACTTGACGAAGCGATTGAGCTAGCTAAACACTTTGGTGGTGCAGACAGTCATAAATACATCAATGGTGTATTAGACCGTCTTTCATCAAAGCTGCGTGAAGCTGAAAAACAGCAAGCAAAATAATAGGCTTGTGTTAAATGGCTGAGTTTTCAATTATTGAGCATTACTTTAAACGCACATCCAATACGGATGTCAGTTTAGGCATCGGTGATGACTCAGCCATTATTACCCCACCATCTTCACAACAACTGGTGATCTGTGCAGATACACTGGTTGCTGGTCGTCATTTCCCTTTAGACACCGCTGCCCATGCCATCGGCTGGAAAAGCGTCGCCGTCAATTTATCTGACTTGGCAGCAATGGGGGCAAAACCTCATAGTATTTTACTCGCATTGAGTCTGCCGACTGTTGATCATGACTGGCTGGCTGGATTTAGTCAGGGCTTGTTTGATTGCTGCGATCAATTTGATGTCAGCCTGATTGGGGGTGATACCACCCAAAGCACTCAACTCACGATTAGCGTGACTGCGCTAGGCTGGATCGAACATGGTCAGGCCATTACCCGTGCAGGTGCACAAGTCGGTGACTATATCTGTGTCAGCGGCCAAATCGGTGATGCTGCATTTGGATTACAACATCTTGGTCATGCCTTGCAACAACGTTTGGATTATCCAACCCCACGTTGTCATTTGGGTCAACAGCTCAAAGGGTTGGCATCGAGTATGATTGATATCTCGGATGGATTGGCGCAAGACTTAGGCCATATTTTAAAAGCATCCAATGTCGGTGCAAAATTACGGCTTGAGCAACTTCCGTTAGATTCATCACTCAAACAACTGGATCTGCAACAAGCGTGGCATTATGCGCTTGCAGGTGGTGATGATTACGAATTATGCTTTACAATATCGCCGCAAAACTTTAAACAACTGTCGCGACAACAATTAGATGTTCCGCTTACAATAATCGGCAAAATTACCCAACAAACTGGATTGTTATTTGAGTATATGGGCAAAGCACACCCATTACATGTTCATGGATACCAACACTTTGCATAAGCCTCCCATTCACTTTAGCCAAATGACTTGGTTTGACCGCTTCATCGTATTCTGCGGTGTCGGTTTTGGTTCTGGTTTAGCACCCAAAGCCCCTGGAACCTTTGGTTCTGCCTTTGCGCTGTTATTTGTCCCACTGTGGTTGTACCTTGGCTTGTCAGCAAGCCTGATTGCGATCGTATTCATGTCCTTCATTGGCATCTATATCTGTGGACATACTGCAAAAGTCATCAATGTGCATGACGATGGTCGCATTGTCTGGGATGAATTTGCAGGACAATCCATTACCCTCCTACCTTTGCTGTATTTACAGCAAATGAATTGGCTATGGGTCATTGTCGGGTTCATCTTATTCCGTATATTTGATGTCTGGAAACCATTCCCAATTAGCTGGGCTGACCAAAAAGTGTCTGGCGGCTTAGGGATTATGCTGGATGACATCATTGCTGGCCTTTGGGCGGCACTCTGTATTCTTATTTTTCATTTTTATCTTTTGACTTAAGCCACTATTAGAGTTAGTTATGTCAACAACTGCTATTATTCTTGCAGCAGGGAAAGGAACGCGAATGCGTTCACAATTACCAAAAGTATTACAACCACTTGCAGGTCGTCCTCTGCTTGGACATGTGATTCAAACTGCAAAAAAACTCAATGCCCAAAACATTATTACCATATATGGACATGGCGGTGAGCTGGTTAAACAAAGCTTTGCAGCAGAACAGATTGAATGGGTTGAGCAGGCAGAACAACTTGGAACAGGTCATGCCGTGCAAATGACTTTGCCTGTTCTACCGCAAGAAGGTGTTTCACTGATTTTATCAGGCGATGTACCTTGTATTCAGGCAGATACGCTACAAAAATTATTGGATGCATCAACTCAAACAGGCATTGGCTTAGTGACACTCACAGTCGATGATGCAACCGGTTATGGTCGTATTGTTCGCAAAGATGGTAAAATTCAAGCCATTGTTGAACATAAAGATGCCAATGAAGCACAACGCCAAATTAAAGAATTTAATACTGGCATTTATTGTGTCAGTAACGCAAAACTGCATGAGTGGTTGCCTCAACTTTCCAATGAAAATGCGCAAGGCGAATATTACCTCACCGATATTGTCGCGATGGCAATTGCAGATGGCTTAGAAGTTGCCTCAGTTGAACCAGAGCTTGCATTTGAGGTTGAAGGTGTGAATAACCGCTTACAACTTGCGACCTTGGAGCGTCAGTTCCAGCAGCAGCAAGCCAAAGAATTGATGCTACAAGGTGTTCACTTAATTGACCCAAATCGTTTTGATTTACGTGGTACCTTAAGCTGTGGGCAAGACGTACAAATTGATGTCAATGTCATCATCGAAGGTGTCTGCGAGCTCGGTGATAACGTACAACTTGGCGCAGGCTGTATTCTAAAGAATACCCGTATTGCTGCGGGTACAAAAGTTCAACCCTATAGCATTTTTGAAAATGCAGTGGTTGGTGAAAGTGCTCAAATTGGGCCTTTCGCGCGTTTACGCCCAGGTGCCAATCTCGCGAATGACGTACATATCGGCAACTTCGTAGAAGTAAAGAATACCAATATGGGCCTAGGCTCAAAAGCCAATCACTTCACTTATTTAGGTGATGCAGATATTGGCGCGGGCTGTAATATTGGTGCAGGTACCATTACCTGTAATTATGATGGTGCCAACAAACATCGTACTATTATCGAAGATAATGTATTTATTGGTACCAATAACTCATTGGTTGCACCAATCAAAATTGGTCAAGGCGCAACAACAGGTGCAGGATCAACCCTCACTCGAGATGTGGCTGAGCATAGTTTGGCTGTCGAACGATCAAAACAGTTTGAAAAAGCAAATTATCAACGTCCCCAAAAGCTGAAAAAATAAGAGGATAAAATTATGTGTGGTATTGTTGGTGGCGTTGCTGAACGTTGTGTAACCGATATTCTGATTGAAGGACTAAAACGCCTTGAATACCGTGGCTACGACTCTGCTGGTTTAGCATTACTCAATAATCAAAAAATCTTACGTGAACGTCGTGTTGGTAAAGTTGCCAACTTGGCTGAAGCCGTGTCAGAACAGCACTTAACTGGAAATGTCGGGATTGCACACACACGTTGGGCAACTCACGGTAAACCGACAGAAAATAATGCACATCCGCACGTTTCGGGTGATGTTGCAGTGGTTCATAACGGCATCATTGAAAACTACCAAGAGCTGAAAGATGAATTGCAAGCCTTAGGCTATGTGTTTACCTCACAAACCGATACTGAAGTTGTTGCGCACCTGGTTAACGATGCATTAAAGCAAACAGATAGCCTATTGGAAGCAGTACAAAAGATCACACCTCGCCTTAAAGGTGCTTATGCACTTGGGATTGTGCACACGGCACATCCAGACGAGCTAATTACGGTTCGTGAAGGTTCGCCTCTGGTGATTGGTGTCGGTATTGGTGAAAACTTTATCAGTTCAGACCAATTGGCGTTATTGCCAGTCACCAATCGCTTCGTTTATCTAGAAGAAGGTGATATTGCGCGCTTAACCCGTACCAGCATTGAAGTTTTTGCAAATGGTCAGCCTGTAGAACGCCCAATGAAAGAATTAGATGCAACAGTAAGTAATGTATCTAAAGGCGAATACAAGCACTTTATGCTTAAAGAAATTTATGAGCAGCCTGAAGCAATTCAGCAAACCATTTCTCAAGCATTGAATGGCAATAACTTACGCGAAGATTTCCTTAATCACGCCAATGCTGATTTTGCTAAAATTCAGCAAATTCAAATCATTGCTTGTGGTACTAGCTACCATGCAGGCATGATTGCCAAATATTGGTTTGAACAACTGATTGGTGTGCCTTGCCAAGTTGAGATTGCAAGTGAATTCCGCTACCGCAATCCAGTGATTGTAGCAAATACCCTATATGTCTGTATTTCACAATCAGGTGAAACAGCTGATACCTTAGCCGCATTACGTGAAACCCAAAAGCGTGCCAAAGCTAATAACATTGACATCAGCACCATGACGATTTGTAACGTTGCGACCTCCTCTATGGTACGCGAAACAGATCATCACTTGCTGACGCTTGCAGGTCCTGAAATTGGGGTGGCGTCAACCAAAGCCTTTACCACTCAACTTGCGGCATTGATGCTATTGATCTTAAAAATTGGTCAAGTCAAACAACGCCTTTCCGCTGCCCAATTTGCTGAAATCACTGAAGCCTTGTGGCATTGCCCTAAAGTCATTTTAGATACTTTACAAGGCAATACTGAAATCCTGCGTTTATCAGCATTATTCGTTGAGAAAAATCACTGCTTATTCTTAGGTCGTGGGACTCATTTCCCGATCGCACTCGAAGGTGCATTGAAACTGAAAGAAATTTCATATATCCATGCTGAAGGTTATGCCGCAGGTGAATTGAAGCATGGTCCATTGGCATTGGTGGATAATGAAATGCCTGTGGTTATCTTGGCACCACAGGATGACATGCTCGATAAACTCAAATCGAACATGGAAGAAGTTCAAGCCCGTGGTGGCGAATTATTCGTCTTTGCAGATGAAAACAGTGGTATTCACGGTAAAGACCGTCAACACGTGGTTCATGTTCCAGCGGTAAATGAATGGTTAGCACCGATCGTTTACAGCGTGCCTGTACAACTGCTGTCTTATCATGTTGCAGTGTTACGTGGTACTGATGTCGATCAACCACGTAACCTCGCCAAGAGTGTGACGGTCGAGTAATTCGATACGGCTATCAGCGTCGTTTGTGTATGAGAGTAATAAAGTACTCCGTACAGTTTGTACCACGCTGATATCTAAAAAAGCGCCATAAAGAGATTCTTTATGGCGCTTTTTTACTGCTGGATTTGTCATGACATCAATCATTTAATGGGTTGGATCACATCTAGCATCTCATGATCGATATCGATTGAGTTTTTTAACAGTCAGGTTAATAGCAGAAATGCGCATGCATCAAGCCACATAACGCGTGCTTTTATGATTCAATAACACAATCGAATTAAGAATAATCACACCCAAAATTGAAATTAGAATTAATCTCCAATCGACAAAGAACAATGACGCTAACAAGATTGCGAGATCAATACCTAACTGTACTTTGCCTGCAGGGATCTGAAAGCGTTCCTGCAAATACAACGCCAGTAGGTTGATACCACCCAAGCTCGAACGATGTCTAAACAGGATCAAAAAACTCACACCCATCAAGACATTAGCAAAAATCGTAGCGTAGATTGGATTCACATCGGAGAGATGAAAAAATTGTGGAATGATTTCAGTAAATCCGGCCAACAATGCAACAGCGATAAAGGTTTTGACCACCAGTGCAATGCCCATCTTTTTATAGGCAAAATAATAAAATGGAATATTGATCAGGAAAAATAATACGCCGAACTTCAGATCGGTAATGTAGTGAATCAGCAAAGATAAACCTGCTGTCCCTCCCGTCATAATGCCTGCCTGCTGCAATAAGGTCATTGCAAAAGACAGAATGAATGTTCCGATCAACATCGCCAATGCATCTTCAATTTTAGAGTGCTGCTCAATCACAGGCATGACTGGACTTACCAGAGATACATTTTGCTCGGTATTCATAACGGTACAACTCAAATAGGAGAACAGCTAAAGGGAGAGAGATCTTTCAAAGAAAGACATAGCATATTTGATCATTTTTATTAAAATTTCGCAATTTATTCTTATATTTTTGCCATAAATGCAATTTATATTCAAAATAATCCATTTCGAATAGTCTATGCGCTTCGATCAGCCTTGTTATGAATTCGTCTCAGATCAAACGGCTATAAAATCCTGTCTTTATTTAATCGCAATTCCATTTTCTTTTAATTTTTCCAGCACAATTGAAGTGTTCAGATTACTGACACCAAAGTTCTTGGAAGACAAAATCCCGATGAGTTTGACCATCTCATCCAGATTTTTAACTGCCACTTTAAGGGCAAAATCATAACTGCCTGTTAATTTATGAATATCCTTCACGGCAGGCTCATGCATGAGAAACTCTACAAAACGATCATGCGTTGCATCACTATAGTTCTGTAATTTCACTTCAATAATGCCCATGATCGGTGCAGGATCTGCACTCAACGCGATTTGAGCATAATAGCCTGTAATAATTTTTTTCTGTTCAAGCTGAACCCGACGGCGTGAACATTGCGAGGTCGATAAACCAACCAATTCAGCCAATTCCTGATTGGCCAAGCGTCCATTCATTTGTAAATGATGGATAATTTTTTGATCAAAATCATCAAGTTCGACGGTCATAAAACGCTCAGCTTAGGTTTAAGGCATAATTTAACTGATGCTGGTGCACCAGCCTGAGAAGTTTAACGCCTTTAGATCAAACAGCTCAAGCTTATGCCAAAATTGCAGCAGACTGAATCCGTTGAATGCCATGTTCTAACATATTTTGCCATGCATTGTGCAATGAACCATTCAGATCAATCGCTTTACAGGCATCTTCAATCACATAGGTTTTAAAACCCATCTGTGCGGCATCCAAAGCTGTCCATGCCACACAAAAATCAGTGGCAATCCCCACAATATAGACTGTATTAATTTGGTGTTCTTGAAGATAGCCCTTTAATCCCGTCGGAGTTTTACGATCGGCTTCCATAAAGGCAGAATAGCTATCAATATTAACGTGAAAGCCTTTACGAATAATCAATTGCGCCGTTGGAATATCTAAAGCAGGGTGAAATTCGGCATCTTGCGTACCCTGTACACAATGCTTTGGCCATAATACCTGCGTACCATAAGGTAACTCTATTGTTTCAAAAGGCACTTTTTGCGCATGATTGTCAGCAAAAGAAATATGTTGATCTGGATGCCAGTCTTGCGTCAGCACCACCGTTTCAAACTGATGCGCCAATTGATTAATCACAGGGATAATCTGATCGGCACCGATGACTGCCAAGTTTCCACCTGGGGTAAATCCATTTTGCACATCGACAACAATTAATGCGCTGTGTTTTGAGTCGTTTTGCATCTCATTATTCAACCTAGATTGCTCCTTGTACAATACGCTGCCTCTCCGTTTCTGACTAGCCAACCAGACCTAAACTTTTTCATAAGATGAAAATCATTCAGGACAAAGATGAATGAAAGTTTTCGGCTGTTTGACTAAAGCATATTGTTCTTATGCCGCCGATCAGTCATAATTTGCATAATTGTCATTCAATCGAATTCATTATTGAACGACGAATCAAAATACTGCAACCATCCAATATTTCGTTTCAACTAATTCAATCTCGGATGGGAAAATAGGATAGTTTTTTAAAATGACTCAGCTAGCACAGAATATTCAAGGCTCAATTGTCGCACTCGTCACCCCTATGTTTGAAGATGGTCGCGTAGATTGGAAGAGTCTTGAGAAGCTCGTTGAGTGGCACATCCAACAAGGTACACATAGTATTGTTGCTGTTGGCACAACGGGCGAAGCGTCTACATTAAGCATGGAAGAACACACACAAGTCATCAAAGAAGTGATTCGTGTAGCCAATAAACGCATTCCAATTATCGCGGGTACAGGTGCAAACTCAACACGCGAAGCCATCGAATTAACCAAAGCAGCCAAAGAACTCGGTGCAGATGCGGCATTGCTCGTGACACCATATTATAATAAACCCACACAAGAAGGCTTATATCAACACTACAAAGCAATTGCTGAAGCAGTTGATATTCCACAAATTCTTTATAATGTCCCAGGTCGTACTGGCGTTGACATGCAAAACGAAACCGTGATTCGTCTTGCCGATGTTAAAAACATTGTTGGGATTAAAGATGCAACAGGTGATGTGCCCCGTGGTCAAGCCCTCATCGAAGGTCTAAATGATAAAATCGCAGTGTATTCAGGCGATGATGAAACTGCTTGGGAACTAATTTTGCTGGGTGCAAAAGGTAATATTTCAGTTACTGCTAACGTTGCACCAAAACAAATGAGCGAAGTTTGTGAAGCAGCTTTAGCTGGCGATCAAGCCAAAGCACAAAGTTTGAATCAACAAATTGCAAATCTACACAATATTTTGTTTTGCGAATCAAACCCAATTCCTGTGAAATGGGCGTTGCATGAGATGGGATACATTAGTACAGGTCTACGCCTGCCTTTAACCGCTCTCGCAGAACAATATCGTGAACCGCTCCGCACAGATTTAAAAACTGCGGGCATTATTTAATACGAGCAATTTATGATGCAATTACGTCTTGGTGTTGTCCTTGTCATTTCAGCTTTAAGTTTGGCTGGTTGTGGTCGTTTTGCCCTCAATAATCATTCTTTAGATTATAAAAAAGCGCAAGCGCTTGAACCACTCAAATTCCCTGAGAATGCAACGGTAAGACCATTCACGCCATTGTATCCAGCACCAACGGTTGATCCGCTTGCGATTCAACATGCGCCAACATTTGAGAGCAAGACTGGCAACCGTTATGCATTGCCTCGTCCAGAATCAATGAAAACTGCAAGCAATAGCACTGAGGCGGCAGCAACGACTTTAGGCCGTCCACAATTGGTGATGGATGGGAATAAAAACCCATTACTGAAAGTGGAAGGTCCAACAGCAACTGCTTGGCAATATGCCTTTGCCACCGTGAGCAGCCTCAACTACAAAGTCATCTCTCAAGCAGATCATGGCTACGAAGCAACGATTAAGGTCGGTGAACAAAACTACCTGTTGAAGCTTTCTGCGGTTGGCTCAAGCAATACCATTGCCCTCTTCAAACTCGACACCACTTTTGCAGAACCAGCAGTTGCAACTGAAGTGTTAGCCCAGATTTACCAAAATTGGCCAGCCTAGTCGTTTACTAGGCATTTTTTTCAAAAGGTTCCTCCATGTTAAAACAAACCTTGCTCTATACTGGTAAAGCTAAATCTGTATACGAGACAGATAACGCTGATCACCTGATTTTGGTCTTTCGTGATGATGCTTCAGCATTCAATGGCGAAAAAATCGAGCAACTCGATCGTAAGGGCAAGGTCAACAACCGTTTTAACGCCTTTATCATGGACAAATTAGCTGCTGCAGGTATCGAAACGCATTTTGAAAAATTGCTTTCTCCAACTGAAGTGCTGGTTAAAAAACTTCAGATGATTCCAGTTGAATGTGTGATTCGTAACTTTGCTGCTGGTTCACTTTGCCGTCGTTTAGGCGTTGAAGAAGGTAAGGAATTAACTCCGCCAACATTCGAATTATTCTTCAAAGATGATGCGCTTGGCGATCCTATGGTGAATGAATCTCAAGCGATTGCTTTAGGTTGGGCGACTGCAGAACAGCTTGAAAAAATGAAAGAATTGACTTACCAAGTGAATGATGTACTTAAAGCATTATTCGATGCAGGTAATATGATTCTGGTTGATTTCAAACTTGAATTTGGTGTGTTCCATGATCGTATCGTATTGGGTGATGAATTCTCTCCAGACGGTTGCCGTTTATGGGATAAAGACACCAAGAAAAAATTGGATAAAGACCGTTTCCGCCAAGGTTTAGGTGGTGTGGTTGAAGCTTATGAAGAAGTTGCTTCTCGTTTAGGTATTAACTTAGATGACATCTAAGTCTGACTAAACTTTTGTTTCTAAAAAACCAGCCCAATCGGGCTGGTTTTTTATTTTCCATTCAAAAAAACGAACATCATTTTAAATATCAATACCATATAAATCATTCACTTAAAATTCATCAATTGAGCTTTGCAAATTTTTTTCTAACCTTATGTTTTTATATTGTTTTTGAAAATATTTTGATCCTCCTACCATGTTCACAAATGTTTACAAAACTTGAGTTAGAAGATCAAAATGAATGCTCCCTTTATAAAAACTTTCCCTTTAAGTCTAAGTAGCAGCCTGATTTTGCTTGCCCTGTATAGCAATGTTCATGCCGCTGAGAATAGTCCAATAGAGCCCGAACAAGTTAAAACACTCGCAACCATTGTGGTCACCGGAACCCGCACCAACAATCGTTCGCAAACAGAGTCCTTACAACCCATTGATGTGATTAGTGCCAAAGAGCTGACCGAACGCACCGGCTCCAATGAACTCGGCACAGCGCTATCTCGAATTATCCCTTCAATTAACTTTCCACGCCCAACCGTGGTGGATGGAACTGAACTGGTTCGTCCTGCCCAATTAAAAGGCCTTGCACCAGATCAGGTGCTGGTTTTAGTCAATGGCAAACGTCGTCACACAGGCGCCTTTATTAACCTCGGCGGGACCATTGGTCGTGGTTCTGCACCGACTGATTTAAATGCAATTCCGATCTCTGCAATTAGTCGTGTCGAAGTACTCCGTGAAGGTGCATCGGCTCGCTATGGTTCGGATGCGATTGCTGGGGTGATTAATATTATTTTGAAATCCAATCCAAAACATGGCGAAGCTGGGATTAAATACGGCATCTATAACAAGGGCGATGGTGAGCAAAAACAATCTTTTGTTTCAGGTGGCACCCAACTGAATAATTACGGTTATGCAATCTTTAGTGGTGAATGGCAAGATAGCCAAGCCACCAATCGTGCAGGGCCTGACTTGCGTGAACCAACCTCAACGACCTATGGGCAAAAAACTTTCCGTTTTGGCGACCCAGATTCCGATGAAGTCAAAGCAGCCTTTAACTTAGGTTACGACCTCAATGATACTGCTGAATTATATTCTTTTGCGACCTATAGCCACCGCAATGCCGAGACCGCTGGCTTCTATCGTTTAAGCAATGCCTCTAATAATGTACCTGCCCTATTTCCCAATGGCTATCTACCCATCATACAAGGTCAACTCGATGATTTTGCTGCGGTAGCAGGGATCAAAGGCGATTGGTCTACGTGGCGTTATGATGCATCGGTGAACTATGGTTTGAATCGTTACGATGTCGATACCAAAACCATTAATGTCGATCTCTATAAAGACACCGCCACTACACCTTTCGGCTTCCAAAATGGCACATTGAAAAACGCACAAACGGTGGTGAATTTTGATGTTTCTCGAGCGTTTAATCTTGCAGCACTCGCCAGCCCACTGAATGTTGCCTTTGGTACGCAATATTTGAATCAGAAGTATCTAATCCAAGCGGGTGATCCAGCCTCCTATTATAAAAGTGGCTCTTCTGGATTAGCGGGCTTTCGCTCTGCCGATGCCGGTGAATGGTCTCGCGACAGTTATGCGGCTTATCTGGACTTAGAGGCCAATTTAACTGAAAAACTGTCTGCCTCTACAGCCTATCGCCATGAATATTACAATGATTTTGGTCATACCGATAATGCATCATTGTCTTTGCGTTATGCGATTCATCCAGCGATTGCGCTACGGGGTAGCGCCTCTACGGGTTTCCGAGCACCAAGTTTGGCTCAACAATATTTCACCCAAACCTCTTCACAACTGATCAATGGTCAATTTGCTGAAGCAGGAACCTTCCCCACCACGTCATACGTTGCTCAACTACTTGGTGCGGAACAACTTAAACCAGAAAAATCTAAAAACTATAGCGTGGGTTTGGTCTTGACGCCGACAGATCAACTATATGTGACTTTGGATGCTTATCAAATCGACATTGATAATCGAATTAGTCTGTCTTCCAATATCAATGCCAGCAGTGCGACCGTTCGCCAGTACCTAAATTCAAAAGGGATCACCGACACCAACTTCAACACGATTCGTTATTTCAACAATGCCAGCGATACCCGCACACGCGGTGTTGACTTAGTTGCAACCTATAAATGGGCTGCATTGCCTTATGGTGAACTGAATACCTCACTGGCCTACAATTACAATAAAAATAAAGTAACCCACGTGGATGGAAATCCAGCCATCTTAGATGCGCTGGGCATTAACCTCACGCGTCTGGATCGTCGAGAGCAATACGGCTTATTGGCTGGTAGTACCCCTGAACATAAATTCAGTTTAGCGAATGACTATAAGCTTGGAAACTTCACTGTGAATACCAATGTCACCCGCTACGGCAGTTTTAAAACCTTTAGTAATTCTGGCGAAGCCAAAGACCAAAAATTCTCAGCCAAATGGTTACTCGATTTAGCCTTGTCGTATCAATATCAAAACTGGAACTTCACTGTCGGTGGCGACAATATTACCGATGTATATCCTGATAAAGATGTCTACGATATCAACCAACCCACAGGCGGCAGCTTGCCTTATAGCCAGTTCTCGCCTTTTGGCTTTAATGGCGCGTTCTATTACGGCAAGATCAATTATCGTTGGTAGTAATCAAAAACCGAGCCTTCTGGCTCGGTTCTTACTTTAATTCTGCTCGTTCTGATAAACCAGTTTACCTTCTTTATAAGTGGCCAATACCTTAATGTTCTTAATTTCACGACTTGGGACAGTCAACGGGTTCTGATTCAGAATGACTAAGTCAGCCAATTTACCTTGGCTTAAAGTACCCTTGGTCTGATCCTCAAAGTACTGATACGCAGCCCAATCTGTCATCGACTTTAATGCCAGATATGGGCTAATGCGCTCATCTGCACCCAAAACATAATTGCTCCGCGTTACTCGGTTCACGGTGGCATCGAGCATCATCATACTACTCGGTGGTACTACAGGTGCATCATGATGTTCGGTAAAGATCAGATGCTTTTTTAAAGCGGTTGCAGTTGGCGAAATATGGGCAGCTCGGGTTTCACCTAAGGTTTGCTGACGATGCCAATCACCCCAATAAAAGGTATGCAACGAGAAGAACGAAGGAATAATATCTAAGGCCTTAAGCTGATCCAGTTGATCATCACGGATGGTTTGCGAATGGATCAATACACTACGACGATCTGCCTGCCCCTGTTTCACTGTGGCATCTTTTACCGCCCCGATAAATTGATCAATCGCAGCATCACCATTGGCATGCGCAAGCACCTGCCAACCTTGCTTAAAAGCTAAATTGATATAGTCCTTGACTTGCTGATCATTACTCATGGCAGGATAGCCCTTGTAAGTCTTATCTTTACCTTCAGGCGGTACCAGATAAGGCTGGGTCAGCCAAGCAGTCTTGCCTTGAGGTGAGCCATCTAAACTGATTTTCACTCCACCAATACGAAAATGATGATCATACTGTCGCTGGCTACCTTGCTTGAGCATATAGTCTTGGCTGGTGGTGATATCAGGATAAGACACCACATCAATTGGCAGCCGATTCTGCTTGGCTAAAGCGTACCACATTTCAGTGGTGCCCTGATCAGCCCGCCCTTCTTGTACCGTGGTAAAACCATTTTTTACATAGGCATCAATGCCTTTTTCTGCAATTTGGAACATCACAGCAGGGGGTACATCTTTAAAAATTGAGCCAATTGCAGTAAATAAAGCGGATTCCTCTAACACACCATTCGGCACATTAGAACCCGCTTCACGGCGAATCACCCCACCCGCTGGATTCGGCGTATTTTGATTGATCTTCAGTAATTCAAGAGCTTTATGATTGACTGATGCTAAATGCCCCGATTGATGCAAAATCATCACCGGTTGGTCTAGAGATACCCGATCTAGATCTGTTGCAGTCGGATGACGCTGCTCATTCAGTTGCGCATCATCATAGCCATTACCCAAAATCCAGCCGCCCATAGTTTTAATCACGGATGGATTTTGAACTTTCCAACTATTCAGCACATTCACCAAAGAGTTGATATCTGAGACCTGACCATCAGGCGTGGGGTAGAGATTAGCCACCATTTGATGGAAACCAACCATATTCACATGACTATGCGCATCAATAAAGCTGGGCAATAAGGTTTTATTGTTTAGATCAATCGACTGAACTCTTTTATCCGCCAAGCGTTCGGCTTGCTGCTTTGGGCCCACAAAACGGATTTTTCCATCCTTCACCAATAGGGCTTCTGCATATTCAGGGCTATTGCCTGACATGGTCAGAATTGGGCCACCATAAAACAGTTGTTCTGTTGCAGTAACAGGCACTGCCGTAGTTGCACAGCCCGCAACAACCAGTGAAATAGAAGTGAATAAGGTGCACTGTTTGAGATAAGTACGGTTCATGAATTAAAATCCATATTTTTATTATGTCTTTTTTGATTAAAGCTGATTCCGCTGGTAATAGGAAGCATTCACTGATTATTTTTGTAATGTTTGGTCAAGTTCCGAGTAGCCCTACACAGGCTATGCACACGACTTAGTGCGAGGTTTAAAACATTTTTGCCAATTTATTCGAGATTTTAATCGCGGCATCATCGACATAACGGCTATAGGGTTGTGCCAAAATAATGCTCAGCAACACGATCAGTAAACTTGCCACTAATCCCGCATTGAGATAGGAAAAATCGCCTTGTACATGTAAAAAATTAAACAATGGAATGCCCAAAGCGTACAACACTGCCAAGTGGATCAGATAAATTGAAAATGAGATTTTGCCTAAAAACACCAAAACAGATCGATCAAAAAACTGTGCTAGCCATTTGCCTTTGAGTACTGCATAAACAATGCAAAAGCCGCCAATAAAGTTGAGGTAGTCATATGTTTGTTCACCGAGGAACTGGCTAAAAAGCTGATAGCTTGAACTACTGTTATGTGCGCCACAAAAATACAATCCCAACAAAAATAGCAGTACCGAAACTGCTGTACTCAGTTCTGCGGCATAGAGAAACAGCCCCATCCCT
The DNA here is from genome assembly GCF_022808535.1 of Acinetobacter sp. NIPH1876. Classification (NCBI taxonomy): domain Bacteria; kingdom Pseudomonadati; phylum Pseudomonadota; class Gammaproteobacteria; order Moraxellales; family Moraxellaceae; genus Acinetobacter; species Acinetobacter sp. NIPH1876. Next base: position 161,625 of record NZ_JALGBR010000011.1, read on the forward strand.
AAAACAAAACTGAGAAGACCCAACAACACGGTTTGCGAGATCATATACGCGATCACAATACTGATGATGAGAAATAGACCGCATAGAATCGGTAGCTTGCCATAAAAATAACAGGCCAGATAAATCACCAGTGACCCAAGCAGCTCAATTTGCATGGTCCACAGCACCCAGTTATAACTGGAATCGCCAAACAAAAATGCACCAATACTGCCTTCATATAAGGCGGTACCCAGTTGCGGATGTGGGTTGGCGAGTGCAGCTCCCCATTCGGAAACATGCGAGACATCCACAGGCACAAAACACACCAGATAAGCAATAATACAAGAGATGAAGGCTGGAATTGCCAAGCGTGGGTAACGTTTAACCAAGGAATTTTTCAATTGCGTTGCAGTATTGTGCTTTTTAAAACTGGATAATGTCAGTACAAAACCACTTAAAACAAAGAACACAAAAACCGCACCTGTTCCTGAATAAAAGAAGGCAAACGGTGAGTGATGTAACTGCGCAAAAAAATCATATTGCGGTACTGCACTGACATCAAAATGATGCAATTGCGGAAAAAAGGTCAGTGAGATATGTGACAACACAACGGCGAGACATGCCAAGCCTCGGATACTTTCCGCAGCATTAATTTTGTTTGTGGTCATGGTGGAGCTTGATCATCCTTGATAAGCGGGATGATGCGACCTTTTATCTGTAGTGTCTAGAGGTCGCTTACAAAAATACAGTGACTGTTCAGCGCATCAGCAAGACCAAACAAAACCAGACAATGTTTTAATGTTTTTTCTGCGTTGCTAGCCAACATAGAATCGAGCCTAAACACACCATAAATGCGCCATACCAGAAAGAAAGGCCTAATGGCGTACTGAGTAAAATTGCCGAGAAAAAGGCAGATAAAACTGGAATAAAATAGGATGCACCGGCCAATAGCGTCACATTGCCATGCAAAATCCCAACATTCCAAGCGGCATAACCAAAGCCCATCGCTGCTGCCGCAAAAAATAATGAAATTGAAGAAGACCAGTCAAAATTAAAACTGCCGCCGCCCATCAATGCATATTTAATCCAAAGCACCACCGAGACCAGAATAAAAAATAGGGTGATGCCATTGGTTCCCTGCGCAATTCTCGCTGTGAGCGTGCAATAGGCAGCCCAGAGTAATGTTCCAATAAAGGCAAGCCCATAACTGAATGGATTGTGCTGAATATTTTGCAGCATACTGGCCAAATCAAAACCCTGCTCTCCTCCCAACACCCAACAGATCCCCAATATTGAAAGGATAAAGCCAGGAATAATCAGGACATTGGCTTTTTGCTGATTAAAAACAATGGCAGCCACCATGGTAAAGGTCGGCCATAAATAATTAACCATTCCCACTTCAATCGCCTGTCGATTATTACTGCTATAGCCAATCGAAAGCGATAAACAAATTTCATAGGCAACAAATAGAATACTGCCCCAGATCAAATAGGTTTTGGGAAAGCTTTTGAGACTGGTCCAACCGACCGAGAAAAACAGAAAAATTGAGGCCAGTGTATAAATCAGTGCTGCACCGCCCACTGCGCCAAAATGACTACTGACATCCTTAATCAAGGCAACGATCAAACTCCAGAGCAAGATCGCGACCAATCCAATCAGTGTTGCTTTTTTTACATTCATTTTTATACAAATAGCATATTGAGGCCAAAGCAAAATCTATCAATGCGATTCGGAATCTTGCTCTGGACAATTTTAAAATGATCGGTGAATCAACCGAATTTTTGATTACTGCTGCTGTTGTTCCTGTTGCCAACGGCGCTGCTGCAAACGTTCGCCTTCAACTTCACGCTTATTTAAGGCTCGCTCGTACAGTTTGGTACCGCGTAATTCTGGTGGCAAATAGTCCTGTAACACGAAGTGTTCAGGATAGTTGTGCGGATACAGATAATCCACGCCATAACCTTGCTGCTTCATCAATTTGGTTGGCGCATTGCGTAAGTGCAAAGGCACTGGCAGGTTTGCGGTTTTTTCTGCCAGCTCTAAGGCTTTGTTAATCGCAAGATAGGTACTATTACTTTTCGGGCTAGTGGCCAGATACACGGCACATTGTCCTAGAATAATGCGCGCTTCAGGCATCCCCACTGCTTGGACTGAACGGAAACACTCTCCCGCCAGCAACAAGGCATTTGGATTGGAATTGCCAATATCTTCCGATGCGGCAATCAGCATACGGCGCGCAATAAAGACTGGGTCTTCGCCACCTTTCAGCATACGTGCCATCCAGTACAGCGTCGCATCTGGATCACTACCACGAATCGATTTAATAAAAACCGAAACCAGATCATAATGCTGCTCACCTGATTTGTCATAGCGTGCAATATTTTGCTGCGCAACTTTAACGACGATGGCATTGGTTACAATATTCTCAATGTCAGGCTCAAAGGTACTGGCAATCAGATCAATCAGATTAAGCGCCTTGCGTGCATCACCTGCCGCAAATTGAATCAGCGCATCATATTCTTCAATCTGGATAAAACGTTCTTTTAAAAATTTGTCCGTTTGAATGGCTTTATTCAATAGGGTTTGAATCGCCTCAGCACTCAGGTTATTCAGGGTATACACCTGACAACGCGACAATAAGGCACTATTCACTTCAAAAGAAGGATTCTCTGTAGTTGCCCCAATCAAGGTGATTTTGCCTTTCTCAACCGCATTGAGTAAGGCGTCTTGCTGCGATTTATTGAAACGATGGATCTCGTCAATAAATACCACAGGGGTCAACAAGTCCCCACTTTCCGCAATTACCTCACGCAGTTCTTTTACGCCTGTATTGAGTGCAGACAGACTGATAAAAGGACGATCCACGGCCTGCGCCAATAACAATGCAATCGTGGTTTTCCCTACCCCAGGAGGCCCCCAAAAGATGATCGAAGGCAAATGTCCCTGATCAATCATCTGACGTAAGGGGGCATTGTCACCCAGCAAATGATCTTGTCCGATAATTTCGGACAAGTCACGAGGACGTAAACGTTCAGGTAAAGGAATATGCGTATCTGACATCATCACTGGCTTTATGATCTTTTACCCTAGTCTATTGTGTCTGGCTCAAATCTACAATTTGAATCTGCAATCACTGCGACATTCTATTGCGCGCTGTTGTTTTGAACCAGCTGTTGCATCACCCGATAGCTGGCTTTGATCCGCTCTTCATTCGGAAAATTGGTATTGGCCAACATCACAATTCCAATTTTTTGCTGCGGAATAAAGGCCACATAGGCACCAAAACCATTGGTCGCTCCAGTTTTATTAAAGAAGGTCGCAGACGGGGCAAGCTTCGGCTGTTTAATCGGTATGATTGCATGACTCTCTAAAGCCATTTTGCTCGAGTTACCTTGTAAAAGTGTTTCAAGTGATACTGGATAGGCATACTGCTCCCAACCCAGACCTTGGGTCATTGCACCGACTTTAAAATAACCCACATGGGTATTTTCAATCGCTTGGCGAAGCGGTTGTTTGAACTGCTGAGGATTGATTTGTGCATCGAGGAATTTCAACATATCCGCACTGCTACTTTTTACCCCATACGCTTCTGCATCAAACATGCCTGGTGAAACACGCAGGGCTTGATCTGCTTTATATCCCCAAGCGTATTGCGACATATGCTGCTCAGGCACTCGAATAAAACTTTGGGTCATTCCCAATTGCGGCAGCAAGGTTGTTTCAATCAGTTCACTATACGGTTTTTTCATTGCCAAGGCAGTGACATAGCCCATCAAACCAATGCTTGGGTTGGAATATTGCCGCGCAGCACCGACTTTGGTTTTTGCTTGCCAAGTCTGAAAATACTTGATCATATCCTGCGGCTGAACCACTTCATCGGGGAACTGCAACGGAAAACCACCTGCGTTATAGGTCCCCAGATTCAATATCTTGGCACGATTGACCGCAGTATTTTTCAGTTCAGGGAAATATTTGGCAGGATGATCCGACAAAGACAGTTGTCCTTGTGCCTGTGCGTAGCCTGCTAAAGTCGCATTAAAGGTCTTACTGACCGAGCCAAGTTCAAATAAAGTACTGTTGCTGACCGCTTGCTGATTTTGCTTTGAAGCAAGCCCATAATTCACGAAATAATGTTGACCATTCAGGGTCACAGCAACAGCCATACCCGGAATTTTATATTGCGCCAATAAAGGCTTAAATTGCTGGTCAACAATCGTTTTAACCTGTTGCTCGGTCAAATTTCCAGCCCAAAGCGCCGAACTGCAGGACAACAATCCTGTTAGTAAAGATAGTTTTTTTAAAGTCATAGAAAAGGCTTTCGGCTGATTCATTGTGTATATCACTTGGAGTTAGAATTTAATTGGCATGAAGTTTCAGTAGCTTGGCTTTCGATCCATCTTCGATCACCCAGATTGAACCATCTTGGGCTTGATGTAGCCCACGAATTCGTTGTTTCATCTCGAGTCGTTGAACTTCTTGCACAGGTCGAGATTGAATATCCACAACCACAATGGCTTTAGAGGATAAACCACCAATCAAAGCCTTGTGTTGCCATAAAGGAAACTGCGCCCCCGAATAAATGATCAAGCTAGACGGTGAGATCACAGGGGTCCAATCGATTTCAGGGGCTTTAAACTCTGGACGGGTATCATGATCAGGAATAGGTAAACCTGAATAATGGTCGCCATTCGAAACCGTTGGATAGCCATAGTTTTCCCCTCTCACAATACGGTTTAATTCATCACCACCTTTAGGGCCCATTTCAACCACCCACAACTGTCCTTGCTGATCGAAAGCCATGCCCAATGGATTACGATGACCCAGTGACCAAATCTCTGCCGTTACACCACCTTGCTGATAAAACGGATTGTCTTCCGCAGCAGTTCCATCTGCATTTAAACGTAAAATTTTACCTAAATTACTGTTTAAATCTTGGGCAGGATCAAACTTTTGGCGTTCACCCGAACTGACCCAAAGTTTGCCATCGGGACCAAACTGCATACGATGACCGTAATGGCCTTGCCCTGACACTTTCGGCACTTGCTGCCAGATGGTTTTTAAATCCGTGAGCTTGGGTTGCTTAGGATCAGATAAATCCAGTGTTGCATGTGCAATCTCCGCACCATAGCCACCCAGACCTTTGCTGGCATAACTCAAATATAATTGGTGATTCTGCTGAAAATCAGGATGCAAAATGACATCACCTAAACCACCTTGCCCGCCATAACTGACGGTTGGAACGCCATTCACATTGATACTGGATTTGGTTTTAGGATCAAATAATTTTAATTGTCCTTTACGTTGCGTAATCAGCAAACGTTGATCGGGTAAACTCACAATCGCCCAAGGCTCATCAAACTCAGCGACCGTCTCAATCCGATATTTTTGAGCAACTGTCTGTATGGAAGTTTGCTGTGTATCCATTCCATCTGGCGTTTTAGAATTGCTATTATTGGCACCGCAAGCCAGTAAAAATAAAAAGCTACTACACAACACAGGCGTCATTAACCGTTTATTCATTGTATTTCTCCCTCTCTTATTCTCATCTTAGGGAGTTCAGTCCAGAAAAATACTGCAAAAGTGTAGTTTTATGATCAACAAGTACCAAGCCTTGTTTATTGGAATTTCAACGGATCCAACGCACAATATAATCTTCAATCTGTTCTTCATCGATCTCGCTTTCAGAGATACAACGTCCTGCTGCCGACTTTTTTGCCTTAATCACACTTTGACGTGAGCCTGTATTCAGGTAATGCCATGAGGGTAAATTTTTACCTTCATTCAAACGACGGTAGGCGCAACTCGGTGGCAACCACGAAATGGTGCTGAGTCGCTCTGGGGTTAATTGGATGCAATCAGGCACTTGCTGCTGACGGTTGGGATAATCTGAACAACGCGCGGTTTTACAGTCCAGTAATTTGCATGCCACTTTGGTATACGCAACCTCTGCGGTTTCCTCATCTTCCAACTTGATCAAACAACATAAACCACAGCCGTCACACAATGCCTCCCACTCCGCATTGCTGAGCTGATCAAGCGGATAGTGTTTCCAAAAGTTGGGGCGCAATTCGACGGACATACAGAGCTTTCAATATTAAAAAATGAGCGTCCTATTATAGCATTCATCTTTGCTTTGCTGACTTCAATCTCTTTTAATTGATTTAACACTTCTTTAAGTATTAAACATTTAAACCACATAAACACCACATTTTGTGCAAAAAACACACGTTATAGTGGACACATAACGAAAAATTAGGAGGACACGACATGTTCCGTTGGGCCATTATTTTTGCAGTCATCGCACTCATTGCCAGTTTATTAGGTTTTGGTGGCGTAGCAGGTTTATCCAAAGATTTCGCGGTAATCTTATTGGTTGTTGCCGTCATCTTAGCAATCGTCGGCTTCTTATCCAGAGGCAAAGTCTAGTCGTTTTGACCTACGCAAAATAAAAAAAGAAGAATCTTGGTATTCTTCTTTTTTTATTTTGGTCATCACTAAAACAAGCGTATTTATTCTGTTTTTACGATGCCATCCATTTTCCTTTTTATGTTTTAATCAATGCATTCTAAAAATATAGATCAGGATTAAACAATGAGCTTCCCGATTAACACCCGTGAAATTGAATATACCGCTCCCGATGGTCAACGTCTCATTGGCTATTTCGCTGCACCTGCAATTGATATGCCCGTTGCTGGGGTGATTGTGGCACCGGAATGGTGGGGCCGTAATGAATATACAGAACAACGCGCGCGCGAGTTGGCAGCGCATGGTTTTGCTGCGCTCGCGATTGATATGTATGGCGATAAAAAAGTTACAACGAGTGTGCCTCAAGCCTCTGAATGGATGAACCAAACTTTTGAACATGCTGATACCATTGTTGACCGTGCTCAAGCAGGCTTAGATGCTTTAGCGGCGCAAGTAGAGGTCAATGCCGACAAATTGGCAGCGGTTGGTTTCTGTTATGGCGGTAAAGTAGTGCTAGATTTGGCGCGTTCAGGTGCAGATATCAAAGCCGTTGCCACGTTCCATGCGATATTAAGTCCGAAAGCTCTTGCTGAGAAAGGCAAAGTCAAAGCCGAAATTTTAGTCCTGCATGGTGAACTGGATAGCATGGTGACCTTGGACAATGTTGCCAGCTTCCGTCAAGAAATGCATGATGCTGCCGTGGATCATGAGGTGATTATTTTTGAAGATGCCAAACATGGTTTTAGTAATCCTCTTGCAGATGAACGTGCCAAAGCCAACAATGTTGACTTAGGCTATAACGCTGAAGCAGAACGTCAAAGTCTTGAAGCGATGTATGAGCTGTTAGATAAACATTTAAAGTGATTTGAAAAGCGATCTCTAAAAAACCCCCATCAACACGGAATTGAGCGAATATATAGTTTGTTTAAATCCTAGAAAATTTCTACTCGTGCAAGGCGACATGAATGTCGCCTGTTTGGCTGCCTTACTCTGCTTTCAATTGGGCAGTGCAAACTTAACGGAGTCGTGCCAAGTTCTCATCGAATTTCACACTATGTCTTTGACGACCTACATCTCGTTGATGTTCCAATAGAATTTTAACGCCTAAAAAAACCTATTTCCGCTATACTATGCCTCTGCTTTTTACTGTTCTGATTCATGTCTGATTTCTCATTTTCTGATGCACTACTTACATGGTTCGACCAACACGGTCGTCACGACCTGCCATGGCAAGTGGTCGATGATCCCTACAAAGTTTGGGTTTCAGAAATCATGCTGCAACAGACGCAAGTCAAAACCGTACTGCAATATTTTGATCGTTTTATTGAACGTTTTCCAACGGTCGAAACATTAGGTCAAGCCAGTTGGGAGGATGTCGCACCTTATTGGGCAGGCCTCGGCTACTATGCCCGCGCACGCAATCTACATAAAGCGGCAGGCATTGTCAGTCAACAAGGGAAATTTCCAGAAACACTCGAACAATGGATTGAGCTGCCAGGCATTGGCCGCTCCACTGCTGGTGCGCTCATGTCACTTGGCTTACGTCAGTATGGCGTGATTATGGATGGCAACGTAAAACGTGTATTGGCTCGTTTTCTTGCCATCGAGGATGATCTGTCCAAGCCCCAACATGAACGGGCACTCTGGCAAATTGCGGAAGATCTCTGCCCAAAAGAGCGCAATCATGATTATACCCAAGCGATCATGGATTTAGGGGCAACCGTTTGTACCCCGAAAAAGCCGCTATGTTTATACTGTCCAATGCAGCAACACTGCCAAGCCTATCAACAAGGCATGGAACAGGAACTTCCTTTCAAAAAAGCCAAGAAACCCGTTCCAGTCAAAACAGCCAATGTGTTACTGATCCAATCTGGAGATGAATGGCTATGGCAACAACGTGAAGCACATGGCCTATGGGGAGGATTATATTGTCTTCCAATCATTGAACAAGCAACCGAATTACAACAGATTGAGCAACACTTCAAACTACAAGCTCAAGTATCATCATTGCAGATTAGCCATAGCTTTACTCACTTCACTTGGTTACTACATGAAAAACTGTTCCACGTGGAACACGATCAAAAAGAACAGTTGAGTATCGAATTAAATGGCATATGGCTAAGTCCAGAAAATGCGATTGCTAAAGGCATTCCAACAGCCATGAAAAAACTGATGACAGCCAAACAAAAGGCTTAACGCCCAAAACGCTGTATATCAAACGCAAGGAGTTTGTGTGCGTCATTCGATTTCCTATACGGTTCTAGGTGTGTTGATGATTTTATTATCAGCCTGTGCCACCACCCCAAAGAAACCTACCCCCTTACCCAATGCTCAGGTGAATAAGCTCAAGAGCATGCGTTTAGACAGCCGCCTTCCTGTTCCGGTCAAAGGGGTGAGTCGCAATCAATTACGGGATACTTGGGGCGCGGCACGAAGTCAGGGCCGTAGCCATGAGGGAATCGATATCATGGCAGAGCGTGGTACGAAAGTGTATAGTGCTACCGAAGGCTTAGTTGCTGATTTACGTAATAATAATTTAGGTGGCAAGGTGGTCTGGATCATGGGTCCAGCTGGCACTTGGCACTATTATGCGCATCTGGATGGACATAAACGCGGTCTCAATGTTGGCGACTATGTCCGTAAAGGTGATCTGATCGGTTATGTGGGCAATACGGGTAATGCCCGCTATACCGCTCCGCATTTACACTACGGCATTTATTTAAATGGCAAAGGGCGTGGTGCAGTCAACCCATACCCATATTTACGTTAGGAACACACAATGTCAGAAGCATTGATTGAACGTCTGGTTGAATTTGCAGAGTCTGGAAATCAGCAAAAAATCATCCTGAATGGCACCAGCTATCAGGGTTGGATCATGGAAATTACCGAAGATGCTTTGTTGATTAGTACAGGTTTTGCCGATAAATCAGGTAAAGACTTTTGGCTTAAGTTTACTGATTTAAATAGCGCAGAACTGTATTATTGGGATACTCGCCCAAATGAATGGGTGGCATTCCAACTTTAAATTATACGGTTCAAATAACAACAAGGAGCATCAAATATGTCAACTCAACGCTGTGGCTGGTGCTCCGATGATCCCCTCTATATTGCCTATCATGATCAGGAATGGGGCAAGCCTCAACATGATGAAAACCATTTGTTTGAGATGCTCTGTCTGGAAGGACAGCAAGCTGGTCTTTCTTGGATTACGGTACTGAAAAAACGTGAGCACTATCGCTCACATTTCTTTCAACATTCCATCGCAGACGTCGCAGCACTCACCGATGATCAACTCGAACTCAAACTCAGTGATGCAGGCTTAATCCGTCACATCGGTAAACTTAAGGCCATTCGGGATAATGCCATTGCTTGGCTCAAACTCAAAGATGAAGTCAATGATGTGCCCGCTTGGCTATGGAATTTTGTTGACCATCAAACCGAAAATAATGATGTCGTGAATTATCGTGAAGCACCTGCGCAAACTGAGCTGAGTCAAAAACTATCCAAGACCTTAAAAAAACGTGGCTTTAAATTTGTGGGCCCAACCACCTGCTACGCCTTTATGCAGGCGGTGGGTATGGTCAATGACCATGAAAATGATTGCCAATTTAAATAACCAATCATCATCGATTTTCCTTGAATGGGAGTTCCAATGAGCAATAATCAAATTCGCGCTTATGCTGCAATGCAAGCAGGTGAGCAAGTGGTGCCTTACCAATTTGATGCGGGAGACTTAAAAGCCCATCAAGTTGAAGTCAAGGTTGAATATTGTGGTCTGTGCCACTCCGATCTTTCAGTCATCAATAATGAATGGCAATCGTCGGTTTATCCTGCGGTGGCTGGGCATGAGATCATTGGTACCATCCTTGCACTGGGATCAGAGGCCAAAGGACTCAAAGTCGGTCAACGCGTTGGAATTGGCTGGACTGCGGAAACCTGCCAAGCCTGTGATCCCTGTATTGGCGGCAATCAGGTGTTATGTACAGGCGAAAGAAGCGCCACCATCATCGGACATGCAGGTGGTTTTGCCGACAAAGTTCGTGCAGGTTGGCAATGGGTTATTCCCCTTCCAGATGATTTAGACCCTGAAAGTGCTGGCCCACTCCTCTGTGGTGGCATTACCGTCTTTGATCCTTTGCTCAAGCACAAGATTCAAGCGACCCATCATGTCGGTGTGATTGGGATCGGTGGTCTCGGTCATATTGCGATTAAATTACTCAAAGCATGGGGCTGTGAAATCACCGCTTTCAGCTCGAACCCAGATAAAACCGAAGAACTCAAAGCCATGGGCGCTGACCACGTAGTCAATAGCCGTGATGCGCAAGCCATTAAAGCACAACGTGGCAAGTTTGATTTATTGCTCAGTACAGTCAATGTAACACTGAATTGGCAAGCCTACTTAAACACTTTGGCACCGAAAGGCAGCCTACATTTCCTAGGCGTGACTTTGGAACCGATCCCTGTTTCTGTCGGTGCAATCATGGGCGGCGCTAAATCTGTCACCTCATCACCAACGGGCTCACCGTTAGCGCTGCGCCAACTTTTACAATTTGCTGCACGGAAAAATATCGCACCACAGATTGAGCTATTTCCGATGTCACAGCTGAATGAAGCGATTGAACGACTGCATTCAGGCCAAGCACGTTATCGCATCGTACTCAAAGCAGACTTCGACTAATTCATACTCTGCCGCAATCCGCCAATTGTTGAATCGCTTGGCGGATTTCATCTCAGTCTTTTATTCAACTCAGCCCCAGAGATATTCTCTGAAAAACAGTTGAAATGACCAGTTTCCGCAATCGAAGTGGCTGCTTGAATAAAAGCATGCCATGTGGTCCGTGCCAATGCACTCCCTACACTGATTCGTCGAACGCCTAAAAATGCCAGCTCTTGCACACTCAGTTCACTGTCCCATGCAATCAGAACATTCACTGGTTTAGGTGCTACAGCTTGAACCACCGCAACAATCTGATCTGCTGTTTTTATACCAGGCGCATAAAGACAATCAGCACCCGCAGCAGAATAGGCTTTCAGTCGAGTAATGGTATCGTCTAAATCTGGAACGCCAATAAAAAAATTTTCAGCACGTCCGATCAACATCACGTCTTCACCACTTTCATCAATCGCTTTACGTGCTGCGGCTATCCGATTAACAGCCTCCTCAAGCTCTCGTAATGGCTTTTCCGTATTTCCAGCCGAATCCTCAATCGATATACCTGCAACCCCTGTTGCAATCGCCATCGTTACGCTTTCAACAACGCCCTCGATCGTTTCTGCAAAACCACTTTCAAAATCTGCATTCACAGGTTGATCGGTTGATTGAACCATATAACCAAGATGAGCGAGTACCTCTGCTCGTGACAACTGTCCATCCGTCTTTCCACAAGACCATGCATAACCCGCACTGGTGGTTGCTAAAGCCTGATAACCGAGTTGCTGCAACATTTTTGCACTACCTGCATCCCATGGATTGGGCAATACAAAACATCCTGCCTGATGCAGATCACGAAATATTTTTCTTTTTTCAGCAATCGTAGCTTCCATTCTCTCATCCCTCTTTTTTAATTCTCGCGGTAAATTCGAAATCAATATACTTAGGAATTCAGACTCGCCCGTGTCCACTCAGCTAACTTTTGAATGGCTTGACGGATTTCTGCTGTTAAGGCATGGCCGGCATTTAAGCGGATAAAATGCTGATAACGGCGATCTTCACCAAACACTTCACCAGGCACAATGTTGATCCCCTGTGCTTGTGCCAAATAATAGAGTTCCAACCCCGTAATACTGTCTGGAAGCTGTAGCCATAAGGCATAACCACCTTGTGACTGGCTCAGCGCAATCGGAATGCCGTGAAAGCGCTCTAAAATATATGCTCGGTACTGCTCCACTTGCTGCATCAACTTGGGTCTCAGCCGATCTAAATGCTCCCGATAACCTCGGCTATAAATAAAGTCTGCTAAACCTAACTGTAACGGCGTATTTACCCCCACATTGTTGGCCAATAATTGTGGTCTTAAATATTGCAGCTGTTGACCCAAACAAAACCAACCGACCCGATAGGCGGTTGATAATGACTTGGATACCGAGCCACACCAGATCACATAGCCTTCCTGATCCCAGTAGCGAATGGGTAAAGGTCGTTCCTTTTGAAAGCTACATTCGCCATAGATATCATCTTCCAAAATAAAACATTGATACTTTTGTGCCAGTTGAGCAATGTGCTGTTTTTGTTCATTGCTGAGACAATAGCCCAAAGGATTCTGAAAATTGGCGGTCAGCAAACACAGTTTGGCATCACCCTGTTTCATAAAAAATTCTAAGCGCCCTAGATCAATGCCACGATGATCTGCTGGAATCTCAATAATTTTGCGTTTCAGGCTGGCCAACATTTGCAGCTGACCATTAAAAGTCGGCGTCGGTACTAAAATACTATCGCCCTCTTTGCTGATTTGTTGAATCAGTAGCGATAAGGCAGGCATACAGCCATTGCTAATAAAAATATCATCGGTCGCAACATAGATACCATCTTCACGCCAATGATCAGATAAGGCTTTACGAAGTTGCTGATGTCCCTGTTTATTACAATATAAAAAATCTTCAGGCTGGCAATGTTTCAAAGCACGTTGTAAAGAACGACGCAATCCATCGACAGGAATCAAATGGGGTGACAATTGGATTGCACCCAACGGCGTTAAATGATGCTGGATCGAAGCAGTTTGAATTTGATTTTGCAGGTCTAGATTTGAAACCTGACGGGCTTTGGACTCAAAGTTCGGACTGTCAGGTACGGCACTTTGATATTGTCTTGAATTGACAAAATAGCCCGATTTGGCTTTTACATAGATCAGCCCTTTGGCTTCCAGTAGCTCGTAACACTGTTGCGCTGTACTCAGGCTGATACTTTGCTGACGTGCAAATTCCCTTAAAGAACTTAATTTCTGTTGTGGCTGTAACTCATGCTGGTAGATTTTATGCGCCAGCTGTTCTGCTAAACGTTGATATTGGAAGCTCATCTCTGTACTGCTTTTTTATAAATTTCTGTATCTGTATTGGTTTATACAACACCGTTAAGCTATAAAAATCAACAGCCAAAGGATAAGACCATGAAAAATAATATCTTATTTATATTAAGCGCCGTTTTATTTACAGGCTGCAATCTGACCGACCAAGCCACCTACCAGCAACAACAAGTGTGTAAATCGCTTTCTCAGGGCTACCTGCAAATTCAAAACCAACCAACCTATGAGTTATGGAAAATGGAAAAAAGTGAGGCACCAGAGCAGACTCGTATCATCAAAATGACCTATAAGAAACCCAATGAAAATGGTTTGATACTCTCAAGCAACTTTCTGCCAACGGTCGAACTTGAATGCAAGTTACAACAGCAACATATTGTTGTTTCAGTGATACAAAAAACTGGACCATCAATTCCAGTGCTAAATGTGCAACTTCAAAATGATGCTATTGGCAAACCGAGAAGCCCTGACTTAGTTGCTCAGTCAAAAACTCAATAAATAAACGGACACGTTTCGGCAAGTGCTCTTGTTGATAATAAACAGCATGGATGCTTTGATAAGAGTGCTCGATCTGATCTTCAAATAGGGCCTCAAGACGCCCTTCTCGAATGTCCTGCCAGATTTCAAATTCAGATAACCGAGCAATACCCTGCCCACGTAAACACAGTTGTCGCACGGTTTCACCGCTAGATGCTCTCACTTTAGGTTGTGCTTGAAAATATTCACCCTCAATTTTAATCGGCCAAGTGTTGATATAGGTTGGACGGGTAAAACCAATCACATCATGTTCAGGCAATGCTTGAGGCTGTAAAGGCCTGCCCTTGCGTTTTAGATATTCAGGACTGGCAACAATATAGATACGACTTTTACACACCAATTTAGCGTGTAAGCTGGAATCATGTAATTCACCAAAACGAAACGCCACATCGGTTTTATGTTCCAGTAGATCAATCACCAAATCATTGCTATTCAATTCGATTTCAATATTGGGATAACACTGCCGAAACTTATGTACCAATGGTGTGATCACATGCAAGATAAATGGTGTCGCGGAGTCAATCCGAATCACCCCCGACGTATCCTGATCTGATTTCTGTAATGCTTCTTCGGCCGCATTCAAATCACTCAGGATTTTACGGGCCTGTTGCAGGAATTGCTGCCCTTCTTGTGTCAGTTTTAATTTTCGCGTGGTCCGTTCCAACAAAGTGACTTCGAGCTTGGATTCTAAGCGGCTGAGTGAACGACTGAGCCCAGATGCAGTCTGCCCCAATCGTTCAGCAGCGGCAATAAATGAACCTGTATCGACGATGGTCATAAAAGCAAGCAGTTCTTCTACCGTAGACTTCATTGCCACCCTCTCAATTATTGATATTTAGTCAACTGTATTTTGCAAATTCCTCTATTTTTTAGCAACAATAATCATCGCAAAATAACAGCCATCCACAAAACAGCTCTTTAGAGCATGAAAAAAGATTAGGTGAAAAATATGCGTATCCCTCAATTTGGTTTAGGTACTTTCCGTCTTAAAGATCAAGCAGTGATTGACTCAGTTAAAACCGCTCTGGAAGTGGGTTATCGTGCCATTGATACCGCACAGGTCTATGAAAACGAAGCAGCAGTAGGTCAAGCCATTGCTGAAAGTGGTGTAGCACGCCAAGATCTGTTCCTCACCACAAAAATCTGGGTCGACAATTTTGCTGAAGATAAGTTCATTCCAAGCTTAAAAGACAGTCTGCAAAAACTAGGTACCGATGCAGTTGATCTCACCTTGATCCACTGGCCAGCTCCAGCACTGGGTGTCTCCATCCCAAGCGTGATGCAATTGTTATTAGAGGCAAAGCAACAGGGTTTGACTAAACAAATCGGGATTTCAAACTTTAATATCGCCTTGACCCAACAAGCGATTGATAGCATTGGTGTAGAACACATTGCCACCAACCAGATTGAACTCAGTCCTTATTTGCAAAACCGCACCTTGGTCAATTTTTTAGGTGAACAAAATATTGATGTGACTTCATACATGACTTTGGCTTATGGCAAAGTACTGCAGGATCCTACCTTAGTTGAGATCGCTGCACAGCATCAGGCAACGACTGCACAAATCGCTTTGGCTTGGGCCTTACAAAATGATTTTGCTGTGATTCCATCATCAACCAAACGTGAAAACCTGATCAGCAACTTAAAAGCGCAAGACTTAACTTTAAGTGCAGAAGAAATGCAGCTGATCGCTCAACTTGAACGTAATGGTCGAGAAGTGAGTCCTGAACCATTTGCACCTAAATGGGACAAATAACATGAGCAGCCGCATCAACCTTCCTTTGCTGGCACTGGCGATTGGTGCATTTGCCATTGGCACAACAGAGTTCTCTCCCATGGGGCTGTTGCCCAATATTGCCAATGATCTTGGGGTGTCGATCCCAAGTGCGGGCATGCTCATTACAGGTTATGCACTGGGCGTGATGCTCGGTGCGCCGATCATGACCTTATGGTTTGGTGGCTTTGCCCGTCGTAATGCCCTGATTCTACTGATGGCAATCTTCACCATTGGTAATCTGATCGCAGCCTTTGCACCCAACTATATGAGTTTAATGGGCGCTCGCCTGATTACCAGTCTGAATCACGGTGCCTTCTTCGGAATTGGTTCTGTGGTGGCCGCCAGTGTTGTTCCAGCAAATAAACAGGCCAGTGCGGTGGCAACCATGTTTATGGGCCTCACCATCGCCAATATTGGTGGTGTACCACTGGCAACATGGGTAGGACAAAACATTGGTTGGAGAATGTCTTTCCTTGCGATTTCTGCACTCGGTGTCATCACCATGCTGGCGCTCTGGAAAGCACTGCCTGTCGGATCTGTCGGTCAAAAACCGAATGTCAAAATGGAACTGAAAGTTCTGACTCGCCTGCCTGTGCTGTTGGCACTCTTAACCACAGTATTTGGTGCTTCCGCGATGTTCACCCTATACACCTACATCGCGCCAAGCTTGGTTGAATTTAGCCATGCTTCACCGACCTTTATCACCATGATGCTGGTCTTGATCGGAATTGGTTTTTCAATCGGGAACCATTTCGGTGGAAAGTTTGCAGACTTATCGATTGATAAAACCTTAATTGGTTTCTTAGTGCTACTAATCGCGTTGATGGTCATCTTCCCAATCCTTGCTCAAAATCAATTGGGTGCAGCAATCGGTTTGGTGATCTGGGGTGCGGCAGCCTTTGCCATTGTTCCGCCATTGCAAATGCGCGTGATGTCGGTGGCACATGAAGCCTCGGGCCTTGCTTCTTCAGTGAATATTGGTGCGTTTAACTTAGGCAATGCCATTGGAGCTGCAGCAGGCGGTGCAGTGTTAAGTCTCGGCTTAAACTATGCGGCTGTTTCCATGATTGGTGCTGTGCTGGCAGGTATTGGTTTAATCTTGGTGTTCATTCAAATGAAATTAGCAAGCAAACCAGAGTCGCCATTACAACAATGTCCTCAAGCTTAAACTCAAATAAAAAAGCCTGATTTAAATCAGGCTTTTTTATTATTTCAATAAATCTGGTAACTTCGGTTGTGCATATAAAGGATTATTCACTTCTTTTTTCATTTTCATCAGCATTTGATAAGGTTGCTGCTGCACAAACATGTTCACAAAGCTCAATGGAATTGCCCCTGCTGGATCGGCATAGCCACTGGTCGTCACTTTTACTTTGTTATTTGCCAGCCGCTGGAACGTCCAGTCACCTGCGTATTTGCTTAAGCGCACCACATCAGGCTGCTCAGGGTAATTATTCTGAATGGCATTGTTTTTAATACTGATGCTGCCATCCGCATTTTTAGTCATTTTGCCTTTAATCACCACATCACGGTCTTTTAAAGGAAATGGGAAGTCCAAAACCATATACAGGGTAAATTCACCTTTCTTATCATCACGTGATAGCATTTGTGCCTTGCCCACATACGGCACCCATTGCGGTGTACGTTCTACATCCAGTACTACTGCTACAGCACGTTCTAAAGGCACATCAAATGTGGTTTCAGCTTTATATTGAATAATCGGATTGTTTTCTGTTTGGTACGTCCAAACCTTAATATTGTTCCGATGCAAACTGAGTTTGGCTGTATCTGTTGCTGCAGTCACCGCAAAGCTGCTGAGACTGAGCAATGTGGCAAGAACGATATGTTTTTTATTCATGTCATGCTCAATTGTTGTAATAAGGGCGAGAGCTTGTTTCACTCCTCTCGGAAAGAAAGCTCAACAAGCTCTTTTATAGTACAAAAAAGGAACGTTTTAAACGTCAATCTCGTTAAAGCCTAAAACATCTTTCATATCATATTTACGCGCTTCACGGCCAACCACCCACGCCGCGGCACGGACTGCACCTGAAGCGAAGTTCATACGGTTGGTGGCTTTGTGTGTCACTTCCACACGCTCACCTTCACCAATAAACATTACCGTATGTTCGCCGACAATATCGCCACCACGAATGGTTTCAAAACCAATGGTCTGGCGATCACGAGGACCGGTATAACCTTCACGTCCATACACCGCCACTTCTTTCAAGTTACGACCCAACGTATCGGCAATCGCCTCACCCATCATAAAGGCAGTACCTGATGGTGCATCCACTTTATGGCGGTGATGCGCTTCAATGATTTCAATATCCACTGTATCGCCAAATACTTTCGCTGCGAGTTCCAGCAATTTAATCGAAACGTTCACTCCAACTGAATAATTGGCAGCGTACACCACAGGTGTCTGTGTTGCTGTTTCATCAAGGAATGCCTTTTGCTCATCCGACATTCCTGTGGTTCCAATCACCATGGCCACGCCCGCTTCACGGCATAACTTTAAGTGCTGTTCAGTTGCAACCGGCGCAGTGAAATCAATCACCACATCACAGTCTTTCAGCACTTCACTCAAACTTCCCACGATCTTGACGCCGATGCTGCCAATACCAGCAAGCTCACCTGCATCTGCACCGACTAAACTGCTTTCTGGACGCTCAACAGCTGCTGCCAGTTGGTAGCCTGCTTGTTGTACCGCTTGAATCAGAATACGCCCCATGCGTCCGCCTGCACCCAAGATTCCAATGCGTGGAGAAGTTGACATAATTTTTCCCAGTCTTTTATTTAAACAATCGAGCTACTATAGCAAAACTCTGTGTTTGTAAAAAAGTTAAAATAAGGCATTTAAGAAAATTGAAATTTAAGGCACACGATGTCAGTCAAACCTTATGATGCATTTGAAATAGATAAACTGGTTAAATATTATCGAAATATTCCCAATTTCCCCAAGACGTCTCAGGAACTCTATCTAGATGATGCGGCAATGATGGCAGGTCTATATATAGACCCGATCTCCAACTTAGAAGATCGGTTTCGTGATATTTTCGTTTTTTCAGAATATAAAAAACCAGTCGATATCAAACAAGCCCAAACGATTGGCGGAGTTGATCAATTTGACATACAGGAAATAGCTTATTTTATCAGCGATATTTTAGTCCATGAAAAATACCATACTGGGCTCTTCGGCTCTATGATTATCAATGGTGTGATTGAAAATATGATCTGTCGTTTAGAAACGCTCTTACAAGATGAAAAATTACTACATTCCCCACAAAAATCTTGGTGGAAATTTTGGCGTTAATCTGTTGCCATTTCCCATAAAAAAACCTGCCGCAGCAGGTTTTTTTATTGATGTCTAATTAGTCAAATAGACGATCAAAGAACGATTTTTTCTTTGGAGAGGCAGCATGTCCATCACCATCAAAAGACGCTTGTAATTCTTTCAATAATTCACGCTGGCGACTGTTTAAATTCACAGGCGTTTCAACCACAATACGGCAGAGTAAATCACCGACCATACTGCTACGTACAGGACGAACGCCCTTAGCACGTAAGCGGAACAATTTACCTGTTTGTGTACCTTCTGGAATTTTTAAGCTGACACGACCATCAAGCGTCGGGATTTCAATTTCTTTACCTAAAGCTGCATCTGCAATGCTAACAGGTACGTCCATATAAAGATCTGCACCATCACGTTGGAAAATTTCGTGTTCACGAACTACGACTTCAACGTATAAATCACCCGCCTGACCATCACGAATCGCTTCGCCTTTACCGGTTAAGCGTACGCGATCACCATTGTCCACACCCGCTGGAATAGTAACTTCAAGGGTTTGCTGACGATCTGCAACACCTGAACCATGACAGCTATTACATGGATTCTTGATGATTTTACCTTGGCCACGGCAGGTGCTACAGGTTTGCTGAACGGAGAAGAATCCTTGTTGCATACGCACTTGACCTGCACCATGACAGGTACGACAAGTTTCTACATCGTTTGGATTTTTTGATCCTTTTCCATCACAGGTTTCACATGGCGCTGGGGCAGTAAAGGTAATGGTTTTTTTCACACCTTTTACAGCTTCTTCAAGTGTGAGTTCCATGACATAACGAAGGTCTGAACCACGGCGTTGACGTTGTTGACGACCACCGCCACCAAACGCACCACCAAAGATATCGCCAAACTGACTGAAAATATCTTCTGCGCTAAAACCACCGAAGCCACCACCCGCACCACCATAGCCGCCTTCAAAAGCACTGTGTCCTGCGCGGTCATACATGCTGCGCTTTTCATCATCAGAAAGCACTTCATAGGCTTCTGCAGCTTCTTTGAACTTTTCTTCAGCTTCAGCGTTGTCCGGGTTACGGTCTGGATGATACTTCATCGCCAACTTACGATAGGCTTTTTTGATCTCATCATCACTTGCGGTTTTCGAAACGCCTAAAACCTCATAATAATCACGTTTAGCCATGGTTGGCGATGCTCCTCACGGAATTTATTTAAATCTAAAAAAACAAATAGGCTCTGCCGACTTTCAAAATAAAAAGTCAACAGAGCCTTAATAGGGACTGTACGATAAATTTACAAGGTCTATTGCAATAAAAAAGCGATAATTTTAGAAAACGGCTTTATTCTTGAAGTACTTGGCAATACCTTTCAGCCAAGCATTCAATAAAAATAACCATGCAATTGAACTAAATACTACACCTGCGACCGTCATTGCCGTTACCCAGAGTGCACTATCCCAAGCGAAAAAGAACAGTGGAATAAACCATAACGCTGCAAACAAAGCCATCAGTAAAAACAACATCACATTACGCATAATCCAGAGTGCATGCGCATGTATCCATACTTCGGCATTATCCACAATCGCAACTTTTCGTGCTAATAGGTACGCAAATACAGCAAACACTATTGTAAATAATGCAAGAAACATGAACACATAAGAAATCGCCACATAGCGGCGATGCTGCTCAATACCGTCTTGCCCCATGCTCTCTATCACCTCATTCACAGCATTATGCAAAATTTGTCATGCTATGAAATTCAATTATTTTTTGGTCTTAAAATATAGGTGCTACTATATTGAAATTTTCAATCTTTCGCACCTTTATTCACAAAATAATTACGATAGTTGTGTTGTTTTTCTAACCTTAAACCATGCTGCATACAGTGCAGGCAGGAAAAATAAGGTTAATAAGGTGGCAACAATCAAGCCACCCATAATCGCAACCGCCATCGGACCAAAGAAAATACTGCGTGATAAAGGGATCATCGCCAACACCGCAGCCAATGCCGTCAATACAATTGGACGGAAACGACGCATAGTTGCACCAATCACCGCATCCCAAGGCGCATGCCCAGCCTGAATATCTTGCTCAATCTGATCAATCAGAATCAGCGAATTACGCATAATCATCCCAGACAATGCAATCGTCCCGAGCATTGCGACGAAACCGAAGGGTTTGTTGAATAACAGTAGGAATGCAACCACACCAATCAAACCCAGTGGTGCTGTCAGTAACACAATGGTTGCCCGCGACATACTACGCAGCTGGATCATTAATAAGGTCATCACCACTGCCAAGAACAATGGCATACCGGCATTCACCGAATTCTGCCCCTTAGCCGATTCTTCAACCGTCCCCCCCACTTCCAGTAGATAGCCACTTGGCAGATCTGCACGTAAGCTCTGCATCTGATCAGCCAACTGTTGCACCACAGTTGCAGGTTGTAAGTGGGTGCGAATATCTGCACGAACGGTAATGGTTGGCAGGCGATTACGATGCCAAATCAAACCTTCTTCAAAACGAGATTCAATGTTGGCAATTTGCGCCAACGGGACTGTTGTGCCTTTGCTGGTCGGCACGGCTAAGCTTGCCAAAGATGCCACTTCAACCCGTTCAGATTTATCCCCACGTAAGCGGATTTCGATCAATTCACGTTTTTCACGATATTGATTCATCACCGCACCCGTCACCGACGCATTGAGGAAATTAGCGAGATCAACACTGGAAACACCCATTTGACGTGCGCGATCCTGATCAATTTCAATCGCAATGATTTTGCTTGGCTCACCCCAATCCAAATGCACGTTGGTGGTATTTGGATCTTCACTTAAGACTTTGGCAACTTTTTGCGCCCATTGACGTACTGTGCCAAGGTCTTCACCCGACACACGATACTGCAATGGATAACCGACTGGTGGGCCATTTTCCAGTAACGACACCCGTGTTCTTACTTGAGGCAATAACTGCTTAATCTGCTTGTCCAAAGAGCGACGGATTTCATCACGATCATCTAAAGACGAAGCCAACACGACGAATTGGGCAAAACTGGCTTGCGGTAATTGCTGATCTAACGGTAAGTAGAAACGCGGTGAACCTGTTCCCACATAGGCCACATAGTTATCAATGCCCTTTTGCTTGGACAGGAACTGCTCCACTTTATGTACCGCCTGTTCAGTTGCGGTCAGTGATGCCCCCTCTTCAAGTTTTAAATCCACCAAAATTTCAGCACGGTTCGATGGCGGGAAGAATTGTTGCGGCACCAACTTAAACATCGCGACCGAGAGCAAAAATATCCCGACTGTCACTGCAATCACGGTTTTACGGTAGGTAATACAAATTTCCACCACCCGACCAAAGGACTGATAGAACTTGGATTGATATGGATCGTGATGCTGCCCATGTGCTTCAACCACAGGGGCAGGCTGCTTACGCAGTCGCGTCCATAAACGGAGATACCATGCCGCCTGCTGATTCTGTTTGCTGAAATCGGGTAATAGCTTTTCACCTAAATAAGGCACAAATAAAACCGCCGCAATCCATGACACCATCAGGGCAATGGTCACCACTTGGAAAATAGAACGGGTGTATTCACCTGTACCCGATTGTGCGGTGGCAATCGGCAAGAAGCCTGCTGCGGTAATCAAAGTTCCCGTCAGCATTGGAAAAGCGGTGGTTTGCCAGGCAAAACCTGCCGCTTTCAATCTGCTATAGCCCTGCTCCATTTTAATCGCCATCATTTCAACAGCGATAATGGCATCATCAACCAACAACCCGAGGGCCAGAATTAATGCCCCCAAGGAAATCTTATGTAGCCCCACATCAAATAGATTCATGCCTGCAAAGGTCATGGCCAATACCAGTGGAATAGACAATGCCACTACCAAACCAGTACGGAAACCCAGTGAGAAGAAGCTCACCAATAAAACAATAATAACTGCTTCTGCGAGAACCTTTAAAAACTCGTGAATACTGCGTTGTACCGCGACAGGCTGATCAGACACTTTTTGCAGTTTCATGCCCAAAGGTAAGGTTTTTTGTAGGCGATTGAATTCGGTTTCAAGGTTTTTACCCAATGCAATGATGTCACCGCCTTTACGCATCGAAACGGAGATACCAATACCATTTTCGCCCATAAAACGCATACGTGGTTGAGCAGGTTCACTAAAGCCCCGATAGACCTCAGCAACATCACCAAGTTGAATGGTTTTATCCCCCACCAACAACGGCATTTTTTTCAGGTCATCAACACTATGTAAGTGTCCACTCACTCGGATTTGAATACGATCTGTACCTGTTTCAAAGAAACCAGCACCCGCCATGTCATTTTGTTTTTGAATGGCTTCCTGAATCGCAGTGACAGGCACACCCAGCTGTACCGCTTTAGTATTGGACAATTCAATCCAGATTTTCTGATCTTGTAGACCCACCAGATTGACCTTGTTGACATCTTTGACCCGTTGCAATTGCAGTTGCAAACGGTCGGCATATTCTTTCATTACCGCATAGTCAAAGTCTTTGCCTGTCAGTACATAAATATTACCGAAGGTGTCACCAAACTCATCATTGAAAAAAGGCCCTTGTACACCACTCGGTAACTGCGAACGGATGTCGTTGACCTTCTTGCGCACGTTATACCAAACATCGGGAATGGCACTAGACGGTAAACTGTCTTTGGCCACAAAGGTCACCAGCGACTCACCTGGTCGTGAATAGGCCATGATGCGGTCGTACTGCCCTGTGGTCATCAATTCTTTTTCAATTCGATCTGTGACCAAGGTCGACACTTCTTTGGCTGTTGCGCCCGGCCAATAGGTCTGTACCACCATCACCTTAAAAGTAAACGGCGGATCTTCACTTTGCGAAAGTTTGGAATAAGACATGATGCCGACGATGCCGAGCAACAGCATAAAATAAAGGATAATGCCCTTATTCTTGAGTGCCCATTCTGAAAGGTTAAATTTCATCTCTAACCTCCCGCTTTTATGGTGACTTCACGATTATCACGATCAACTGGATGAATTTTTTGCTGGTCACGCAGTAAATGAACGCCACCAACCACGACCCAGTCTGTGGCTTTTAAACCAGACACCACGGGTACGCTATCTCGACCATAAGTGCCTAAAGTCACAGGCACTTTGCGTATGCTTTGATTGGCATTCACCACCCAGACATAGGCTTGCTGCTCATTGGCTGTAACACTGGATAAAGGCACGCTCAACACGTTATTGTCCTGTGCCACAAAGAACACCCGTGCGCTTTGCCCGAGTTGAATACTCGATTGCCCTTCCAGTAAAGAAACCTTCACCGTAAAAGTGCGCGATTGATCGGCAGCAGGTGAAACCTCGCGGACTTTAGCTGCAAAACGTGCATCAGGTTGCGACCATAAAGTGACCCATACAGGTTGTCCAACCTTGATGGTACTGACTGCTTGCTCAGGTACACCGAACACCACTTCGCGCTCACCATCAATCGCCAATTGATAAGCGGCTTGCCCTGCGGCAAGCACTTGGCCAATCTCAATTTGGCGCTGGGTAATCACCCCATTTTTATTGGAGATTAACTGGTTATAACCGGTTTGGTTCGATGACACTTCATAGTTCGAGCGTGCTTGTTGCAAACTGGCTTGCGCAGATTCATACTGATTTTTGACTGCATCAAATTGTGAACGACTCACTGCATTGACAGGCAGTAACTGCTGATAACGCTGATATTCTTCCGCCGCAATTTTTGCTGCAGCCTGTGCACTTTGTAACTGCGCCTTAGCTGCATTCATTTGCAATTGCGCATCTTTGACGTCCAGTTTCGCCAGCACTTGGCCGACTTTGACCCGATCACCGACATCCACATAACGTTCGGTAATCTGTCCCCCGACACGGAAGGCCAAAGCGGTTTGTTGTCTTGCCTGTACATCCCCTGCATAGCTTTTCTGATCGATATGATTACGACTGGGTTGAGTCACCATGACATAGGGAATTTCCTCAGTCTTTGGCAGCTCTTTCTGACAGGCGCTGAGGAGTACACTACTGACAATGAGTAACCCCAATATGATACGATTGATCTGATTCATCTGTTTGCGCTCTTATTCAAATTGATTTTTAAGGCGTGATCTGAGCATTATCATAGATTGTTTATTTTTTAATTAATATACTCATGGGTACATTAATTAAAAAATAAAGCGATTTTTTTGATTTCTACATTGATTAAAAGAGAACGATAACGTGCACATCAGCAGTGGCCGCCCTAAAGATTTAGAAAAAAGAGCCAAAATTTTACAGGCCGCAAAATCTATTTTTTTAAAAATGGGCTATCACGCCACCAATATGAATCAGATTGCCAAAGAGGCTGGCGTCACCAAACTCACGGTGTACAACCACTTTCAGGACAAAAGCAATCTATTTATGTGCGCCATTGAAGAAAGCTGTGAAGAATCGATTCGAACCAAACAGATTGAACTGACCGCCGATGCTGATTTTAAACAGGCACTGGTGCTCATGTGTCAGCGTGCATTAAGTATTATTTATCTGCCTGAAGCACTGAAATTGGATTGTTTACTGTTTGAACTGGCGGCGGAACAAAGCCCCTTAACCCAACAGTTTTTTGATGCCTCACATAGTCGCATGTGTCATGTCTGGTGTGATTTTTTTGAACAGGCCATCGGCTTTAAATTTATTCAGGCAGATGAACCCATTAAGCAAACCGAGCTGATCATTTCACTCATGTTAGGCATCCGTCATCAACAAGTGTTGCTGGGTTTAGCACCTGTGCCAACGGCAACTGAAATCGATCAGATGATTCAACAGGCCATCGAGATTTTTTTGCTTAAATATCAACCCATAAATTAGAGAATATTCACATTTTTTTACGTTCTGCTCTTGGAATGTCTCCCAATCGCGCTATAGTCGAGTAAGAACAACAGGAGAATTAGAATGATTCAGCAAATCACTGCTCCACTACGTGAAGATGTCCGTTTACTCGGCAATTTACTTGGAGAAACCTTAAAGCAACATGCTGGGCAAGATTTGTTTAATCAGATTGAACAAATTCGCGCATTAGCCAAAGGTGCACGTGACGGCCAGATCGAAGCAGAAAAACAGCTCGAACAATTGTTTCTCGGTTTAAAAGATGAAGAGATTTTGCCGCTGACCCGCGCATTCTCACATTTTCTTAACTTCGCCAATATTGCTGAACAATATCATGTGGTACGTAGCCGCCGTCAGGCCGAGTTCGATGAGCATGCGCCTAGCCCGAACCCATTGCCACATTTATTTGAAAAATTCAAAACCCAACAGATCAATGCACAACAACTATTTCAACAAATCTGTGACCTCAAAATCGAATTAGTGTTGACAGCGCATCCAACCGAGGTCAGCCGCCGTACCCTGATTCAAAAATATGATGATATTACCGACTGTCTCTCCCAGCTGGATCAACAAAAACTGACACCAAGAGAACGTCAACAGACCATCGCTACACTGAAGCAATTGGTCAGCTCAGCTTGGCAAACCGATGAGATTCGTCAGCATCGTCCAACGCCTGTCGATGAAGCCAAATGGGGCTTTGCCACCATCGAGCAGTCGCTCTGGGATGCAGTACCGAAATTCGTACGTGAACTGAATGAACTCACACAGCAGCATTGTGAGCATGCCTTGCCTTTGAGCATCGCACCAATTCGTTTTGCCTCTTGGATGGGCGGTGACCGTGATGGCAACCCGAATGTGACCCATCAAGTCACCCAAGAAGTGCTGTGGTTATCACGTTGGCAGGCGGCGGATTTATATCTACGTGATATTGAAAATCTGCGTTGGGAATTATCCATTCAAAGCTGTTCTGAAGAACTGACACAAGCTTTAGGTTATGAACACCCTGAACCCTATCGTGAGTATTTGCGTGATACGCGTGAACGTTTAAAAGCCACTCGCTATTGGTTGGGACAACGCTTACAAGGTGCTGAAGCCGATGACAGCAATATCATCAAAAATAAAGATGAACTATTAGCGCCACTGCTACTCTGCTATCGCTCGTTGATTGACAGTAACTTAGCCGAAATCGCCAATGGACAATTGCTGGATTTCATCTATCGGGTCAACTGTTTCGGCATTGAACTGCTCAAACTGGATATTCGTCAAGAATCAGGCCGCCATCGCCAAGCCATTTCAGCCATTACCGAATATCTGGGCCTAGGCAATTTTGAATCGTGGACCGAACAAGCGCGTCAAAATTTCCTGATCCAAGAGCTACAAAGCAAACGTCCATTATTACCGAAGTTCTTCAATGAACCTGAAGGTAGCCTAATTCAGCATCCTGATGTGCTTGAAGTATTTGCCACCATGCGTACCTTGGCGGAACAGCCGACCGAGAGCTTGGGTGCCTATATTATTTCGATGGCAGAATATCCAAGTGATGTCCTTGCGGTGCTGTTGCTACAAAAAGAAGCTGGGATTCAACATCCGCTACGCGTCGTGCCTTTATTTGAAACCTTAAAGGATCTGGATGGCGCAGCCAAAACCATGAATACCTTGTTCAATATGCATTGGTATAAGCAACATATTCAAGGCAAGCATGAGGTGATGATTGGCTATTCAGACTCAGCCAAAGATGCAGGCTTTATGTCTGCCAACTGGGCGCAATATCGCGCTCAGGAAGAATTGACTGCAATTGCCAAACAGCATGGTGTGCAATTGACCTTGTTCCATGGTCGTGGCGGTTCAATCAGCCGCGGTGGTGCACCAACCCAGCAAGCCCTGTTTTCACAGCCACCGGGTTCAATTTCTGGTGCGATTCGAGTCACTGAACAAGGTGAGATGATTCGTTTCAAGTTCGGCCTAGAAGGTATTGCGCTGCAAAATCTGGAAATTTATACCGCAGCGACCTTAGAAGCAACTTTGCTGCCGCCGCCTGAACCGAAAAAACAATGGCGTGACTTGATGAATCAAATGACTGATTTATCCGTCAAAGTCTATCGTCAAACCGTGCGCGACAATCCAAACTTTGTCAGCTACCTACGCACGGTTACGCCT
Source organism: Acinetobacter sp. NIPH1876 (assembly GCF_022808535.1). NCBI lineage: Bacteria > Pseudomonadati > Pseudomonadota > Gammaproteobacteria > Moraxellales > Moraxellaceae > Acinetobacter > Acinetobacter sp. NIPH1876. The sequence goes on from NZ_JALGBR010000011.1 coordinate 189,719, forward strand.
GAACTGGAATTGCAAATGTTGCCATTGGGTTCACGCCCAGCCAAACGCAAAGTCAGTGGTGGTATTGAATCACTGCGCGCCATTCCTTGGGTGTTTGCATGGACACAGATCCGTTTGATGCTGCCTGCTTGGTTGGGTACAGGTACCGCAATTAATCAGGTGCATGAACAGCATAAAAACACTTTGAATGAGATGCTGGAACAATGGCCTTATTTCCAGACCTTAATTGATATGCTGGAAATGGTATTGTCTAAATCGGATGCCGATATCGCCCTGTATTATGAATCGCATCTGACCCAAGATCAGGACTTAAAGGTGCTTGGCGTGGAATTACGCCAACGTCTGCAGAATGCTGTGGATACTCTGCTCCGTTTGAAAGGTGAATCCAAATTGCTCAGCAATAATGAGGTCTTGGATCAATCCATGCAGGTACGCAAACCCTATTTATTGCCACTGCATTTATTACAAGCGGAGTTGATGAAACGTCGTCGTCTATATCTGTCGGAACATCAAACCGAACACAGTCCTGTTGATCATGCCTTGATGGTCAGTATTGCAGGGATTGCTGCGGGTCTGCGTAACACTGGTTAAGTCGAAAGCCAGCCTCGCCATCCATAGAAATCACAACGATTGATGGCGAGATTGGCAAAATATGCCACTTCAATTCAAAAAACAGAAAAAATTCAAAAAATATTTTGAAAATAAGAGCGTTAACTTTTCAAAGCATCAGCACAAAAATAAATAATAAAACCGCTAGCTTATTTGGAAACAAATTTTACCAAAAGGTAAAAACACAAACCCGCAATGCCTTTTCTGGCAATATTCTCAATGGCTTATAGGTGAAAGCTCGTTTTAAGACAGGGTATCATACGCGCTGATATCACATAATGAGTCTAATTTATGTCAAGTTGGTTTCCAAAATGGCAGCCGTATCAGGGGAAGATCGATCATCGTCCTGTTGCGACAAATGAATATTTACCGCCCTTACAAAGTGCGGTGCTCGGGGTTCAGCACGCATTTGCAATGTTTGGTGCAACGGTTCTGGCACCCTTATTAATGGGCTTTAGCCCAAACCTTGCCATCTTAATGTCAGGGATTTGTACCATTATTTTCTTCCTGATCACGGGTGGGCGCGTACCAAGCTATTTAGGTTCAAGTTTTGCCTTTATCGGTGTGGTTGCTGCGGCAACAGGACATATCACCGGCTCTGGGGCCAATCCTAATCTTTCAGTTGCACTTGGCGGGATCGTGGCTTGTGGTATTTTTTATGCCTTGATCGGTTTTGCGGTGATGCTGACAGGCACACGTTGGATCGAAAAACTAATGCCACCGGTGGTGACTGGCGCGATCGTGATGATCATTGGTCTCAACCTTGCACCTGTCACCATTAAAGGTGTTGCGGGTCAACCCTTTGAGATGTGGATGGCACTCATCACTGTACTGAGTATGGGCATCATTGCGGTCTTTACCAAAGGCTTATTACAACGCTTATTACTGCTGGTCGGCCTACTGATCGCCTATGCGATTTATGCCATTGCCACCAACGTTTTAGGCTATGGCAAAGCCATCGATTTCTCTCAAATCGCTGCAGCGCCATGGTTCGGTATTCCAAGCTTTTCGCATCCAACTTTTGATTTAAATGCGATTCTGATTATTGCCCCTGTGGCTCTGATCTTAGTGGCAGAAAACTTGGGCCATATCAAAGCGGTCGGCGCAATGACTGGTGAAGATCTGACCCCGCAATTGGGCAAAGCCTTTGTTGCCGATGGCCTAGCCACCACCTTATCCGGTAGTGTCGGTGCACCGGGTATGACCACTTATGGTGAAAATATCGGGGTGATGGCTGTGACCCGCGTGTATTCCACCATCGTGTTCGTAATCGCTGGTGTGTTTGCGATTTTCTTGGGTCTTTCTCCAAAGTTTGGCGCAGTGATTAGTACTATTCCAACTGCAGTCCTCACTGGGGCTTCGATTGTGGTGTTTGGTTTGATTACCATTGCAGGTGCCAAAATCTGGATCGAAAACAAGGTCGATTTTTCGAATAATAAAAACCTGATCATTGCCTCAGTCACCATTATTTTAGGTGCAGGCAATTTTGAATTGTTATTTGGTAGCTTCAATTTAGGTGGTATTGGCACCGCAACGTTTGCTGCAATTCTCCTGAACCTGTTGTTCAGTTTAAAAGATAAAAACTAGAATGTTCAAAGGCAGCGCAAGCTGCCTTTTTTTATTTTGAAAAGGATGCCACGACTAAATAATACCTCCGTTGGCTCTAATCACCTGTGCATTGATCCAGTTACTGGCATCACTCACGGCAAAATCAAGCACCGCAGCAATATCTTCCACTGTGCCTAAACGCTCTAAAGGAGCTGCTTTGGCCAACTGTGCAATCAATGCCTCGCTCTTGCCTTCAAAAAACAGTTCGGTTGCGGTCGGACCTGGTGCAATCGCATTGACGGTAATGTTTCTGCCTCTTAATTCTTTGGCAAGGATAACCGTCAAAGCTTCGATGGCTGCTTTAGACGCGGTATAAACGCCATACCCTTCCAGCTTCATACCAATCACACTACTGGACAAATTGATAATTTTTCCACCCTGCTCAAGTCGTTTTGCCGCCTCACGCATGGTATAGAGTGCGCCTTTTAAATTAATTGCTAAAACTTTTTCGATCGTTTCATCCTTGAGCGCTTCAATTTTTTCAAGAGACATGATGCCCGCATTGTTAATCAGAATGTCGATACGCCCATAATTTTGGATCACATAATCAAACAGCTGCACAACCTGATCAGATTGACTGATATCCGCTTTAAATGCAGTTGCCGTCCCGCCTGCCGCTTTAATTTTTTCAACCAGCTGATCTGCCTCCAAGGCATTATTTGCATAATTGATCACGATCTGGTGTCCTTGCTGTGCCAATAAATTCGCGGTAAAAGCACCAATCCCTCTCGATGCACCGGTAATCAAAATTACTTTCTTCGGATTGATCGCATTTGCTGGTGTATTCATGTCTAACCTCAATCAAATCAACTTATCACTGGATACGATCTATGATACTGTTCAGTGATAACAAGATAATCCATCAAGTTTCGGCTTCTTTATCCGAATAGAGCGAACAAAAGAATTAAGCCTATGGACAAGTTAAATGCAATGTCAGCATTTGTGCATGTGGTTGAACAGCGCAGTTTTACCAAAGCAGCTCACATTTTGAGTCTGCCACGCTCGACCCTGACCGATGCGATTAAACAATTGGAAGCACAGCTGAATACGCGTTTACTGTTTCGAACCACACGGCAGGTCAATCTGACTGACGAAGGTCAACTTTATTATCAACGTTGTAAATTTATTCTGGCTTATATCGACGAATCCGACCATGATTTTCTACATGCAAAACCACAAGGCAGTTTAAAAGTCGAAGTCCACGGTATTTTTGCCGCTCATTTTATTATTCCAAAATTACATGAATTTCTCAGTGAATATCCACAGATTCAAGTGCAACTGACCGAAAGTGACCGCTATGTCGATATTATCAAGGAAGGTATTGATTGTGTGATTCGGATTGGACATCTAAATAATAGTGAATTAGTGCTGAGACCCTTGGGGCACATTCAACAAGTCACTCTTGCAAGTCCTGCATATCTGAAAAAATATGGTACACCGAACACACTCAGCGATTTAAAGCAGCATGTGATGGTGGGCTTCTATTCCAGCGCACGACAAAAACCGCTTCCCTTAGAATTCATCATCCACCAGCAAGTGAAACCTTATGATTTAAGTACATTGATTCAGGTCAATGGAGCGCATACCTACTCAGCAGCGGCAGAACAAGGCTTTGGTCTTATCCAAGTTCCGCGTTATGGACATGTCAAGCAAATCGAAAATGGCCGACTCTGCCCTGTGTTAAGCCAATACGCTGTGCCTTCTTTACCCGTTTCGTTGCTTTATCCCTCAAAAACACGGGTTTCACCCAGACAAAGGGTGTTTATTGAATGGATTGTGCAATTGTTTAAAGATCACCCGTTGGATCAGCATGAATAGATCTGGCTCAGTAGCACTTTGCTGCTGCACTTAAGTCCACTATCTTTATTGAAGCGATGTTTAGTATGATGGCTTTTTATATTTCAATACGTTGCCATCATGCGTTTTGATTTTTTTGATTTACAGCTCGTTCTGCACATCGTCAACACAGGCAGTCTGACCAAAGGGGCGGAACGTTCTGCAATTTCCTTGCAAGCGGCCAGTGAGCGCATCAAAAAACTTGAACAATATTTCGATACGCCTTTATTCATTAGACACACCACAGGCGTTGAGCTCACCAGTGCAGGCCATGCCTTAGCCGAACATGCGCGACGTTTGCTCCGACAAAAAGACCAACTTGAACAAGAGATGCAACGCTTTCGGCTGCAACAACCCGAATCCATAACCCTGTGGTGCAATTCCTCTGCACAAAGCGAATATTTGCCACCGCTATTACCGCAATATCTAATGCGCCATCCTGACATCAATATCGATCTGCATGAAGCTGAGAGTTCCGAGATTATTGCGGCTCTCGGTAAAGGCATTGCCAAATTAGGCTTGGTTTCCAGCTTTTTTGATATTCGTCCTTTACAAACTCAGGAATTTGCCAGTGATCCCTTGGTGCTGATTTGTCCTGCCTCACATGCTCTCGCCCAACACGCACAGTTGAATTTGGTCGAAGCCTTGAACTACGGCTTTATTGGGTTGATGCCGCATCATTCTTTGCAACAATCCATCGAAACCCAAGCCAAACTGCTGGGCTTTAATATTCAGTACCGTTTGCGCTTACCCAATTTTGCTGCGATTGCCGAGGTGGTGGCAAAAGGTGTTGGTATCGCGATTATGCCTGCCCGTGCCGCGCAACGTTTAGCACCAGATTATCATTTCCACACCGTACAACTCATGGGCGCATGGGCCAATCGGAAACTTTTGTTGGCAACACAGGATTTCAGTCAACTGCCCGAGACTTATCAGCAATTTTCAGATTTTTTATTGCAACATCGTCCTTAGTTCAGACCCAAGTTAATGCGATAGCATATAAGCACCTAATGCGACCAACCCCATAAAAAATAGGCGGCGGAAGCGTTGCTCATTCAATTGATAGCGGATTTTTTTACCCAACCACATGCCAATTAAAGCTGCGACCAACGCCACGACCGATAGACGATAATCGAGGGTGATGCCTGCCATCGGATTATGCTGTAAAAACACGGCGAGACAAATGGTGGACACGGTAAAGGTCAAGCCCAAAGCCTGAACCAGCTCATCTCGTTTTAAATGCAAAGACTGTAAATAAGGCACCACGGGAATAATCACCACACCTGTCGCTACGGTCACCGCCCCACCGATATAACCAACTACGGGTGAGAGCCAACGCTCATATTTGCCCAAATGAGGTAGATTCTTAACGCATAGGCCATAAAGCCCGTACAGTATCAGCATCGTCCCCAAGAGAATTTCACTACTTTGGCCATGACTTTGGCTTAACGTGGGTAAAAAACTCCAAATCGACCCAACCACTATACCGACCAACAAAGACCAGAAACGGCGTACAAAGGTCCAGACCCGACCCTCGGCAAACAGCTGCCAGATATTGGTGATCATGGACGGAACGATCAGCAGTGAGGCGGCCTGAAACGGACTCATGGCAATCGTCAGCAGTCCCATTGAGACCGCAGGTAAGCCTAAGCCGATCATGCCTTTAATCATGCCCGCAAAGACAAATACCATCACAATAATTGCTAAAAAAGTCACAGCCGAATCTCCGATATTGCATCGGAGCTATGCTACGAAAAAAAGCGCAGCTTGCCCTATTCTTATTTTTGGGAGTAGGCCTCAGGCAGAGCTTGAGGCAGTTCTATATTTATCTTCCAACACATTGCTGATGATGCTTTCAATCATCCAGACCCGATACAGGCTGTTAAAGACATAACTTTGCCCATCAATACGCAATTCTAACACTGGAAAATCAGGCTGATGCTTTTGCTGACACAATTCATCATTCTGCTTCAGCAAAGCTTCGACATCCTGCTCAGTGATGTGCTCGATCTCTAAACGTTTTTGCATGCGCTGGAAATGGGCTTTAAATGACAGGTCTTTACCTCGTGTCCACACCCCTTCAAAAATCTGATGAATACAATCGACTTGCTGTTCTTCAGGCACGCTATAAAACAGTCGTGCCATCTCATAGGTCGCTTCTTTGGTCGGACGGCAGAACGGCGTAAACGCCACTTGGGTCCGTTTGGAAACACGAGTAGCCAAGCTCCAGTCAAACCAGTCTCGCCCGTGGTAACTGAGCGGATAGACTTTCAGCTGAATATTATAATAATTGGCCAGTTCTTCTTTGATATAGGCCAGTAATAACCAGCTCATGGGATCTTCAAGCGCAATGTATAAATCTAGCTCGGGATGCATGGCCTGCACTTCATTGAGCGCTTCACCATCATTAATCAAATGCTCGCGCCATTCGATATGATTAATCAGGAAAATTGGATTTCCGGTCAGCAGTTTTTGTTGTTTCAGACGACGCGTCAGACGCAATAAATCATCGACTGCTTGATATTTCCGCTCACCAAATTCGAAATAGCTGGCGGCAACGGGCACATCTTTAAAAATGCGTTCAGGATAATCTTGCGGGCTTTGGTGCCGACTGGCCATGGCATACAGGGTACGTAATTTGCCGTATTGTTGTTGCCACAGCATATGGAACACGTCTTCCAGTAAATGTAAGAAGTTCTGTTCACGTAAGGGGGTATTTCGAAGAATGGTTTCAGCTTGTTGTAGTGCTTCTACGCTGGGGATTTCTGGGGTGTCATCAAAGCCAAACCGATGTTGCTTGGCCAGAATCTTGGCATCATTTAAACAGTAACTGAGCCATTCCTGTGTGGACATTCCATTCGGAGGCTCTGCGTCCTGCCTCGAAATAATCACTTTTAATGGTTTCAACTCATCACTCAGGATTTCATTGAGCTGATCCAGTTGTTGTACCGCAAGATAGCTATAAACATCGTCTAGACGCAGGTAAATACTCAAACCCTGTTCCGTAGGTAACACCGCCTGACGTGAAGGTTTCTGATAGAACCAACTCGATCGAATGGGGTCAAACCAACGACGTAACAAAGACATGTCGATAGCCTCTAATGGTCATAAATTTATAAATGGAAAAGTTTTTTCAAACTTGTGCTCTAACAAGTGAGCCAATAAGTGTATTCAGTATCTTATAAAATAACAAAAAAGTCCCCCTTAATTGAAAGAGGGACTAAATGGGATTACAAAACTCGTACTGCGCCTTTGGCTGCGCTGGTCGAATGCATTGCGTAAATCTTCAATGACTTAGACACTTTACGTTTACGCTCTTCGGCAGGATGCCAGCCTTTTGCTTCCTGAACGGTACGGCGATGCGCCATAGTCGCATCATCCACATTCAAATGAATGGTACGGTTTGGAATATCAATTTCAATGGTATCGCCATCTTCAACCAAACCAATCGCACCACCTTCTGCTGCTTCTGGGGACACGTGACCGATCGACAAACCTGATGAACCACCCGAGAAGCGACCATCAGTAATCAAGGCACAGTCCTTACCTAAGCCTTTCGACTTCAAGTAACTGGTTGGGTACAACATTTCCTGCATACCTGGTCCACCACGTGGCCCTTCATAGCGAATCACCACGATGTCACCCGCTACGATTTTATGATCCAGAATCGCTTCTACTGCGGCATCTTGGCTTTCAAAAACGCGTGCTGTACCAGTAAATTTAAGAATTGACTCATCCACACCCGCGGTTTTAACGATACAGCCATCCAGAGCGATGTTGCCGTAAAGGACGGCCAAACCACCATCTTGAGAGAAGGCATGTTCAGCATTACGAATCACGCCTTTTTCACGGTCACCATCTAAGGTAGAGTAATAACGGTTCTGCGAGAATGCCACTTGGGTTGGAATACCACCCGGAGATGAACGATAAAACTCATACACGTCGGCATCTTCAGTGCGGATAATATCCCATTTGTCTAACGCATCTTTCAGCGTAGGTTCATGTACGGTTGGACATGAAGTATTCAGTAAGTTGGCACGATCGAGTTCACCCAAGATCGCCATGATGCCACCCGCACGGTGTACATCTTCCATATGCACGTCTTGTTTAGCTGGTGCAACCTTTGACAATACTGGAACTTGACGAGACAGACGGTCGATATCATCCATGGTGAAATCAACTTCTGCTTCATGTGCAGCAGCAAGCAAATGCAATACGGTATTGGTTGAACCACCCATTGCGATATCCAAGGTCATGGCATTTTCAAATGCGGCTTTGGTTGCAATTGAGCGTGGCAAGATGCTGTCATCATTCTGTTCATAGTAGCGTTTCGCCAGTTCAACCACTAAGCGACCGGCTCTTAAGAACAATTTTTCACGGTTGGCATGGGTTGCCACGATCGAACCATTGCCCGGTAGAGACAAACCTAAAGCTTCGGTTAAGCAGTTCATTGAGTTGGCCGTGAACATCCCTGAACATGAACCACACGTCGGACATGCTGAGCGTTCAAACGCAGCCACTTCTTCATCGGTATAGCTTTCGTCGGCTGCAACCACCATGGCATCAACCAGGTCAATCGCCTTTTCGTCACCACGGAATTTAACTTTACCCGCTTCCATCGGACCACCAGACACGAACACCACTGGGATGTTCAAGCGCATTGCCGCCATCAGCATTCCCGGAGTGATCTTGTCACAGTTCGAGATACATACCATTGCATCGGCGCAATGGGCATTGACCATGTATTCCACAGAATCGGCAATCAAATCACGTGATGGCAGTGAATACAGCATCCCGTCATGGCCCATGGCAATGCCGTCATCGACAGCAATGGTATTAAATTCTTTTGCCACACCACCAGAAGCTTCAATTTCTCTCGCAACAAGTTGACCTAAATCTTTAAGATGCACGTGACCGGGAACAAATTGGGTAAATGAGTTGACCACCGCAATAATTGGCTTGCCAAAATCTTCATCTTTCATACCGGTTGCACGCCATAAACCGCGCGCGCCCGCCATATTTCTTCCATGTGTTGATGTTTTCGAACGATAATCAGGCATTTTGTATTCCCAACAAGTGTGTGCTCGAGAAAAATAAGAATTTCTCTCTGGCGAAATGATACTGAGCTGTTTGCATCATACTACAAGTTATCGTTTAACAGATGACCAACAGGCCTATCTTTTTTTGCACAAAAGCAATTCAACCCGTGAATTAGGGGCTCGTGGCTTTTTCGCTTATAATTTGAGATAAGTTTTATTTGGATTCCATTTGTGAAAATCATTTTTGCTGGTACGCCTGAGTTTGCGGCAACCGCATTGGCGGCATTATTAAAAACATCCCACCAGATCATTGCGGTTTATACTCAACCTGACCGTAAATCAGGACGTGGGCAAAAATTAACGCCATCGCCTGTTAAACAATTGGCACTTGAACACGGTTTAGCTGTTTATCAACCTTTGAATTTTAAAGCATCTACCGAAGAAGGTTTGGCAGCTCGACAAGAACTTGCTGCACTTGGCGCAGATGTGATGGTAGTTGCGGCCTACGGCCTGATTTTACCGCAAGCGGTTTTGGATACACCGAAATACGGTTGTTTAAATATTCATGGTTCATTGCTGCCACGCTGGCGTGGTGCTGCGCCAATTCAACGTGCCATCGCGACAGGTGATGCTGAAACAGGGATTACCATCATGCAAATGGCGGCAGGTTTAGATACGGGCGATATGATGTATAAAACCTATTGTCCAATTACCGCGGAAGATACCTCTGCCAGCTTGCATGACAAATTGGCTGCTCAAGGTGCAGAAGCGATTTGTACTGTGCTTGAATCAGAACAAAGCTTGCAGGGTTTTATTGAAAAACGTGAAGTGCAAGATGAAGCACTCACCGTCTATGCACACAAATTAGTTAAAGCCGAAGCACGGATTGATTGGCGTGTGAATGCGATTCAAATTGATCGTAATATTCGTGCCTTTAATCCTTGGCCAGTGGCTTTTATTCAGCTCGATGAAAACAATGCCTTACGTGTTTGGGGTTCTACACTTTCACCTCTCAGCACAACCGATGCACAAGCGGGTGAAATCCTTGCCATTGATAAACAAGGCGTACACGTTGCCTGTGGCGACAATAGCGCAGTGTGCCTCACCAGTTTGCAATGGCCGGGTGCTAAAGCCCTCAATCCAGTGCAAATTGCCCAAACCCAAAAATTACATATTGGACAAATTCTCCCATGAGCCAATCGAATCAATCATCTGCAAAAAATTTAAATCTGCGTGCGCAGGTGATCAAAACACTTTTGGCGGTTCAAAATGGGCAATCTTTGTCTTCCGTTTTGAATCAACATATCAATATCGTTTCTGAACGTGACCGTGGTTTATATCATGAGCTTACTTTAGGTTGTTTGCGCCAATGGTATTCGTTAAAAGCCATTACCTTACCCTTGCTCACAAAACCATTAGACAATGAAGTCCTAGAAAGTTGTTTATATCTTGGTTTATATCAAATTTTATGTACGCGTATTCCGGTACATGCTGCGATTTCAGAAACGGTAAATGCGGCTAAGCAACTCGGTTTCGAGCCAATGAGTGGTTTGGTCAATGCGATTCTGCGTCGTGTTTCACGTGAAACAGATGAATTTCAAACCGCGTTGAATAATACCCATGGTTTACCAAGTTGGTTATTCAAACGACTCAAAAAAGATTGGCCTGAGCAAGTAGAGCCGCTATGCCAAGCCTTAAAACAAGTCGCGCCACTGACCCTGCGCGTCAATGAACGCCAAGTCAGTCGTAACGAATATTTAGAGATTTTGGACGAAGAACAGATTGATGCTCGTCCTTGCACGCTTTCAGATGTGGGTATTGTTTTGGAACAAACAGGCAACATTACCCATTTACCCGGTTTTGAAGAAGGCGGTTTTTCTGTTCAGGATGAGCATGCACAATTGTGCGCCACGCTTTTACCGAACCTAGATAACAAAGTTGTTGTCGATGCTTGTGCTGCCCCAGGGGGTAAAACTGCACACATCCTTGAGCGCTTTAATCCTAAAAAATTGATTGCACTTGATCATGATGCAAAGCGTTTACTGCGTGTTTCTGAAAATTTAGAACGTCTGGCCCTAGAGCAGGACAATGTTGAGATTATTACAGCTGATGCCACCACCTGGCAGGCACAGCAACTGGTCGATTGTATCGTGCTAGATGCGCCTTGTTCCGCGACAGGCGTGATTCGCCGCCATCCCGATATTCGTCTGCTTAGACAGTCGACCGATATCGCGCAAACCGTGGCCTTACAGCAACAGATTTTGCAGCAAATGTGGCAACAGCTTAAAGTCGGCGGCACTTTACTGTATATCACCTGCTCAATTCTAAAAGCTGAAAATGAGCAGCAAATGGCGGCATTCTTTGCAGAACATGCCAATGCTGAAGAAATCAAAATCGAAGCCGATTGGGGAATTGAACAGACTTATGGTCGTCAATTATTACCGTCTGCGCACTCTGGCGATGGTTTCTATTATTGCCGAATTAAAAAATTGGCGTAATCAAAATAAAAAAGCAGGCTTCAAAGCCTGCTTTTTTATTCATTTTATTTAGAGTGTATGCTGATCTTTGACTTCTTCCAGAACGTCATCCAGTTCTTCTGGGTTTTTGGATAAGTGCAGAATAGACAATGCCAATCCACCCCATAAAAACACCATTGAAATCACCATCATTACGATTGCTGAAGTATTCATATTTGTTCTCCTAGCGATCTTTGATTCGGCTGAGTACAATTGCAACGACAGCACAGAAAATCACGCTGCCCCATCCAAAAATGCCTTGTAAGCTCATGCTATAACTATCGTAACCGTTTTTCACCAAGTTAAATACGGTCATGCTTAAGGTGGTTAACAAGATCAACGAGGTGATCACCGTTAAAGTGAAATCCCACCCTTTGCCCAATTGAATGGTCGAAATACGGTTGACGTGATCACGCAGTTCAAGCAAGGCGGAACGTTTAAACCAAGCAATACTGATAATCGAGATCAATGCACCACCAATAATACCGATGTTATTGATGAAGTGATCGACGATATCTACCAGTTTAATCGCATTCACACTTGAGAATAAGATCACTGAAACCAGCGCACTACCACCACCAATAATCGTTACAGCTTTGGTACGGCCCCATTTCAACTTGTCCTGCATTGCAGCAATCGGCACTTCCAAGATACTGACCATGGAAGAGATACCCGCAACAAACAGCGAAGAGAAGAATAAGAAACCAAATAAATCTGCACCCGCACCTAAACTTGAAATGATTTTAGGGAATGCGATGAATGCCAGACCAATACCACCACTGACAACATCATGTACTTCTTTACCTGCCGCATGTGCCATAAAGCCCAACGCAGCAAAAATACCAATACCCGCCAAAATCTCGGTTGATGCATTGGCAAAACCAACGATCAAACCTGAACCTGTTAAGTTGGTTTTAGGTTTTAAGTAAGAGGCATAGGTCACCATGATCCCGAAGCCAACCGACAAGGAGAAGAAAGTGTGGCCATACGCTGCTAACCAAACTTTATAGTTCATCATGGCTGACCAGTTCGGGGTAAAGAATGCATTTAAGCCTTCTACCGCACCCGGTAAACGCAATGACTGAATCACCAGAACCGTAAACAAGACAAATAACAACGGCATGAAAATCTTATTGGATAATTCAACACCCTTCTTCACACCGCCGTACAAAATGATTAAGGTCAGTGCCCAGATACCAACGATTGGCCAGAACAAATGGCTCACAAATTGTAGATCGAAGCCAGTTGCTTTCGAGGTCTGCAAATAAGTATTAAAGAAGAAGCTTTCCGGGTCACTACCCCACGCCTGACCAATTGAGAAGTAGACATAACTCCCCGCCCACGTCAGTACACTGGCGTAGTACAAACCAATGATGATACAGACACAGACTTGCCACCAACCGAGTGTCTCACCGCCTTTAAATAGCGCACGATACGCCTTTGGAGGTGAATTACGCGCACGGTGTCCGGTTGCATAATCTAAGAATAAAAGAGGTAAACCAGCGGTAATCAACGCCAGTAAATAAGGGATAAGAAACGCCCCGCCGCCATTTTCATAAGCAACATAAGGGAAACGCCAAATGTTACCTAAACCTACAGCTGAACCAACAGCTGCAATAATAAAACCAGATCGTGATGTCCAGTTTTCACGAGAATCTGCCATAAAACACCTAAATTGTCCTGCTGGCCATTCCATGCTGTGTTAGGTTTTTATTATCCAACAGACATGAAAAGTGCCATAAAAAATCTTGTTTTGCTTGCATGAAATTTCAACCTTGTGGGCCTCCGTTTGCATGGACAAACAAAGCAAAAACCAAACCATCTTCCTTAAAGATTGGGCTTTGTTTTTCTGCTTTTAATAGCCGAACAATACCTGTTTTTATTTCTTTTTACTGTAAATTCTGAAAGAAAAAGTCATCTTTTTTAAACAACTGATTATTTTTCAACAGACTGTAATTTTGACCTTGCAGTCAACTTATAAAAATCAAGTACATAAAACAATCAAGCGAAGCTAAAACTCCGCTTGGGCCACAATCTTTTTTATTGTTTGATGGCTAATAACCTTTCCTCTTGCATATCCCGAATTGCAGAATGAATCCCTTCCCGACCAAGGCCAGAATCCTTCACCCCGCCATAAGGCATATTATCGACACGGAAAGTTGGGACATCGTTAATAATCACACCTCCAACCTGTAAATGATCCCATGCATACAGCATCTTATTCAGATTCTGCGTATATACGCCCGCCTGTAAACCAAAGCGACTTTGGTTAATCGTGGCAATACCCTGCTCAAACATCTTAAACTTTTCTAAAATTGCCACAGGGCCAAAGGCTTCATCTTTATAGATTTCCAGCTTGGCATCTACATTTTCTAGCAAAGCAGGTTCAAACAACATGCCTTGTAAACTTCCTCCTGTCAGTATTTTTGCTCCTTTTTTCTCGGCTTTATCCAACCATTTTTTTAGGCGAACAGCCTCAGCTTCCTTAATCATTGGTCCAACCAATGTCGTTGCTAAAGCTGGATCATCCACTTTTATTTTTTTCAATTTTGCGACCAGTTTCTTTTTCACTTCTGCATAAATATCAGCATGAATTAAAATCCGCTGCACACTGATACAGACCTGCCCCGCATGCCCATAAGCCGCACTAATCAGACGATCTATGAGTGCTTCATCAATCACAGTATCTGCATCAATCAGAACCGCAGCATTACCGCCCAGTTCTAAGGTGACTTTCTTGCGACCTGCGCGCGCTTTCATATCCCAACCGACCTGATCTGAACCGGTAAAGCTGAGTAATTTAAAGCGATCATCGGTCACTAAAATATCTGCTGCTTGACGGTCACATGGCAAGATTGACCATGAACCTTTAGGTAGATCTGTTTCAGCTAATACCTTGGCTATCATTAATGCGCTGATTGGGGTCAAACTGGCTGGTTTCAGCACAAACGGACAACCTGCTGCAATCGCAGGTGCAATCTTATGTGCCACCAAATTTAAAGGGAAATTAAATGGACTAATTAAGGAAATCGCACCAATTGGCACATGCTTGACCATCCCTCTAAAACGGGCTGCCGCAGGGGTCACCGCCAAAGGTAACATGCGACCATCGTCCAACTGCGTCACCGCATCCGCAGCCAATTGGAAGGTGTTAATCAGGCGTTCAACTTCGGCGCTCGCTGCCCCGCGTGGCTTGCCGCCTTCAGCAATCAAGATTTCAGTCAGTTCTTCACGGAGTTCATTAAAGCGCTTCACGCAATGCAATAAGATCTGTTGTTTTTGAAAGGGCTTTAATGCTGCCATTTCCTGTTCCGCTTTTACTGAAGCAGAAATGGCTTTTTCAAGCACTTTGGCATCGGCCAGAGCAACACGTGCATAGACGGTATTTCGATACTTATCATGTACTTCAAGCCATTGCCCCGTGCTCACTGCTTTTCCCGCGACATATAGTGGATAATCCCGCACGCTTGTTGTATCTGTCATTATTCTTGATCCCGTTATAAAAATTTAAAATTAGACTACTGCATATTTTCCAAGATCACTATATGATTCGCCCATTCGCTGATGAATTCACAACAATTCATTACGGTTTTTGATACTGATTAGGACAATGCAATGAAAATATTAAAAATATCAATGCTTGCTTTAGGGACAAGCTTTTGTGGTCTGGCGCAAGCGGATATGATTGGTGTAAAAGGCGATCTTAGCTATTGGAATTACAATGGTGAAGCCAATATGGCTGCGCAAACTTCTGCACCAGATCAAGACCTTGATCGTAAAGGTTCTGCACAAGTTTCTCTTGCATTTGAACACCCGATTCCACTGATTCCAAATGCAAAAATTCGCTATGTGAATTTAAAATCACAAACTGAAAATGAAGTTGCAGGTCAGCCAGTTTATGATCTGAATATCGATCATACCGATTTCATTTTGTATTATGAAATCTTAGATACCATCGTAAATGCAGATGTTGGTCTAGGTGCAACCAATCTGAACGGTGATGTAAAAACACTAGGCTTAAGCAAAACTGATATCGATAAAACGGTTCCTGTGATTTATGGGTCAGCTGGGGTAAAACTACCTTTCACAGGCTTAAGCGCTAAAGCTGAGTTGTTATATAGCAACTTTAACGACGCTAAAATCACTGATGCCCAAGCCGAGTTACAATACAACTTTATTGACAATCTCTTGGTCGATGTTGGCTTAAAAGCGGGCTATCGTATCCTCGATGTCAAACTAGATGATTACGAAAAAAATGACCTTAAATTTAACTTTAAAGGTCCTTATATCGGCTTAGATATCCATTTCTAAATCGTAATAAAGTGAGAAACGGAATCTTTAGATTCCGTTTTTTTATATCCAACCATTAAACTCTCCTCCTTCATGTAAGCCAAAACCTACAACAATCGCAGTGATTGGCGAATACCCCAATACAAAATTTTCACCTATCATACAAATCATAGAGAGACAGGAAGTCTCATTGAGAATAAGAACAGACACAGGATGTGGTCGTTAATAGGATATCAACGACATAAACTGAATATGAAGAAGCCCCGTCAGGATGATGGGGCTTCTTTTTATCTATCATTTTATAGGTGATTTAAAGACTTTTTAGATACGCAACCACTTCGCTATGCTCCGCCATTTCAGCAAGCTGTAATGCCGTATATTCGCCTTTATACGCGACATTTGCACCCTTACTCACGAGTAGCTTCACCACCGCCAAATGATCGTTCTCAGCAGCAGCCTGTAATGCACTATAACCTTCATCATCGGTCTGGTTTGGATCTATCCCCTCTGCCAATAGTTGCTCGACTTGTTCCACATCACCAAGGGATGCCCAATACACAAGTTCAGGCAGATGCAGTTCATCTTCAGGGAGCGGTGAAAAGGAGTTAAGTTTCATTTAGTTCCTCTCATTTAAAAGTTAGCACTCTCTCCATAACAATTACGGGAGCTACATATTCACTGAGTTCTTTACGATAAAGTTCAATAAAACCTTGCTTTGACCAAAATGCAAATGCAGGTTCATTTGATTGAACCACTGCAATTCTCAACCGATCACATCCCCAAGCATGAGCAAGACCCGAAATAAAATGGACTGCTTGCGGGCCATAGCCTAAACCTTGATGAGACTCGATAAATAATAGCAATCCAATAAATACTATTGATGACTCGGGATAACCTTGCAGAATATCAATACAACCAATCATCTGTTCTTTATGATAAATCGCGTAAAAAAACTTTGCAGTACATGGATGTCCACTAGGTACAGCTTTTAGATCGTTTCGAGCAGCATTTTTCTCTGCGCTATATCCTTGAATGAGTTTAAAATAATTTGGAGTAGCCTCAAATACAGCTTGGATACTGGCTATATCAGTTTCATTATCAGGGCAGAGAAGACGATAACTCAGCATATACTTACTATCCTGATGCTTTAAATACGGACAACTTTTGCTTATACCGTATCAAAGCTGTACTCCATTCACAATCGACCAATGGTAGGGCATCAGTTCTCTTAAGGATTTAAATAATAATTTGTTCTCAGCCGTACTTACTGCCACTAGAACATCTCCTCCCCAATAGGAAAGACGCTCTTGGCAGATTCCACAAGGCGTTAAAATTAGAATATTTGAATGTTCCGACGCTCTGCATATACAGAGGGAATGTGTTATTTTTTCATTGATTTTATGTGCCTCCAAACATGCCCCAACTTCCATACAAAGTGATAAAGCATCATTTCGTGTTTCAGGCGCAACACTAATCAAAATTTTTCCACTCTCTGTGGCTAGTGCAGCAATACCACCCCAGCCTGTAGGATAACGGCTCTCCATAAAAACTTTCGCAGCTTGAAATAACTTTTGTTCCATCTTATCTCCAAACAACGTCATAACTTCACAATTTTTATTGTTGATATCTCATAATTGTTGCTTCTACCGTATGGTGATTGGCTTGATGCAGCACTTTAAAACCATGTCTTTGGTAGAGTGAAATATTATGGCTTTCACATTGTAAATAAAGCATGGTTACACCTAATTCTTTAGCTTTTTCTTTTGCCATAGTAATCATTCTGCTTGCAACACCTTGTCCTCGCCATAAAGGATCAACAAAAATCCCACCGATCCAATGCTCATATTCTGGATAGTTTTTATTCTCTCGTAGCTTAAGTTCTAAGGCACCGATCAATTCTTTTCCATGATGAGCTACGATTGCCAAAGGAATAACATCACGATTAGCTGCTTTTTCCAGCACTTTTTGGTGCATCATTTCTTCGGTAATCTGTAAAGAGAGATAAGCCCATTCGTTATAATACCACTTTGCAATTTTTCCAATCGCTTCTGGGTGATCTACGAGCAAAGAAATTTTCATCGTATTGTTAATTTTGAGAATGATTTAACCGATTTTAGCCGATTTCTTCTACCT
The DNA here is from genome assembly GCF_022808535.1 of Acinetobacter sp. NIPH1876. NCBI lineage: Bacteria > Pseudomonadati > Pseudomonadota > Gammaproteobacteria > Moraxellales > Moraxellaceae > Acinetobacter > Acinetobacter sp. NIPH1876. The sequence goes on from NZ_JALGBR010000011.1 coordinate 207,750, forward strand.
ATTTTCCTCTGCGCCATAAAAAACACCCCCTCTGCGTTAGCGGAGGGGGTGTTTAGATTTAAAAGCTGGCGATGACTTACTCTCACATGGCAAGTGCCACACTACCATCAGCGCTAAGAGGTTTCACTTCTGAGTTCGG
>NZ_JALGBR010000012.1:0-178126 GCF_022808535.1 Acinetobacter sp. NIPH1876
GCACTTGCCATGTGAGAGTAAGTCATCGCCAGCTTTTAAATCTAAACACCCCCTCCGCTAACGCAGAGGGGGTGTTTTTTATGCGCGGAAGAAAAGTAAGAATAAAAAACATAATGTGTTAGAAATGTTGGCCTGATTGGTTAACTTTTATGAGTGTTGAAAGGTTATTCTATTGATAACTAAAAGCATAAAGATAAGTATGAGATAAATCTAATGGTTGATATTAATGTAAATGAAAAGCCAATCTAATTTTTGGTTATACAGTAGTTAGAGTTTATAACTTTAGTCAGTTTTTGGGAAAAACTTTAATTTATAGGAAATTTACTCTTGAATAGTAGAGATGATTTTAATAAAGAATCAAAGAGAACATTACAGGAACGAGTTGGAAACCGTTGTTCTAATCCGGAATGTAGATATTTGACATCTGGACCAAATTCCAATGAGGAAAAGGCAACAAGAATCGGTGTAGCTGCTCATATTACTGGAGCTTCAGAAGGTGGTCCACGTTTTGATTCTTTATTAACGAAAGACAAAAGGTCCCATATATCAAATGGTATCTGGCTTTGCCAAAACTGCGCAAAACTTATTGATAATGATGAGGAAGTTTACGCTGTAAGCTTATTACTAGAGTGGAAGCAAGTCTCAGAAGAAAACAGCCGCCGAGAGCTAGAAGGTAAATCACCTGTTGAATATCCTATAAAAGACGGTTGGATCTGTGGGCATTGCCGTTCTTTTGTTGAACATAGGCAAACTGTATGTAGAGTATGTCATGCGGATGTTGCATATTCAGCGATGAGACATGAACGAGCTGAGGCAGGAAAAACAGGCTTATGCGTCGGTGCTGCTTTGAGTGCTTTTATTTTTTTAGTCTTTCCTCAACTAGTTAACGATAAGTTTGATTTAAGTATCTCTATTGGCTTAGGACTAGGTATATACGCAGTAGTTGTGGCTGGATTATTAAGCTCTCTAGCAATGTTTGCATGTATTGAGTTTGAAGAGAGAAAGTATAGAGGTAAACCACCAAGGTTTTTCCGACAAACAAGTATATGAGCTCGCAAATGATGTTGGAGGGATTTATGTTGTACAACAGTTTTACTAGGCGAAAGCTCTCGTAACGCTTTCTTTGCTTGGTCGCCAAGCAGACTAGTGTCTGTATTTACTATTCCAACCTTGCGGAACCTACCGAAATGATTGTGTATTTAAAAAGTCTTTAAATCACCTATAAAAATAAAGACAAAAAGAAGCCCCATCATCCTGACGGGGCTTCTTCATATTCAGTTTATGTCGTTGATATCCTATTAACGACCACGTCCTGTGTCTATTCTTATTCTCAATGAGACTTCCTGTCTCTCTATGCTTTATATATTAGCGATCAAGTCGGAAGTGAAACAGACGTAAATCGACCTAATTAACGTACGCCTAGACGTACAATTAGGCGATATTATATTTCTGTAGTTTGCTAATCAGCGCTGTTAATCCCTTCACTTCAAACTCATTGGCTTCAAAGCTCTCGTCTTTATTGCGTTTAAAGATATCTCTAATTTCAATCACTGCATTGGGGTCAACTAGACCTAAGCTTGAGGTTACTTGGCGAATTTGACTGATTGAACGTGAGCCATTGGTAGAACCATAGCCGATAAAGGCTGCAGGTTTGCCTTGCCATTCTTTACCGACATAATCCAAGGCATTCTTCAGTGCTGGACTATAGCCATGGTTATATTCAGGGCTAATGAAGATAAACGCCTGTGCCTGCGCAATTTTATCTGCCCATTGCTGTTGTTTCGGCTGATCATAGATGCCTGTCGCAGGTGGATGAGAACCTGCAAAGAGCGGTAAGTCCCATTCCTTAAGATCGACGATTTCTGTTTGGATATCTTTTAATGCGAGTTCAGTTGTCGCTTGCTCTACCCAATTGGCGACCTTGATCGCTGTACGCCCTTCGCGAACACTACCAACAATAATATAAATGAGCATGTTTAAATTCCTTTGTGTTATTGCTTTGATTTTAAAAATGAATGCCTTTAAATGATCTTATACTTTTCTTCAGCGTAAAAAAAAGCTCTCATTTGAGAGCTTTTTTGTTACATCAATTTGATGCCTTGCTGGCCTGCTGGGGTGACTTTGAAGATTTCCACTTCAAAAGTAATATTTTTGCCTGCCAGTGGATGATTAAAATCGATTTCAGTGGTGTCATCATTGACCGATTTTACAACGCCAAATAGCGTTGCTTTGGCCTTGTCTTCAAACTCAATCATATGACCCACGATTGGGCGTTGTTCAAATTTAACCGTATCGAAGATTTGGATATTTTCTGCATTCCAAGGTCCAAAAGCATCTTCAGGTGGTAAATGTACAGTACGACGGTCACCTGCACGTAAACCAAATAAAGCCTTTTCAAACCCAGGTAACAGATTACCGTCACCAATTACAAGACTAACAGGCTCTTCACGACCACGGGTATTGTCGATTTCAACACCATTTTCAACCGATACAGAAAAATGTAAGTCGACTTTTGAGCCATCTTGAATACGGATTTCTTCGTTTGGTTGGATAATTTCGTTCATCTTATGCATCCGCATTTTGGTTGCGTTTCTTCTCAAGGAAGAAGGTATCAATCAGCAGTAAAATCGTGCCTAGGGTAATTGAGCTATCCGCAAGGTTGAAGGCTGGGAAATGGCTGTTTTGATAATAAACATGAATAAAATCGACCACATAGCCCAAGCTGACACGATCAATTAAATTGCCAATTGCACCACCGAGAATCAACGCAATTGCCATCGGTAATACAATCATTTTTTTCGGCATACGCATCAGCCAGAAAACAAAAATCACCGAAACAAAACCTGCTAATGAGGTAAAGAAGTAGCGTTGCCAGCCACCTGCATCAGATAAAAAGCTGAATGCTGCGCCATAATTATGCAGCAGTGTCCAATTTAAAAAAGGCAGGACGGGAACAGGGTCCGCATAGTTTAAATGCGAACTTGCAATCCATTTGGTCCATTGATCCAACACAATGGCAAGGACTGAAAGTCCAAGCCATAGTACGTTGTGCGGGTAAAATTGGAATAAGCCTTTTTTTGTTGGGCTAGTTTGCACAGAATTATGCATATTTTCTCACTTCGCCACTGCCAGTGACGTTGATAATACAACGAGCGCATAAACCAGGATGGCCAACATGTGCATTTACATCTGGCAGTACATGCCAGCAACGTACACATTTTTCACCATCTGCTGCGGAGACGTGGACACGTAATCCTGCAAGATCCGTGCTTTCACCTTGTTCAGCATAAGGGTGAACGATGACTTGAGACGTGATCAAGACAAAACGTAATTCATCAGCCAATTGGTTTAACAATGTCTGTAATGCTTCATCTGCCCAAAGTTCAACTTTTGCAGATAAGTTACTGCCGATGAGTTTAGCGTTACGTGCTGCTTCAATCTGTTTATTTACTGCTGATTTTACGCTAATCAATGTTTGCCAATCTGCTTCAGACAGTAAGTTTGCTGTTGATGCGGTTGGAATGTCATACCATTCAGCGGTAAATACATATTTTCCAGTCTGTTCTGGAATCAATGGCCAAGCTTCCTGTGCTGTAAAGCTGAGGATTGGTGACATCCAACGAACAAAAGCTTGTACGATATGATACAACGCAGTTTGTGCAGAATGACGAGCTTGTGAGTCTGCTTTGGTGGTGTACTGACGATCTTTGATGATGTCGAGATAGAAGCCACCTAAGTCATTGATACAGAAGCTGGTCAATGCATTGGTCACAATATGGAAGTTCATTTCTTCATAGGCTTGCTGAATGGTTTTTTGAACTTCAGCAGCGCGTTGCAAGATGTATTGATCCAATGCAATCAACTGGTCGACTGGTAAAGCATCTGTTGATGGTTTGAAGCCATTCAAGTTTGCCAACAAGAAACGTAAGGTATTACGAATACGACGATAACCATCTGATGCGCGGCTAAAGATTTCTTTACCAGCTGTCATTTCGTAACGATAGTCAGCAGATGCGATCCAGAAACGTAAGCCATCAGCCCCCATATCTTTGATAATGTCTTGTGGGGTAATGATGTTGCCTAATGACTTAGACATCTTACGGCCTTTCTCATCCACTACGAAACCGTGGGTGAGTAGGCCTTTATATGGCGCACGTTCATTGATTGCAATTGAAGTCAGCAATGAAGATTGGAACCAGCCACGATGCTGATCTGAACCTTCAAGATAGAGGTCTGCTGGATCTTGTAAATCATCACGTTCACGAAGCACAGCGTAGTGTGTTGTGCCTGAGTCAAACCAAACGTCCAGAGTATCGCGCACTGCATTATATTGTTCCGCATCAGCACCAATGAACTCACTCGCTTCACGGTTATACCAACCATCAATGCCTTCTTGCTCGATCAGTTTTGCCACTTCTTCGATTAATTCAGGTGTACGTGGGTGCAATGCATTGGTATCTTTGTGTACAAAGAATGGGATTGGCACACCCCAAGTCCGTTGACGTGAGATACACCAGTCTGGACGACCTTCAATCATGGACTGAATACGGCTTTGTCCCCAATCAGGCACAAATTCGATGTCGTTTTCAATCGCATTCAAGGCATTTTGGCGTAGACCATTGGCATCCATGCTGATAAACCATTGTGGCGTCGCACGGAAGATAATTGGGGTTTTATGGCGCCAGCAATGTGGATAGCTGTGTTTGATTGGCTGATGTGCCCATAGACGACCAACTGCACCCAATGCCTCAATGATTTGAGGATTGGCTTTATAGATGTGTTCCCCTGCAAAAATTGGTGATGTTGGTAAATAAACACCATTACCACCGACAGGGTTTTCAACTTTTAATTGATACAGCAAACCGACTTTATAATCGTCCACACCATGGCCAGGTGCAGTGTGAACGGCACCTGTACCGCTGGTTGCAATCACGTGCTCGCCTAAAATTACAGGCACTTGACGATCTGCCAACAGTGGATGTTGCAAAAGAAGGTTCTCAATTGCAGCGCCTTTGAAATCAGCGAGTACCACTGGATTTTCCAGTTTGTAGCGTTCGATTGCTGATTCAACCAAGTCTTTGGCAAGAATAAAGTTTTGCGTACCACGGTCAGTCGTGACTTGAACCAATTGATAGTCGATATCAGCGTGCAGCGCGACTGCTTGGTTGGCAGGCAAGGTCCATGGTGTAGTGGTCCAGATCACGATATCCGTGGCATCTTGAACATCAACATTTAAGCGTGTGCTGAGATCTTTAAGATCAACAACCGTGAAACCAACATCAATCGCATCTGATTTTTTGTCTTCGTATTCAACTTCAGCTTCAGCCAATGATGAACCACAGTCCATACACCAGTTCACTGGTTTTAGACCCGGTTCGATATGGCCTGCTTTAGCAATGGCACCCAAGGCACGCACGATATCCGCTTCTTGCTTGAAGTTCATGGTCAGGTACGGATTGTCCCAGTCACCGAACACGCCCATACGTACAAAATCTTTCTTTTGTAGTTCGACTTGGGTGTAGGCATATTCACGACAAGCTTTACGGAAAGTTGAGGCATCAACTTTAACGCCCACTTTACCGACTTTTTCTTCGACTTTCAGTTCGATTGGCAGGCCGTGACAGTCCCAACCTGGTACATACGGTGCATCGAAGCCATCTAAAACGCGGCTTTTAATAATAATGTCTTTTAAGACTTTATTGACTGCATGGCCTAAATGGATTTGACCATTGGCATATGGAGGGCCGTCATGCAGTACATATTTTTCCTTGCCAATACGCGCTTCACGAATCTGCTGATAAATGTTGTCGGCATACCACTCTTCTAACCATTTGGCTTCACGCACAGCCAAGTTTGCCTTCATGGCAAATTCAGTCGCTGGCAAATTGAGTGTGGCTTTATAATCCACTGCATTTTCAGGAGTTTGCTTATCGCTCATGCAAGTTTTCTTCCAGTTTGATCAGTTTGTAAACTGACATGTATTACTTTAGGATTTGTGAAGTATTAACAAATCCTACTAATTAAATTTAAAAAGGAAATTCAGCTGTGTTAGTACGATAGTCTCGTAACTGTTGCACATCATCATCAATTCCGGCTTTGAGGGCTTCAAGCGAAGGGTAATTCAGTTCACCATGCAAATAGTGAAGAAAGGTTACCCGCATCAATAAGCCATACAGATTAGCAGAAACATCAGGGAAATGTACCTCTAATCGCCATTCTGGCTGGTCTTGTTTGATGGCTGGGCGCGTCCCCACATGACCTGCACCAAACAAACTGTCAGCTTGATAGCCTGTAATCCCGTTGAGAGCAGGATCTGGATGTTTTACTTTTGCAGTCAAAGATGCATTTTCACAGACCACATCCACAGCATAGATGCCGTTTAGACAGGGTTTGTGACGGTTTAAACGGACATTAATCGTTGGAAAATCAAGGGTACGACCAATCTGATCGCCATATTGCACTCGGCCTGTGATGCTATAAGGACGTCCCAATAGTTTGGCCGCTAATGCCAGATCGCCCTGTTGAAGGACCTGACGAATACGAGTTGAACTGACACGTTCATTATTTAAAGCCACGGTATTTAAATTGGTGACATCAAAACCGTAGTCGCGTAAGAATTCACTGTTACCTTGGCGGTCTTTGCCAAAATGAAAATCATCACCGAGTACCAAGCTTTGCGCATTGAGTTTTAATTTAAGTAGGTCGGCAAATTCTGTGGCATTTAGACTTCTAAAATATTGGTCAAATTTCGCAACTGCAATGTAGTCCACACCGAGCTCAGTTAAATATTCTACTTTTTCTCTGAGCGAGCTGATGCGAGGCGGTGCATCATAACCTTTAAAGAATTCAAGTGGTTGTGGCTCAAAAATCATCACCAATGTTTTTAAGCCTTGCGCTTCAGCCAACGTTTTGAGTTGAGCAATCATCGCTTGATGGCCGAGATGGACACCATCAAAATTGCCAATCGTTACCGCAGTTGGGGGTAACTGAAAATCTGGCGATAATGCGTTGAGACGAAGCAACTTCATGGGCGTTAAATACAGTGATTTTGCAAAGGCTATATATTGCCATATTCTCAGCGTTTCGTCTTGTTGTTGTGTTTTTACACAGGAAATTTTCAATATTTAGAAGCTTTATATCAATTAAATTGATTCATTAAATAAAAATAAATCAATTTTTCTTATTTATGGGTTGACCTAAAATAACTGCATAGTCGCTTGATATTGAGAAAGAGATGAAAAAGCCGTTTTATCAGCTAGAGCAGAGCACCGATGTGATTCGCCATTTTACCCCGAACTGGTTTACTGCAACCATGGGAACAGGTGTGGTCGCGATGATTTTAGCACAGTTGCCTTTCGCCTCATCTGTTTTGTTTATGCTTGCGACCAAATTATGGCAGTTTAATATTCTGTTATTTAGCACTTTTAGTGTGCTCTATATCTTACGCTGGATTTTATTTCCAGCTGAAGCCAAGCAGATTTTTACTCATCCCAACATGAGCTTATTCCTCGGTGCGATTCCGATGGGCTTAGCGACGATTGCCAATGGTTTTCTCAGTTTCGGTACGCAATTATATGGCGATATTGCCGTTCAAATTGCCACTTATCTCTGGTATCTGGATGTGTTTCTGGCTGTCGTGATTGCGTGGGTGGTGCCATTTTGTATGTTTAGCTGCCAAGATCACCAACTACAACGGATGACTGCGGTGTGGTTACTCCCGATTGTGGCCTGTGAAGTCGCTGCCAGTTCAGCAGGCTTGTTGCTGCAGCATTTAGCTGCCGATCAACATGCGTTAACCATCTTGATCACAGGCTATGTATTGTGGGGCATTTCTGTCTTACCTGCTTTTGCGATCTTAACCATTTTGATGCTACGTCTGGCTTTGCATCAATTACCTGAAAAAGAGGTCGCGATTTCTAGCTGGTTATGTTTAGGGCCGATTGGAACAGGTGCATTAGCGTTATTATTACTGGGTGAACAAGCGCCACGCATTATGCAGGCGATGAGTTTCGAAGGCCTAGCGATATTACTTCCAGCCTTGGGCATTGTGGCAAGTTTGGTGTTATTAGGTTTTGGCTTATGGTGGTTTGGGATTGCGATTTTGACCACACTGCGTCATATGCGTACTGGCATTCCATTTAACTTGGGTTGGTGGGGACTGACTTTCCCATTTGGTGTGTTTATCTTGGCAATCTTTAACTTGGCACATCAGTTACATATCGACTTCTTACAGTATGTGGCTGTGCTTTTAAGTCTGTTGTTGGTTGGCCTATGGACATTGGTAATGAAAAAAACACTGGCAGGAGCGTACAGCGGTCAATTATTTTTCTCTCCTTGTTTGGTCGCCTTACAGCAGAAGATGCAATAATATCGAGGTGTGCCGAAGCACACCTTTTTTTGTGTCTCTATTTTGATTTGAACGAGTCTTTTTTATGAATGCTGATGTTGCTCTGATTATGGCTTTGCCGAATGAATCTAAAGGTCTATTTGAGCAAGCAGGCATTGAAGTCCATTACAGTGGCATCGGCAAAATTAATGCGGCATTTAAAGCCTTTGAAGTGATTCAAAAAACGGGCTGTAAGACACTAATCAACTTGGGCAGTGCAGGTAGCTCTCACTTTGATGCGCACAGTCTGGTTGAAGTCATTACTTTCGTGCAACGTGATATGGATGTGTCTCCCTTAGGTTTTGCGGTGGGTGTGACACCGATGGATGATGAGATTCCTGCGGAAATCCATACTCAACCCCATTTTGAGCTTTTACCCAAGGGGATCTGTGGCACAGGTGATTCGTTTGAAACAGGCGTGCCGAAAGTGAGCTGTAATTTGGTGGATATGGAGGCCTATGCCTTAGCGAAAGTATGCCAAAAGCTCGGGGTACGTTTGATTTCAGTCAAATATATTACGGATGGTGCCAATGATACTGCGCATCTGGACTGGGAAGAGAATCTGTTGCTTGGTGCACAAAAATTATTGGCGTTGTATCAGGCGCATTTTTAAATGTAAAGGTTTAATACAGTAGTATCTATGGGTAAAATTTTATCTTTTTAAGTTGTTGAAAGTGAATAGTTTTTATTGGTTTATTGTCGTGGTACTTATAATGTTAAATGATCTCAATATTTGATAAATTTTCTTTTATACTAATTTAAAATTTATGATATTTAGTTCAGCCCATGAATCTAACGATAGATACAATTTTAAGAAAAGTAGATAGCCTAAAGATTAGCCCAGCTTTTTTCTTTGTGATGAATAAAACGGATCATTTAAGGTATGCGGTTGTTTATGAAATAGATAATAAAGAATTCAAACATCTAGAAAATTCTAATGATATTTTCCTAGAGATACATGATCTTATGAATAGTGCTGAGTTAGATAATGGAATTTATAGTTATTCTTCGATTGATAAAAAAATAATCCATCATACTGACTACAATCCTGAATTATTTTGGGATGATGCAATGGAATTGATCTTATATCAAACCTATGATGTGACTCCATCTAGTCAAGAAAGAAAAATTCAATTAGAAGAAAGCCTTCAACAAGAAAAAATAAAGAAAACACTTGTATATGCTTGCTATCTTGATTTAGTAGATGAAATAGATTTATTACTCTCCCAAAAAGTTAGTAAAAGTGAATTAAATAGGAATCTTAAGGGCGTAGGAACTCCGTTAGGATTAAGTATTCAGAAAAATAATACTGATTTAGCTAAGAAACTACTAGAACTAGGTGCAGACCCTAATAAGAAATCATTTGTATACACACCACTTGAATTGGCATTTAGATATTGTGATGAAATAGTATTTTATTTTTATAACCACTATAAAGACTATTTTATAAAGATAATAACGCAAAAAGGATTAGCGATTGCTGGACTTAATCAGAATTCTGAAATTTATAAATTATTGATAGACTTAGGTTGTGATCCATTAGGTAAAGATCCAGTTTTTCAAATGCCACATGTTTTCGTAGATTATAATAATTTATACGGATTACAGTTTTTAGCTGAATATGGAATAGATATGAAGCATAAAAATAAATATAAAGAAACAGCATTTGAGAGGGCACAAAAACAAGGGAAAGATGAGCTAATAAAATACTTAAAGGCTTTTAATTAGTTCTCCTAAAATTAACATAATACACCTTACACGAAATACTTTAAGCCACTCTTGTGTTTAGCGCACATAAGTGGTTTTTCCATCACACCCTGAATGAAAAAAGCGACTTACATAGTCGCTTTTTTTATGTATTTCAATCACTAAAATAAGGCTTGTGAAGAAAATTTAACGAGGCAACACGCCGTATAACATCACATGGATAGTATGTTCGATGGTACGTTGATACATGCTACGGTTGCGTAAAGTTTTACCTGTGACCATTTCTATTTGTGTTGAAAAATCAGCATAATTTTGCGTGATGGCCCAAATGTTGAGAATCAATAATTCTGGATCGACCTCTGCCGACAATTTACCTTGTTCTTGCCAAGTTTGAATTACTTTGGTTTTGCGCTTAAATAGCTTTTTCAAAGGACCTTTTAAGATTGGTAAAATATGCGGTGCACCTTGAATAATTTCGAGGGCAAATAAACGTGAGGCTTTTGGCTGATCACGTGAGCTTTCAATTTTTTGAATCAAATAGTGAGTGAGTGCTTCAGTAGGCTCAAGCTCAGACTCTAGGGTTTGTAAGGGTGCAAGCCACTTTTGCAACACAGTGGTAAGCACTTCGACATAAAGCGATTCTTTATTTTCATAGTAATAGAAAATATTCGATTTATGCATATTTGCAAGCTGTGCAATCTCATCGAGGCTGGCACCACTAAACCCATAGACGGAAAAAACATCTAGGGCAGCATTCAGCAGTTGATTGCGCTTTTGTGTACTTTTCTTCTGTTCCATCTGCGAGCTTGATTCAAAAAATGTCATTGACATTGTAAGATAAATTGTCGGATTTGTGCACAATTGCGAAAATTTTTTATCGAAAAAAATATACTTTTTAGACCAATGTAAACGATGTATTTGATAATTATTGAAATCTAAAAAAATGCATACATATTTTGTAAATAATTTTTTTCTGATCAGGGGAAAAGAGCACAAGTTTTTTATTATTTTGGTCACATTTTAGTGCAAATTAATGCGGCTTTAGGTCGCTAAAACCGCATCAAGGACTTGTTGCTCGAGTTGAGCGAATGCAATACTTTTTTTACGTGGCCGTGGTAGATTGACCTGAAAACTATGGGCGATATGCCCTTGATCCAGCAGAATAATTCGATCTGCCAATTGCACTGCTTCACTGACATCATGCGTAACCAAGATGGCAGTAAAACCTTGTTCTTTCCAAAGACGCTCAATCAGGTTCTGCATTTCCAACCGAGTCAGTGCATCTAATGCGCCGAGCGGTTCATCTAACAGCAAAATACGTGGCGTATGGGAAAGCGCCCGTGCAAGTGCAGCGCGTTGCCGTTGCCCACCTGAGAGCTGAGCTGGCCATTGTGTGGCTTTGTCTTTTAGCCCGACTTTCTCTAACAATACTTCTGCAAGCTGATGCTGATTTTTAGGCAAACCCAATTGTACATTTTGTATAATGCTTTTCCATGGTAACAGGCGTGGATCTTGGAACATGACACGAATATCGTGGTTGGTAATGCCTTCACGGAAATTGCGAGCAGATTGGAACTTGATTTCGCCATAACTGGCTTTTTCGAGTTGAGCAATCAAACGGAGCAGGGTGCTTTTACCACAGCCGCTACGGCCAACGATGGCCACAAATTCACCCGCTTGGATATTCAGATCAAGGTCTTCAAGGACTTTGACCTCACCATAAAATTTATACAGTTGCTCAATCAGAATATGAGCACCATTGTCTGGCGAGCTAATGGTCTCTGGTTCAGTAACGGGCTGAATCAGGTTGTTATCGTAGAAGTTTAAATTTAAGTTACTCATCTTGATGCCCTTATTATTTTTGATAACCTGCATGCCAGCGCAGTAGATAACGTTCCAATACTTGAGCCAATACATCTGCTAATTTTCCGAGTAGGGCATACAGTAAAATCCCGACCAAGACGATATCAGTTTGTAAAAATTCTCGTGCATTCATGGTCATATACCCAATTCCTGCTTGTGCAGAAATGGTTTCAGCCACGATTAACAGCACCCAAACCAGACCTAAAGAGAAACGTAGCCCAACTAAAATCGAGGGCATTGCACCGGGTAAAATAATGTCTTTATAGAGTTGCCAACGATTAAGTCCGTAACTTTTTCCCATCTCGATCAATTGTGGGTCGACTGAGCGGATACCATGATAAGTGTTGATGTACATTGGGAAAAACACACCCACTGCTACTAAAAATAGCTTGGCAGTTTCATCAATCCCAAACCATAAAATCACCAGTGGAATCAGGGCCAGTGCAGGGATATTACGGATCATTTGTAAGGTGGTATCCAGTAAAGTCGATGCAATACGAGATGAACCATTTAATAACCCTAAAATTAGACCTAAACCACCACCAACCAGTAAACCAAGTAGAGCACGACCTGCACTGACTTTGACATGTTGCCAAAGTTCACCACTGATCAGTAAGTGCCAGAAGGCACTTACGACAGCAGTTGGGGCAGGCAATACTCTGCTTTGCAATACGCCTGAACTTGAAGCTGCCTGCCAAATTAAAATCAATAAAATCGGGAACAGCCAAGGCAGCAGACCTTTGCCTATTTTTTGTGTTCCACGTGAAACATCATTCAAGAAAGGTTTTGCACTCATGCGTCCTCCTTGATCAAGGTTTTTGCTTCCTTGGTCTCAGGGACATAGTTATTGGCAATGATTTCTCCGAAAGGTCCAGTTAAATGCGGTTGTGCCAGTTTTTCACGGGTTTTAAGCGGGAGTAAAGGGAACACCAGTTCGGCAAAACGAATGGATTCTTCCAAATGTGGGTAACCTGAAAAAATAAAGGTATCAATACCCAAATCCGCATATTCTTGAATTCGTGCAGCAACGGTTTCTGGGTCACCCACTAAAGCTGTCCCTGCACCACCACGGACCAGGCCGATACCCGCCCATAGGTTCGGTGATACTTCAAGTTGATCTTTACGACCACCATGTAATGCAGCCATACGTTGCTGACCGACTGAGTCCATTTGTGCAAATTTTTTCTGTGCGGCGGCAATCGTTGCATCATCTAGGTATTGAATTAGTTCATCCGCAGCGGCCCAAGCCTGTTCATTAGTCTCACGCACAATCACATGTAAGCGAATGCCATAATTCAGGCTACGACCTTTGGCTGCCGCTTTGGCACGTAAATATTCAATCTTTTCTTTCACTGCAGCAGGAGGTTCACCCCAAGTCAAATAGGTATCAACTTGCTCAGCAGCAAGCTCGGTTGCAGCTTCTGATGAGCCGCCGAACCAAAGCGGTGGATAAGGTTTTTGTACGGGTGGATACAGCAGTTTGGCATCATCCACACTGAGACGTTCGCCGTGAAAGCTAAACGCTTCACCTGTATGTGAGCGAGTGAGAATTTCGCGCCAGATTTTGACATATTCAGAGGCAGTTTGATAACGGGTACTGTGGTCCTCATAGAGTCCATCACCTTTTAACTCCTGTTCATCGCCACCAGTGACGAGGTTTAGTAAAATTCGACCATTAGAGAGCCGATCAAAAGTTGCTGCCATGCGTGCAGCCAGTGCTGGTGTGGTCAGTCCTGGACGCAGTGCCACTAAAAATTTAAGTTGTGTAGTTGCATCAATTAAACTGGCAGCCGTGATCCAAGGATCTTCACAAGAGCGTCCTGTAGGAATGAGTACGCCTGCATAACCCAGATTATCCACGGCAACTGCAATCTGTTTCATATAAGCATGATCGACCTGACGAGCACCCTTGCTGGTGCCTAAATAACGACTGTCACCATGAGTGGGGATAAACCAGAAAATATTCATGTCGATGTTCCTTATGAAAATGAAATCAATGTTTATTGGGCAGACCAGACACTGTGCTGAATATCAATTTGCACAGGAATGAGCTGCTCTTGTTTAAATAAATCGGCGATTTGTTGCTGACTCTGTATGACCTCAGCTGTGAGGATGTGCACAGGCGATGGTTTTGGTCGTTTGTCTAAAACACGTTGCGCCACAGGAAGGCTCAGCCCCGTACTTTGTGCATAAATCTGTAGTGCCTGATCTTGATGCTGCACAATCCACTGATCCGCAATGTTGATGCTCTTAATCAGCTTTGGCGCAGAATCAGGATGCTTTTGAATAAAATCAGGATTACCAATATAAAAAGAATAAGTGGTTGGAAATGCAGAGCCATCGACCAAGGTTTTGGTATGGCCTTGCAGTTCTGCTGTGCCTAGGTAGGGTTCCCAAATTGCCCACGCATCAACGGCCTGTTTGTCAAAAGCTGCGCGTGCATCGGCGGGCGGTAACCAGATCGGTTGAATGTCTTGCCAAGATAGCCCTGCTTTTTGCAGGGTTTTGGCGAGTAGTTCATGTGCACTGGAGCCTTTTTGAACTGCGACACGTTTGCCTTTTAAGTCTTGAAGGCTGCTGATTTTATCGTTGGCATGGACCAGTACAGCTTGTCCTGTTGGTGCAACCACTTCATAAGCCACATAGCTCAATGGTTTAGCTGCGGCTTGCGCAAAGATCGGAGGCGTATTGCCGACATAACCAAAATCGACTGCACCAACGGCAAGTGCTTCAAGCATCTGTGGGCCTGCTGGAAATTCTCGCCATTCAATTTTGGCATTCGGAAATTCTTGCTCAAATAGCTTTTGTTGTTTGGCAACTAACAAATTGAGGGAAGATTTCTGGAAGCCAATGGATAGGGTTTTGACCGCCGTATTTTCAGTTGCTGAAGTTGTTTTTTCCGTACTCTGCTCTGGCTTCTGGCAACCACTCAGTGAAAATGTAGAGATCAGCAACCCCAAAACAGAAACTTTAGATAGCAACTTCATGGTGATCCTCAATTATTTAACATCGTTCTTTAATACGGCATCTTGGATCACAAGTTGCTTCGGAATCAGTTTCTGCGCAAAGAAGGCATCAGCGACATATTGCTGCTCTTTTGCGACTTTGTCAGAGATCGGTTGAACCCCGAAGCCCATGCGCGAAATGGAGCTTTTTAAAACATCAAACTCAAGCCCCGTCGGCTTTTCCAGTAATTTGGCTGCATCGTCTGGATGTGCTTTGACCCAATCCGTGGTTTGATTAAGCGTGGTGACCAAGGTCGTTAAAACCTGAGGATGACTTTCCGCAAATTGGCGGTCGGCCAAATAGAATTGATGATTGCTGACTAAGTGTTCACCCGTAGCGATCACACGGGCATGTATTTGGTGTTCAGCTGCGGCGAAGAAAGGATCCCAAATCACCCAAGCATCGACTGCACCTTTTTCAAATGCTGCGCGTGCATCTGACGGTGGTAGGTAAACAGGTTGAATATCGTTTAAGCTGAGATTGTTTGCTTCTAATAGTTTGAGTAACAGGTAATGAACATTTGAGCCCTTATTCAGCGCAACTCGTTTACCTTTCAGATCTTGGATCGATTGAATTGGTGAATCTTTTTGTACAATTAACGCTTCTGCTGTTGGTGCAGGCGGTTGGTTGGCGACATACACCAAGTTTGGATTGGCTGCTTGAGCAAAGATTGGCGGTGCTTCACCTGCCTCACCAAAGACCACACTGCCGACATTTAAACCTTCTAACAGCTGTGGACCTGCGGGGAATTCAACCCACTTAACATTGACACCTTGAGCAGCAAGATTTTTTTCTAATTCACCTTTTGCTTTGAGAATCGGCAGGATGCCATACTTTTGAAAGCCGATATTTAATGTTGTGGTTTCTTGTTTTGTGGTCTCTTGCTGCTCTGGTTTTTTTGCACAACCTGCAACACCCATCAGGCTGGCAAGACTTGCTGCGATGATGCTATATGTTGCCCATGAACGATGGATTGAAATGGTCATGTTGATTGTGCTCCCCGACAAATCAAAAGATTTAAATAAGATGAGCAACTAAACTAAAACTTTTTTTATTGCATAAAAAATAAGTAATCGGGCTTTGCTTATGCTGAAAAGTGCAAAATAGAAAATTGCATAATCTTATCTGTGGAATGAATAAGTGTTGAATGTTTTAAATTAAATAAGATATTGTTTTAATTGAATTGTTTTTTTATTTTATCGCTTGGTGAATTTATTCTTCATACTCACTTAAGCAGAAATAATGATGAAGCGGAGATATCTTTATCAAAAATAAAAATATCTCCTGCAACGTGAGCTGTGATTAGCGTAATGCTTTTTTAAAGACCAGTGAATTACGCTGATAGTTATATAGGGCTTGGCGTGCATTAGGTAAATCATCCACGCTGGCAGGGCTAAAACCTTGCTCTAAGAACCAGTGCGCGGTTCGAGTGGTCAGTACAAACAGGCGCTGAATCCCTTGCTGTTTGGCTCTGCTTTCCAAGAATTGCAAAATTTGGCTGCCACGATTGGATTTTCGATAGCTTGAATCCACTGCGACGCAGGCAATTTCAGCAGAACGAATTTCATCTGCTCCTACTGGAATCGGGTACAGTGCTGCACAAGCCAAAATCATACCGTCGCGTTCAATCACTGCAAAATGTTCAATTTCACTTTCAAGACGTTCGCGAGAGCGATACACCAGAATGCCTTCCTGTTCCAGCGGACGCAGCAGATTAATCAAGCCACCAACATCGTGAATATTGGCAATACGCACTTCTTCATAGTGCGCATCGGTGATCAAGGTACCAATACCATCGCGAGTAAATAATTCTTCAATCAAAGCACCATCATAGGCATAAGAAATCAAATGTACGCGATGTACGCCAGATAAGGACGCTTGTTGTGCTTGTTTGAGGTGTAATGCAAATTCTGGATATTGTTGTTGGTTTTGTTGAATATAGGGTTCAAGCTGGCGTGGACTTAATTCACGTAATAACTGTTGCTGTGCATTCATCAAGCCTTGTTTTTCACCCAAGAAGATCAGTTTATCTGCTTTTAAGGCTGTCGCTGTTTTGGTGGCGACGTCTTCAGCCAGCAAATTAAAGACTTCACCTGTGGTTGAATAACCAGTTGGTCCAAGTAAAACAATATTGTGATTGTCTAAATGACGTTGGATGGCATCGGTATCAATGGAACGGACTTCACCTGTTAGTTGGAAGTCGATGCCATCGCGAATCCCATAGGGTTTGGCGGTGACGAAATTGCCAGAGACCACATCAATGCGAGCGCCATACATCGGTGAATTGGCCAAACCCATGGAGAGAAGAGCTTCAATTTCTAGACGAATGGAACCCACCGCATTCATGACACCGCGTAAGGATTCGCGTGTGGTAATACGACGGCTTTGATGAAAGGGCGTTTCGATATTGCGTTCGAGTAGATTTTGATTAATTTGCGGACGTGCGCCATAGACCAAGATGAGACGGATGCCCAAAGAATGTAGCAGCGCAATATCATGGATAATATGTTGGAAATTTTCGTGTTGGACTGCTTCACCAGAGAACATCAAAACGAAAGTTTTATCACGGTGTGCATTGATATAAGGTGCGGAGTGGCGAAACCAATGCACATAATCTTTTGTTGTACTATGTGAATTTTCAGTCATTTGCTTCGCCATGTTGATCTCAGATATGCAGCACTAGATCTGATTTTAACGAAAAAAATCAAAAGATAAATCTATTCCTAAAGCAATGATTCAACTTTAATTGTGCTGAACCAGCAACAAGGGCCTAGAAGCCCATGATTCGGATAATACTGTTGTCATCGGAATTGACTAAAATGTAGTCATTATTGATCTTGTACCACTGTTCGTTACGACCTGGGCGCGGCAGATTATTGTCTTTATAATCGACTTTATAGCCGTTACCACGATAGTGCTGCGGCATCACATAGCCTTCCTGCCAACGATGCTGCTTTAAACGCTCGACACCACGCTCTTCACGCATGCGACGTTCACGTTGACGATTTTCACCATCTGGACGATCAAAGCCACGACCATTTTGCCAGCCGCCACCACGCGAATCATCATCGCGATCATGTGGACCTGCAAAAGTCCCCAGACTACTGAACAGGGTTGTCGAACCTAAAACCAAGATAATGAAAAAATTTTTCATGATGCACCTTATGGACTTCGGATGTCTCTCATGTGAACTACTGTACGTTAAAAATGCAGAGAAACTGTGAAGATCGATTCATTATTCCTTTAAAACAATGAAGATTTTTCACACATTTCTCTGAAAAAAGCAGTTTTAACGCCAGTGTCCAATGTTATTTAGAATTATTGTCAGGATGAAATTAAGCTTGAGCGTCAATACTTTGGCCATTCATATCTAAACTGTCATCGCCCATGAGGTATAGATAGGCGGGCATAATGCTGTCAGGTGTTGGCAAGACTTTTGGATCTTCCTCTGGGTAGGCTTTAGCACGCATCGCGGTACGGGTACCACCTGGGTTGATGCAGTTAAAACGAATGTTTGGGTAGGTATTTTCTGCTGCAAAGATTTTGCTCATGGCCTCAGTAGCAACTTTAGACACTGAATAGGCACCCCAAAGTGCACGTGCTTCACGGCCGACACTTGAACTGGTAAACACCACTGAGGCATGTTCAGATTTTTCTAGTAAAGGCAACAAGGCTTGAGTGAGGGCAAACGGTGCACGTAAATTTACTGCGAGTACATCATCCCAAACATCGACAGGATAATGAGCCAGTTCAACCCGATCACCCAACATTCCTGCATTATGCAAGATACCATCCAAACGACCAAACTGTTGCTCTAGCGTACTCACCAACAGCTCGTAATCATGGGTTGATGCTGTTGACAGTTGTAGCGGCAAAATTGCTGGTTGTGGTGCGCCTAAGCCTTCAATTTCATCATAAATGACTTCAAGTTTATTCAAGGTGCGACCATGTAATACAACGGTTGCACCATGCAGGGCATAACTCATCGCAGCAGCGCGACCAATCCCATCACCAGCACCTGTGATCAGGATAATACGATCTTTCAATAAATCTGGACGAGGTTGATATTCTGAGTATTTCATTGTTATGCCTCCTATTCTTATCTTAAAAATTTAATTCATCATACCCTGATTTTCTGACAATACAGTGATTTTCTGTTTGATCAGCTGATGCAGTTCAGGAATGGTTTGAATAATGGCATCGGCTTGCCAAGCAGCAAGATCATCGCGTGATTCGACAGGCAGATAACCGTAAGCAGCCAAAATGGTATACATATCGGCATGACGACCTGCGTCAATATCGCGTGGATGATCACCGACATAGATAATGTCTTGAGCATCGATCTCAAGCTGTTTGGCAGCCAAATACATTGGCTCAGGATCAGGTTTGGTCTTGCTGACATCTTCTGGGCAGACCAAGACAGCACAACGTTCAGTCAGATCCAGTTTGGCCAATAACGATTCACTTAAACCACGTGGCTTGTTGGTCACAATGCCCCATGGAATTTGATGTGCTTCCAGTTCTTCAAGTAATGGATACATGCCGACAAACAGGTCGGTATCGACCACAATATTGTCACCATATACATCTAAAAAGCGTTGGCGATGCGCTAAAAATACGGGGTCTGTGACCTCTAATTCAGGATAAACCAGCTTCACCATGGCACGCGCACCTTCCGATACTTGAGTACGAATGGTATCTGCATCCACGACAGGGCGTTGTTCATCGCGGCACATTTGTTGAATGATACGAATGAAGTCTGCGGCAGTGTCAATTAATGTGCCATCTAGATCAAATAAAACCGCTTTCATTCGGCACCTGCATTGGTGGTATGCACCATGTAATTGACGTCAACATTGGGTGCTAACCAATAGTGTTTGGTGATTGGGTTGTAGTGCAAGCCTGTCATTTCTTTCAGCGTTAAGCCAGCATTGCGAATATCATGCGCCATTTCTGAAGGGCGGATGAATTTATGATAATCATGCGTGCCTTTAGGCAATAAACGCAGCACATATTCCGCGCCAATAATCGCAAATAAATACGATTTAGGATTACGGTTAATGGTCGAGAAGAACACATGACCACCTGGTTTCACCAAGCTTTGGCAGGCTTTCACGATTGAGGCTGGATCAGGCACGTGCTCCATCATTTCCATACAGGTCACTACATCGTATTGACCTGCTTGTTCTAGTGCCAATTGTTCAACGGGAATTTGACGATATTCAATGTTTTGTACATTGTCTTGTTGTGCGTGCAAGCGACCCACAGCAAGGGGTGCTTCGCCCATATCGATGCCAAGGACATCGGCTCCACGACGTGCCATGCTTTCAGCCAAGATGCCACCACCACAGCCGACATCAAGTACTTTTTTACCCGCCAAGCCACCCACGCGCTCATCCACCCAGTTTAAACGTAAGGGATTGATTTGATGCAGCGGGCGGAATTCAGAATGTTGATCCCACCATTTGGCAGCCAATGCTTCAAATTTTGCGATTTCTTGCGGGTCAACATTCAATTGTGACATGGAAGTACCTCTATCAATATTTTATGGAGATGTGTTGTTGATCGAATCCTTAGAATATTAAACTCAGCAGTGTCTTGCTGAGTTCTCATCTGGCTTCAGGATAGACCTTCGGTTCGACCTACTTTTCTTTCGGGAAAAGTAGGCAAAACCATTGTCATCTGCAAAACCTGTTCACTTCTTGCATTTATTCAACCTATTGCAAAAACAATATATTGTAGATAGCCCGCAGGTTGCAGATGACGTTGTCGAGTATCTAGTTTCAGAGAATGTTTTGAGTCTGAATTTAGCCTAGTGTAGCGATTCTGGTAAAAAAAGCGATAAATCCAATAAAAAACTTCACAGAAGCAAAACGAATTGCTCGTGTTTGTTTTATATTTAGCATATAAACTTACGAAAAATGCTTAGAGGAAAAGCAAAGCCAATGAAAAAGTTAGTATTAGGTGGTTTAAGTGCAGTTGCGTTGGCATTCTCAATGAATGCGATGGCAGCAGATTTTGTGGCCGGTAAAGACTATACCGTGATTGCCAACCCAGGCAAAACTTCAGCACCTGCTGGACAACTCGAAGTACGTGAGTTCTTCTGGTATGGCTGCCCGCACTGCTTCAAGCTTGAACCACATATGCAAACATGGTTAAAGCAAATTCCAAAAGACGTTTATTTTTTACGTACCCCTGCGGCGATGAATAAAGTCTGGGAACAAGGTGCACGTGGTTACTACGTTTCGGAAGCACTGGGTGTACGCAAGAAAACCCATATTCCATTGTTCCATGCCATTCATGATGGCGGTCAGCAAATTTTTGACCAAGCCTCTCAAGCAAAATTCTTCGCACGTTATGGCGTACCTGAGCAAAAATTTAACAGCATGTTTAACTCATTCCCAATTACGGCAAAAATTGCTGAGTCGAATAAATTGGCGCAGCAGTACCAGTTAACGGGTGTTCCTGCCGTGGTCGTGAATGGTAAATATGTGGTTCAGGGTGAAGACGGTAAAGTTACTCAAGTAGTTGATTACTTATTAGAAAAAGAACGTAAAGCAAAATAATTTACGTCGATCTGTAATAGAAAAGGACTGTAGTGACAGTCCTTTTTTTCATTTAGTTTTGGTCTATCTGTAGATCTTTTAAATCGATCTGAACTTTCTGTGTCGGTAGAGACAAAGCCTGATTCACATAAAGATTAATCAACTTCTCACGAGAACCAATCGAGCGTTGGTAATAGCTAGAGTTTAATAACAATGCTGCACCGTAAGTCAGAGACCAGATATAAGACAGGTAATCACGAATCGACATATCGTAATTCTGTGATTTTAAATATTTTTCTGTCATATCTTTTAATGAAACAATGCGTTGCTGACGAATCGCGTACAGTTCATCAAACAAGTGCTTTAACTTCGACTCCGTCATGGTCAAGTGTTCTTCCAACTGATGCAGCAGAATGGTACGACTCGGCGAGGTTAAATGATAAAGCATATAACGTGGTGCATATTCTTTGACATCGGTGTTGTATTTGTCTGAAATTTTTAAAATTTCTTTTTCATTTTGAATAATCAGTTCCAGTAACAGTTCATTCTTGCTCCGGAAATGTTTATATAACGTACCTTTGGCAATATCCAGTTCCGCAACCAGTTCATCTAAGGTCATTTCTTGGTTGTTTTCTAATAATAGCTTTTCCGCAACCTGCAAAATTTTTTCTTTACGAATTAAGAACTGAGTATGACGATCAGGATTCATGATGCTTATAAGCTCCTCATAGTGTTCTAGACTGCGTTTGCATTAGTGTCTAATGCATCATAACGCTAAGCAATGCTTTTATATATCAAACTTTGGTTTGGATCAGGTCAAGCGTTTTGTGGTTCCCAGTTAGAAATGCCACTGAAGAGTAAACGGACTTGAGTCGCTGCATTGTCGATAAATAAGTTTTGTTGTTCGAGTAGATGATCAATCGTGAATTGTTTGGGTAAATTGATCCACGTCATTGCCCATGTAAACGACATATTAATCAAAATCGTAGATAAGACTTGCAAGTCTTTGGCTTCTTTAATGTGTTTGAAGGTTTCGAGTTTGCATAGATCAATGGCGAGGTCTTCAATCAGAAACTCAATTTCACGTGCGATCGCAATGCGGACCGTTTCTGAGCCCCCCCAACGTTCTGCAATCATAAACTGCCATTGTTGCGGACTATGATTCACGGCCTGTACAAAAAGTTCAATACTGGTACGGGTTTTGGCACTGCCACTGTGTTTCAAATAGCTTTGCCCTAATTGATGGATCAAGCTTTTTAGATGTAAAGAGACTTGATCAACCAGTTCTTGGCCCAGTGTGTCCATATCTTGGAAATGACGATAGAACGCTGTTGGAACTAAACCAACCTCGCGAGCAACTTCACGCAAACTAATACTACTAAATGAGCGCCCAGCAGTGCTGAGATGAAGTGCTGCATCTAGTAGAGCCTGCCGACTCTGTTGTTTTCGTTCATCTCTAATCGACATGAATAAGACTCGTTGAAACCGTACAACAGAGTCTAGCAAAAAAAACAGAAACTTTTTAGTCCTTGTCCATTGCTAAATGCCAATGTTTTTGATCTTTGACTGATCAATGCTTGCTAGGTATGAGCTCAAAGCCTGCACAAATTTAAAAAATTTTCCTTATTTTAAATGGCTTATTAAAAAGTATAAAAAATATTCAAAAAATTAGTGAACAAGTGTTGACTCAGTGAACACAAATAAATATAGTGTACACATGTTCACTACACGAACATTTGTTCACTCAAAATAAATAGCCAGATACAAAACGAGGAACGTATGAACGCAGAGTTAAGTTATCAGCCACATTGGATTCGAGAAGATTTTGTTGATTTTATTTTGCAAAAAATAAAGCCAACCTTTGCTTGGAAACGCATTCTTGCAGAAGTAACCGCCGTACAGCCACTCAGCTCGGATATGGTGTTATTGACGATAAAGCCAAATCATAATTTTGATTTTAGCCAAGTCCAAGCAGGTCATAGTGTTTTGATTACCTTGATGATCAATGGGGTATATCAACAACGCAGTTATTCAATTATTGATGTCACGCCACAGGGCGAAATTCGCCTGGGGATTAAAGTCCAAGGTGTAGTTTCGAAAGCAGCACAACAATTGTGCGTAGGCGATCGTTTCGAGATCTCACAGGCACAAGGTGACTTCGTCTTACATCAAGGGCAGCAACCTGCATTACTGATTGCTTCAGGTTCAGGGATTACCGCGATTTATTCTTTATTGCAACAAGCGCTACAACAGCAGCTTGAACAGATTCATGTGGTTTATTTTAACCGTGCAGAAGTGTTGCATCGGGACATCTTGGCCTTGGCTGAGCAATATCCACAGTTGCACTATCATTTCTTTAATACCGCAGAGCAAAAACAGCATTTAGATGCAGCATTGTTAGAGAAATTGGTCCCAAATTTTAAAGAGATGCAGGCTTATGCGTGTGGTCACCACAGCATGATGCGTCAAGCGCAAGAAATTTATACACAACAGGGTGCCGCTGGAAATTTTCATCAAGAGTTTTTCCAACCGATCCAGATTGAGCATTCAAGTGCAGCTCAACCCATTAGTTTCCGTCGTGCGCAACAGAATTTTATTGCAACGACCAATCTACTCAGTAGTGCAGAACAAGCAGGTTTACGTCCACAACATGGTTGTCGTATGGGTGTCTGTAACCGCTGTAGCTGTACCAAAGTCAGTGGTGTGACCCAGAACGTGATCACAGGTGAAATTGATGATCAACCGAATCGTCCAATCAAGTTATGTGTGAGCCAGGCCTTAGGCCCAGTCACGATTGACCTATAAAAACAAAGATATTTGAGGATTAGTACAATGAATATGGCATTAGAATTTAAAACCGTATCAAAGTCAGCGCATTTAACTCCTGAACAAGTCGAAGAGTTTGGCCGCCGTGTCGAGCAAATACGTTTAGATGTGATGCAAAATCTCGGTGAGCAGGATTCAAAATATATCTACAAAGTGCGTAATTTCGTACGTTATACCGAAATCGCATCACGTGGCATGTTGATGTTCGGTGGCTGGATCCCACCCGTATGGTTGCTGGGGACCGCCATGCTGGGTGTGTCTAAAATCGTCGAGAACATGGAGTTGGGCCATAATGTGATGCATGGTCAGTTTGACTGGCTCAATGACCCTAGCTTGCGTGGCGAAGACTACGATTGGGATAATACCTGTTCAGGCAATGACTGGCGCTATACCCATAATTATATGCATCACACTTATACCAATATTGTCGGTAAAGACCATGATGTCGGTTATGGCATTTTACGGGTGACAGAAGACCAAAAATGGGAAGTGCGTCATTTGGCCAATATTCCATTGGCTTTACAGTTGATGTTCTTTTTCCAATGGTATGTCGGGGTACAAAACCTGCATTTGGAAGATGCTTTGGTCTATAAAACCAAAACCTGGAAACAGGTTTGGGCGGATGCATCTGATTTCCGTAAAAAAGCGACGCGTCAGGTGTTAAAGGATTATGTGTTTTTTCCTGCAATTGCAACGATTAACTTTATTCCAGTATTGGCTGGAAATGCAGTTGCAAACATCATGCGTAATTTATGGTCATCAGCGGTGATTTTTAATGGTCACTTTACTGAAGATGCGGAAACCTTTGAAGCAGACAACACTGAGAATGAGACCAAAGCGCAGTGGTATCTGCGTCAGATTCGTGGTTCAAGTAACTTTACTGGTGGTAAATGGATGCACTTTATGAGTGGTAATTTAAGCCATCAAATTGAGCATCATTTATTCCCAGACATGCCTGCCAATCGTTATGAACAAGTTGCACCACAAATCAGAGCTTTATGTGCTGAATATGGCGTGAACTACAACGAAGCTAATTTTATGAAGCAGTTCTGGACGGTTTGGGTGCGTTTAGCAAGATGTTCATTGCCGAATGATATGGCTGTACAAGTGGCTCAAACTTGGACGAATTTCAAATCGAAGTTTAAGTTTGCTTAAGCGATGACTAATTCTGTGAATTGTAACGAATAAGTAAAACTGGAAGCACGTGTAATTGAGATATACTATGGCGCAATGATATTTGTGCCATAGTTTTAAGGAATCGTTATGCGTATTGACCAAAGAACATTAGACCAATTACGTGAGGTCAAAATTACCCGTAACTTTACTCGTTACGCAGAAGGCTCAGTTTTGGTTGAGTTTGGTCATACTAAAGTGTTGTGTACCGCAAGCATTGAGAACTCAGTACCTCGTTTCTTGAAAGGTCAGGGACAAGGTTGGGTGACGGCCGAATATGGCATGTTACCGCGCTCAACCCATACCCGTAGCGATCGTGAAGCAGCACGCGGTAAGCAAACGGGTCGTACCCAAGAAATCCAACGTTTAATTGGTCGTAGCTTACGTGCCATGGTGGATTTGAAGAAATTAGGCGAGAACACCATTACGATTGACTGTGATGTGATTCAAGCGGATGGTGGAACACGTACAGCAGCAATTACAGGCGCAGCAGTGGCTTTGGTTGATGCGATGAATGTATTGCTTAGCAACAAAAAAATTAAACAGGATCCATTAAAAAGCTTAGTCGCAGCAATTTCAGTCGGGATGTATCAAGACGAAGTTTTACTCGATTTATGCTACGAAGAAGATTCAAATTGCCAAACCGATTTAAACGTGGTGATGACACAGGCTGGCGAATTTATTGAAATTCAAGGAACGGCAGAAGACAAGCCGTTTACGCGCCAGCAGTGCAATGCCATGTTAGAGCTTGCAGAAAAAGGAATCGCGGAATTGATTCAGAAGCAACAGCAGGCACTCGGTTGGTAAGCTCCAGTTGATAGTGCGGGCGGTCTGGTTTTTTTAGACCGCCTTTTTTTTATCCTTTTTTTGTCATTGAATTGCGATCAAATCATCATTCAATTGTCATTTAGATTGTATTGACTATCTGCACTGATATTTAACGGATAGTCAAATGCGAAATTTCCTTTTAGCGTTGCTCAGCAGCAGTTGCTTGTTACTCAGTGCCTGTAACGACAGTGATGGCGATAATAATAATCCTACGCCAAGTCCAAAGCCGCCAACATCTACCTGCAAAATTCACTGCGCGCCATAAACAAGAACAAGAAGGAAATAAACCAATGAATCGTCGTGATTTTTTATTAAATTCAACCAAAGCCTTGTTTGGTACAGCAGCGCTCACCAGTTTCCCAATGAGTATTCAGAAGGCACTTGCGATTGATGCCAAGGTAGAAACAGGCACCATCAAAGATGTCAAACATGTGGTGATCTTGACCCAAGAGAATCGTTCTTTTGACAACTACTTTGGTACTTTGAAAGGTGTACGTGGTTTTGGTGACCGCTTTACTATTCCTTTAAGCCAAGGTCGTAAAGTCTGGGAACAGTATGATGCCAATAAGAATAAGGTCTATCCTTATCACTTAGATAGCAGCCGCGGCAATGCACAGCGTGTCAGCGGTACACCGCACTCATGGACCGATGGACAATATGCTTGGGATCATGGTCGTATGGGCAGTTGGGTACAATACAAACAACCGCAATCGATGGGCTATTACAAGCAACAAGAAGTTGAATTTCAGTTTGCTTTAGCCAATGCCTTTACTCTGTGTGATGCTTACCACTGCGCGATGCATACGGGAACCAACTCAAACCGTATGTTTATCTGGACAGGAACCAATGGTCCAACAGGTGCCAATGTTGCCAGTGTCGTCAATGATTTGGATGCGATTGGCCCATCGACCACAGGTTATGACTGGACCACTTATCCTGAGCGTTTACAGCAAGCAGGGGTCAGCTGGAAAGTGTATCAAAACATGCCAGATAACTTTACTGATAATCCATTAGCGGGTTTTAAAAAGTATCGCCGTGCTAATGAGTTATCAGGTAAACCTGTCAATAACAGCACCATTTGCCCAGCCTATGATCCAGCTATTGATGCAACCCAGCCACTTTATAAAGGCATTGCCAATACCATGCCCGATGGTGGTTTTCTGGGAACATTTAAACAAGACATTGCTAAAGGACAATTACCGCAAGTCAGTTGGTTGGTCGCACCCGCAACTTATAGTGAGCATCCAGGGCCATCAAGCCCAGTGCAGGGAGCATGGTATATCCAAGAAGTTCTCAATGCGCTGACTGAGCGTCCTGAGCTGTGGAGCCAAACCGTTTTCTTGATCAATTTTGACGAAAATGATGGTTTCTTTGACCATGTACCTTCACCAAGCGCACCTTCAATGGATGCATCAGGCACGGTATATGGCAAATCGACGCTCAGCAAAGAACAGATGTCTTATGAATATGCGACGCATGCCAAGGCCTCGAATGGACAACCGAATTTTACCGATCCTAAAGTGAGTAATGGTGTTGGGGTCTATGGGCCGGGGATTCGTGTGCCGATGTATATCATTTCTCCGTGGAGTCGTGGTGGTTGGGTCAATTCCCAAGTGTTTGATCACTCTTCCGTAATCCGATTCTTGGAACAATGCTTTGATGTGAAAGAGCCGAATATCAGTCCCTATCGTCGTGCAGTATGTGGTGATTTAACCTCGGCATTTAATTTTAAAACCCCTAATTTACTCCCTATGCCAGATTTATCCGGTAAGAAGAGCAAAGCTGAGGCCGATGCGATTCGTAAAGCACAGGAGAGTTTATCTCAGGTCAGCCGTCCGCTCAGTCAGACCGATCCAGTTCAGGACATGGGGATTCGTCCATCGCGTGCACTGCCTTATGTCTTGCATAGCAGCGTCAAAGTCGATGTTTTGGCTAAAACCGTGAAATTAATGTTCTCAAATACAGGCACACATGCGGCCGTCTTCCATGTCTATGACAAATTGAATCTAGAAGCAGTTCCACGTCGTTATATGGTGGAAGCAGGTAAGCAACTGGATGATATTTGGCAGACTAAAGAGAATCGATATGATCTATGGGTATTGGGACCGAATGGTTTTCATCGCAGCTTTACGGGTAATCTAACTCAAACCGTACAAATTCAAGCACTTCCAGAAGTCCGTGTCTGTATGGAAGAGTGTGACCCTAAGCTGTTTTTAAAAGTACGGAATGATGCAGCACAAACAGCAAAACTGGTGGTCAAAGCCAATGCCTACTTACCGAACAAGACTTGGCAAATTGAAACGGCTACGACTGAAAAAGAACTGAGCTGGGACATGACTGAGTTTGGTGGTTGGTATGATTTTAGCGTCACGATTGAAAAT
This sequence comes from Acinetobacter sp. NIPH1876, assembly GCF_022808535.1. Classification (NCBI taxonomy): domain Bacteria; kingdom Pseudomonadati; phylum Pseudomonadota; class Gammaproteobacteria; order Moraxellales; family Moraxellaceae; genus Acinetobacter; species Acinetobacter sp. NIPH1876. The sequence continues at coordinate 28,716 of NZ_JALGBR010000012.1, forward strand.
GATCCGAGCTATAGTCGTCGTTTTGCGGGTCGTATTGAAACCAATGAGGACTCAATTTCTGATCCGTATATGGGCTTTTCGGGCAGCTAAAGCTTTTAATACACAAGTTAAATTAGCAGTTTAAGTGAATGCTTAGGCTGCTTTTTATAGGCTGAAAATTATCGTAGTAAAAACCAGTAGATACACAGAAAAATCAACATGAGCAGCGTGATAAAACCGACGACAAATACTTCAGTACTGTCAAAATCTACCCGTTGTCCAAGGTGATAGCAACGAACCACCCCATAGCCAATGCTACGAATTACACCTTCAATAATAATCTCAAAAATCAGGTCAATGATGAGAAAACGGAACAGCTTAAACAGCACATGAAACACAGCTTCGAATACGGTATCCACACTTATTATTTTAATAAATTGAGCTGCTTAGCATTTTAAGCTTACATAGATTGAAATGAAAGTAGACACAAATACATCATCGTCAACAAATAGCTCACTGAGCATTTGCATGTTGTAACAAAGCCCTCAGATTTGGCTCATGTTGCTTTGATAGATTGAACACAAATTGAAATTAAGCATTTGTAGGGGATAACGATGTTACAAGTTTTTCTGGTGTTACTGACCGCAGTGACTTTTGTTTTGATGGCGGCGGATCCACGACCCACTGATTCAACCGAAGCCAAATCAGCGTGGAGTGAACAAATTAAAGCGGCTCAGACATCAACCAAAACAGAGATTCTGGCTGCACAACAGTCTGAGCATCAGGACAATGAGCCTGATCAGACTTAGCCGTTAAAACGCATCGATAAATCAATTGCTCTGACATCTTTGGTTAATACACCCATTGAAATGTAATCGACGCCTGAGGTTGCCACTTCACGTAAATTTTCAATGGTAATGTTACCTGAAGCCTCTAATTTACAACGCCCTGCGACATGCTTGACTGCATCAATCATCTGCTGCTGGCTAAAGTTATCCAGCATCACAATATCCGCACCTGCTTCAAGTGCTTGATTGAGTTCATCCCAAGTTTCGACTTCAACTTCAACTGGTTTACCCGGTGCGATGTCATGCGCTTTGTGAATCGCTTGAGCAATTCCACCCGCAGCCATGATGTGATTTTCTTTAATTAAGAATGCATCAAACAAACCTAAACGGTGATTTTGTCCACCACCAACAGCAACCGCATATTTTTGTGCAATGCGTAGGCCCGGCAAGGTTTTACGGGTATCGAGCAGTTTGGTGTGTAGCCCCTCGAGTTGTTGAACATAACTTGCTGTTTTAGTTGCAACCGCAGACAGCGTTTGGATGAAATTCAGCGCAGGACGCTCTACAGTGAGCAAACTACGTGCTGAACCTGCCAGTTTTAAAAACGCTTCATTTGCCGCAACTACATCACCTTCCTGTTTTAACCAAGTCACTTGCACTGAGCTGTCATAGGCTTGGATCAAGGCATTGACCCAAGGTTGACCTGCCAGCACCATCTCTTCACGGCTAATAATGGTCGCTGTGGCTTGTTCATCGGCTGGTGTGAGCAGGGCGGTGATATCGCCATCCCCAATATCTTCCTGTAATGCTTGTTGAATATTGATTTGAATAGATTGTTCAAGCAAAGATTGAGGGATACTCATACCAGTTCCAGTGTATGTTTGACTAAAAAACGTGGGGTTTATCTTACATTGTCTTGATAAAAAAGGGTATGTCATCAAAGGATAGAATGAAAGTGTAAATATAACGTGAAAATTAAAATTAGTTCACGAAAATGCTTAAAAAATACAAACAATAAGTGATCAAATTTGGTGGTTTTTATGAAATTTAACTTATTTAATATCAATGTATTAGATGTTTAATTACAAAAAATTACATTTTGAGCTTAACTTCTCGCTCTCTCGTTTGTATTCATATATGTGAAAACCAAAATTAATAGCGTTTTTACATTGATTTTATTTCATCTTGAAAACTAAATTAAAGGAGAAAATGATGATTTGGGGCGATCCTATTTATAAGTTAGGCTCAATATATCTTGAGAAAGTATTACACAATATGGGGTCATCAAATGACCAGTTGAAATTTGGTGAAACAGGAAAGAAAGGTATTCAGCCAAGATATGTAATTTACACAATTCAAGGCGAGTTTCGGGCAAGTTATCATGGTGGAAGTCATATGCCTGATAAGGAAAATCCTGATGGTTATATGCAAAAAAATATTTCACAAAAATTCTTTAGTTATACTGAAATCTTGGAAGCGAAAGAGACCGCTGAACAGCTAGGTATATAAATTATATTAGCCCCTTGACTTATGTTTTGGGGCTAGCTAATTAATAAAGAAAAGATATGAACTTATTTTTAGATTGTGAATTTAACGGTTTTGGTGGTGAACTGATTTCATTGGCATTGGTCGATGAAGAGGGCCACTCTTTTTATGAAGTATTGGACTGTCCTCAACCTTTAGCTTGGGTGGCTGAAAATGTGATGCCTCTACTTGCTCAAGCACCGATCTCACTCACCGAATTTCAAAATAAATTAAGTTTATTTTTGAATGAGTATGACGCAATTCATGTGATTGCAGATTGGGTAGAAGATTTATCATTGTTCACTCGTAGTCTTGTGCTTGAGGCAGGACGAGCAATGGTTACGCCGCCACTCACTTTAGAGTTATGGACAGGAAAAATGGGATTTCCCTCTCAAGTTCCACATCATGCCCTTTCTGATGCAGAAGCGTTGGCTGATTCTTATAGGTTACAATAACGCTATTCATCTGAGTTATGTTATATAGGAAACATAAAACTGTGAGTGGGTCAGACTCAGAATGCAACAATTTAAAATCCAAGATGGAAGATTACATGGTGCAACACAAATTTCATCGCCGAATTTTAATGCACGCCCTGCCGATACCGAGATTCAACTAATTGTTATTCATAATATTAGTTTGCCACCTTCACAGTTTGGTGGGGGCTATATTCAGCAATTCTTTCAGAATCAACTGGATTGGTCTATCCATCCTTATTTCCAAACCATTGAAGGAATGCAAGTTTCTACTCATCTGCTGATTTTGCGTACAGGCGAAGTGATTCAGTTTGTGAATTTTAATGATCGTTCGTGGCATGCAGGCCGTTCTAGCTATTTAGCGTTGAAAGAATGCAACGATTATTCGATTGGGATTGAGCTAGAAGGGAGTGACGATTTACCTTTTGAGCCTGAACAATATCAGGCATTGGTTGAAGTTGTGAATACTTTAGGTCAAGCTTATCCAAAAATTCAAAATCATATTGCAGGCCACTCTGATATTGCGCCAAAACGTAAAACCGATCCAGGTTTATATTTTGATTGGCAATTATTTCGAAATTTGCTGTCTAAACAAAAAACACGCTAAAAATATGACCAGATTTAAGATTTCATAACGAAATCTATTCGGACTTTCATTACAATAACGCTTTTTAAAAGATAAGCCGTAGGTGAATGCGATGGCATTGTGGCGATCGACTGTAATTGTCAGTGCAATGACGATGTTATCTCGAGTGTTGGGGTTGGTACGTGATGTGGTACTGCTCAATGTATTTGGTGCAGGCAAGGACTTCGATACCTTCGTTGTTGCCTTTCGTATTCCCAACTTTTTCCGACGCTTATTTGCGGAAGGGGCTTTTTCTCAGGCTTTCATTCCTGTTTTGACCGAATATAAGACCAGTCGTGCCCATGCCGAAGTCCAGATTTTAATTAGTCGGGTGTTTGGCTGTTTGCTCACGGCCATGTCGTTATTGACCTTTGTCGCTATGGTGGCTGCCCCAGCGATTATTTATCTGTATGCACCTGGTTTCCATAACGATCCTGAAAAATTTGAGCTCGCGGTCGATATGTTTCGCCTGACCATTCCCTACTTAATGTTTATGTCATTGACGGCTTTTGCCAGCAGTATCTTAAACAGCTATGGTTCATTTGCTTCACCTGCATTTTCTCCTGTATTACTCAATGTGGCGATGATTGCAGGGGCGTGGTGGTTAACCCCGTATATGGCAGAGCCAATTATGGCTTTGGGCTGGGCGGTGGTCGCCGCGGGTGTTTTACAGTTGGCGATCCAGATCCCCGAATTATGGAAAAAGAATTTACTGATTCCACCTAAAGTAGACTTCAAACATGAAGGGGTGGATCGTATTTTAAAACTGATGCTGCCTGCCTTGTTTGGGGTGTCAGTGACTCAGATTAACTTATTGCTGAACACCATTTGGGCATCATTCATGCAAGATGGTTCAGTATCATGGTTATACAGTGCTGAACGCATGACTGAGTTACCACTGGGCTTAATTGGTGTCGCTATTGGTACAGTAATTTTACCTTCACTTTCCGCACGTCATGCAGAGCAAGATCAAGCCAAATTTAGAGGCATGATTGATTGGGCTGCCAAGATTATTATGCTGGTGGGGATTCCTGCGAGTATTGCATTATTTATGCTCTCGACCCCGATTATTCAGGCCTTGTTCCAACGTGGTGAATTTACCGTGGAAGATACACGAATGACTGCCTTAGCACTGCAATGTATGAGTGCAGGGGTCATCTCATTTATGTTGATCAAAGTATTTGCGCCAGGCTTCTATGCACAACAGGATACTAAAACCCCAGTTCGTGTTGGCTTAATGGCCGTGGCAGCCAATGCGATTCTAAACGTAGTCTTTATTGGCTTGTTTAAGTTGATCAATTGGCATGCCGAGCATATGGCGCTCGCACTAGCATCTTCAGGCTCGGCTTTGGTCAATGCGGGTATGCTGTATTTCTATTTGCATAAACGTAATATCTATCGTTTTGGGGCACATTGGAAAAAACTGGCACTGCAATATGCGGTTGCCAATATCGCCATGATTGCAGCACTTTGGTATGGTTTAACCTGGTACCAAAGCGATATTTCTCAATGGCTACGTATTGCTGAAGTGATTGGTTTATGTGTCACCGGTGTTGTTGCCTATGCTGTAGCATTGTTGGCTACAGGTTTCCGACCAAGGCATTTAAAAGCTTAAAGTCATGGATTGAAAAAAATTAAACCCTCCGAATGGAGGGTTTTTTATTATTGAACTTCGAGCAGCTCAATATCAAAAATCAACGTACTATTAGGACCAATTGCATCGCCCGAACCGACATCACCATAGGCAAGATCTGCGGGAATAAAGAAACGACTTTTGCCACCTGCTTTCATGGTTTGTACACCTTCGGTCCAACCTGCAATCACTTGGCTGAGTTTGAACTCAAGTGGATGGTTGCGTGCAATCGAACTGTCGAACACAGTTCCATCGAGCAAGCGTCCTTCATAGTTTACTTTAACCGTTGATGTCGCTTTTGGTGATTTACCTTGTCCTTGTTGTAGTACTTGGTACTGTAGGCCTGATTTCGTAGTCACGATATCTGCTTTCTTGCTATTTTCTGCTAAAAAGGCTTTACCTATCTGATCATTTTTTTGTGCTTGTTCTTGGAACTCAATTAGTTGCTTGGCTTCTAAGCGTTTTTTATATTGATTTAGAACGTTGGTCATTTCTTCGTCGGTCAATGATGCCGTTTTACCTTGAACAGCTTCTTGTAAGCCTTGTGCGAAGGTTTCAATATTCAAATCTTTTAAGGTTTCGGCATTGCCTCTGCCCATGAAATAACCGTAGCTATACCCGAGTTGATCTTTTTGTGGGCTTTTTAGTGTAATGGGTGCAGCCTGCACTGTTCCGATGGTTGTTGCAATTAAAATGAGACCTAATCTTTTCATTATTTCTTCCAAAAAAATAAAGGAGAGCATAGGCTCTCCTTAAGATCATTTACTTAACAGCGATTAATTCTACATCAAAAATTAATGTGCTATTCGGTGGAATCGAACCAGGAACACCTTGTTCACCGTAACCTAAGTTTGCAGGAATATAAAGTGTTGCTTTACCACCTTCTTTCATCAGCTGTAAACCTTCAGTCCAGCCTGGAATCACTTGATTCAGCGGGAACTCAATTGGCTCGCCACGGTCATAAGAGCTATCAAAGACTTTACCATCAGCAAGTTGACCTTTGTAGTGAACTTTCACAACAGAAGTCGAGGTAGGCTGTTTGCCTGTACCTTCTTTAGTGATTTTATATTGCAAGCCTGAAGCGGTGGTTTTCACACCTTCTTTTTTCGCATTTTCTGCTAAAAAGCTGTTGTTGGTCGCTTCGACTTTTTTGGTCTCATTTGCTTGCTTTTGTTGCAGCTCTTTTTGGAACTCGACATAAGCCGCTTGTAACTCTTCTTCTGTGTAGGCTGCTGGTTTTTGTGCATGTCCGTCACGGAAGCCAGTAATAAATGCACTGGTTTCTAATTCAGGTGGGGTTTGTTTTGCGACTTCGTAACCTAATGCATAACTGATTTTTGCCACAGGTGCTGCATTTTTGTCAGCCTTGGCGCCAAACTCAGTGGTTGGATTTTTAGTAGCGTAGTAAATAGGAACGAGCGCTGCACCGCCTAAAACAGCTGCGACAACGAAAGGTAAAGCTTTACTCATGAGATGTCCCAAAGCGAGATTTTAATAAAAAATATGCCGTTGATCTTAGCATGTATAGGCTTAGGCATTGAATAATAAACAGCAAAAATGCATGGATTTTTTGTATGAGGATTGAGTCATTTGTGAAATCAATGAGCATTCTTGTTGAAATAAAAAAACCAGAGAATTTATAACCCTCTGGTTCCTTTTATTCAATATTAGAGCAATTATTTGCTGGTCTGATATTGATACTGATTAATTTGATAGCTCGGGATCTGATCGAGAATAAGCCCATCAATCTCAAGTCCAGCATTCACAAAATAAGATTTTGCGAGTTCAATATCTTTGAGTTGTGTCTGACCGTATTGCACTAAACAGAGATTAAAACCTGTAAATTGAGCAAGGTTTAAACTATCAGAGGTTGCAAGTACGGGTGCAGAGCTGATCAAAATGTAGTCATATTGATTGCTGATCTGTTGCATTAACTGTGCAAAAATTGATTGATGTGAGCTAATAGAAGCTTCATCATTGCTTTGTCCACGACCAATTAAACTCAAATTCGGATAAGTTGTATTCACGATAATTTGATCTAGATTGGCTTGTCCGCGTAAATATTCAGCTAGGCCCACTTTTGAAGTGCTCTTAAAAAGTTGGTCAAGTTCACCACGATAAAGGTCGCTATCAATGACTAAAACTTTCTGCCCAGCTTGACTGAGATAAAGTGCCAAATGTTGAGCAATCACACCTTGATTTTGATTAGGTGTAACACTTGTTATGAGTGCAACGTTATGTTGTTTTTGCTGTAACTTAAAACGTAAAGTCGGGATAAATGTCTTGAGTGCGTGTAACTCAGGAGCAGTTTTATGTTTCACTTTGGGCAATTCAACATAAGTGTTAATTCCGACAGCTTGTTCAATTTCATCACGGTGACGTACACCTGTTTGCAACATATTGCGAACTAAGGCAATCAGTACACCAATAAATCCACCCACAAAAATCGAGAGGATTAACACGATTAGCTTACGAGGTTTGATTGGTTTCGTTGGTTCTACAGGGTAATCTAATACCCGTAAATTCCCCATTTCACCTGCTTTAGCCAAGCTTAAAGATTGGTATGTTCCCAATAAGTTGGTATAGAGCTGGGTTTGTACTTGTACATCTCGGTAATATTGCAAATACTGACTTTGTGTATTTGGTAGATTCTTTAATGCACCATTCAATTCATTTATTTTTTTATTGAATACAGAAATTTGGGCATTAATTTCTTGCATCATTGGGTGTTGTGCTGTGTATTGAGCAGCCAATTGTGCCCGCTTCTGCTCTAACTGAATTTTTTGTGTTTCCAACTCAACACTTTGTTTTAAATAAAGCCCCGCTTCTTGCTGAATATCAATGGTGCCATGGGTTTCTCGGAACGCATTAAATTTTTTTTCTGCCTCTATTAGCTCTTGTTTCAGTTGCGGTAGTTGTTTGTTTAAAAAGGCTAATGTTTTTTCTTTTTCTGCTGATTTGGTAGCTAAGTTTTGCTCTTGATAAATTTCCAAAATGTGATTTAGCACTTTTATGATGTGTGCTTTGTCTGCTCCATCATAATTGATAGTGATAATCCCTGTTTGCTTGGTAAGTTCTGCTGCTTTAAAATTTAATAAAATAGCTTTGACTGCTGCAAGTGTTGATTGTTTTTGAACAATATACTGACCTTCTAGAGGATGTTGGCTTGAAATACTAATTTTCCAAGCTGAACTAAGGGGAGTAGAATTTGCTTTTTGATTTAGGGATCCTTTGTATACTTCTAGTCCAGTCTTTTCTGACTTAAGGCTAAGGTTTTGCCCGTGGAAGCTTAAAAGTAGGTCTTGATCTAGATATTTTTTTGGAATGTCAAATTGGCGAATAGAGAACTCAGTTTTATGATTTCTAACTTGTACTTGATCTGTAAGATAGTTGGTGTGAAATTGATCTGCGCTTAAAAGCTTCTGAGCAAAGCCTTGATCTGGTTGGATTTGGATATCTAGATTTAGATCTTGAATCGTTTTTGCTAAAATAGAGCGAGATTGCAAGATTTCGATTTCTGCCTGGATCGATTGTTGACCGCCAAGACCACCAATATTTACGCCAGCTAAACTACCTAAAGATGCAAGCTGTGAGTTTAGACCTGCTAAGCCATTTTGTTTGTTATCAATAATTTGAATTTTTGCATCAACAGCGTAAGTTTTTTCTGCAGTTTTAAGATAAATACTAGCACAAATTAGGGTGAATATTGTACAGAAAACAATAAGTTTCCATTGTGCAATAAGAGCGAAAAATAATTCTCTAAGGTCAATCGTGTCATCAGTCAGTTGTGTATTTTGATTCATAAGGGAACAACTATTTAAAATTTGGGAAAACGCTTGCAGATTCTTGGAGATCTAAATGGTTAGATTGAAAAGGTCATATTATTTACCTAACTGATCAAAACTATAAAGTGCGTTAGAGAATGGTATAATTTGATTAACCATACGCTGCCAGCGCGTCAAGCCTGTTGCATCAATATAAACAATATCATTTTTCTGCATAGCGAATTGATTGGCTAAAGCAAGATTCCCTAAGCTACTCAAATTTAGTTGATAAATAGTCGAGTGCTGAGTATTGAGGTTTGTACGCATTACATAAATACGCGCAGCACTTGCTGTATATGGGTTAATACCTTCACTCTCACCAAGTACATCACTTAAGGTCATCCCTTGATCACGTAAGGGAAGCGCCTGGCTTTTACTTGATTCACCCATGATATAAAGTTTTTGGTTTTGTTTGGTATTTACAAAAATCGTATCATTAGGTTGAATTATTAATTTGTGGAGAGATAAACCACTTTGTTCTAAAGCAACTAAATTTAAATTATAAGTAATCCCTTTACGAATTAACTGTATAGATGTGTTATCCCCTGTTTCAGGATTGACTCCTCCAGCCATACTGAGTGCCGTATACAAGCTAATTGGCTGATCATTCAGCGTATATTGCCCGCTTTTCATGACTTGCCCATTTACAAAGTAACGATTGCCTTCGTAGGATAAAATCCTAACAATAACATCAGGTGTTTTCAAATATTTTGCAAACTGAGACCGTAGATATCGATTAGTTTCTGCAAGGGTTTTTCCTGCAACATGAACTTGGCCAATTAGGGGGAGTTGTACATTGCCATTTATGTCAATTGCATAGCCACTTGCTTGGGCAGATTGCATATTATTAATATTATTTAGAGGGGGAGTAATTTCAGGGTAGGCCCATAACTGGATTGATAAGACATCATTTGCACTTAAACGATATTGGGTGGGAGTTTGGCGAAATAATGTCGATAGCTTGTCTTGCGGTAGCAATGATGTAGAGGCTAGGTTATATAAAGCTAAGTTTTCTTGGGTGAGTTGTACAATCGTAAGATTAACGCCTTGTTCCGTTGTAAAGTCTCCATTTTCAGGTAAGTCATGTGTTTGAAGACCTGAAGTGATTGCACAACTTACAGCGCTAATACTAAGTGTAAGAATTGAAAAAAGTTGGTAATACTTCACATGAAACCCTTAGATAATCTTATTTTTAATCAATACCTATTGTCGTGTATGGATCATCAGTGGACAATGGATGCTAAATCGCGATGATTTTATCCCAAAAGATTAAAAAAACATAATATTCTTTTTGTGGGAGTGTTGAATTATTTGATATAAAAAATTCACTTTATAGAGTAATTTGATTTAGTTCAGTATTTAACGAAAAGCTATTCGTAAATAAATTTAAATTAATTAGAAGATCATTTAAATAAAATAGAATGAAGCGCTAACAAATTGATGAAATTTGTTATATTATGCCGAGTTGTATTCTCCGTACTAATTTGAAGTGTTTTAAGCCTTATTTCCTCATTTTTTTCAGTGAAATAGGATGAAGTTCGAAATAAGCAGCCTAGTGTCTTAGCCGATATTTTGCGAAAGATTTTATAGGATTGTTCATAGATACTTTAAGTTTTGTGTGAAGATATCAAGTTTAGATAGAGTCTACTCGATGTAGTATAGTGGAAAAATATGAAAATATTATTAACTGGTGGCGCTGGATTTATTGGTTCTGCTGTAGTACGCCATATTATAAAAACAACGAAAGATACCGTTTTAAATATAGATAAATTGACCTACGCTGGAAATTTAGAATCCTTAAAAGAAATTGATGAGGATCAGCGCTATCAGTTTCAACAAATTGATATTTGTGATGCGTCAAAGCTAGAGAAGATTTTTCAACAATTTCAACCTGATGTAGTCATGCATTTGGCGGCTGAGTCGCATGTTGATCGTTCAATAGATGGACCAAGTGCATTTATTCAGACCAATATTGTAGGGACCTATACCTTATTAGAGGTGACACGTAACTACTGGCAGGCATTAGATAACAATAAAAAAGCAAGCTTTCGTTTTCACCATATCTCAACAGATGAGGTCTATGGTGATCTAGAGGGTACAACAGACTTATTTACTGAAACAACACCTTATGCGCCAAGCTCTCCCTATTCAGCAAGTAAGGCGAGTTCAGATCATTTAGTTCGAGCTTGGCAACGTACCTATGGCTTACCGACCATTGTCACCAATTGTTCTAATAATTATGGTCCTTATCACTTCCCAGAAAAGTTAATTCCTTTAGTCATTTTAAATGCTTTAGATGGTAAAGCATTGCCGATCTATGGAAAGGGTGATCAGATCCGTGACTGGTTGTTCGTTGAAGACCACGCTAGAGCACTTTATCAAGTCGTTACTCAAGGTGTGATTGGTGAAACCTACAATATTGGTGGACATAACGAAAAGCAGAATATTGAAGTAGTTAAAACCATTTGCAAAATTCTAGATGAATTAAGACCACAGGCTAATGCTCAAGCTTATGAAAGTTTAATTACTTTTGTAAAGGATCGTCCTGGACATGATCTACGCTATGCGATTGACGCATCAAAAATAGAGCGTGAACTTGGCTGGAAACCTCAGGAAACGTTTGAGACAGGTATTCGTAAAACCGTTGAATGGTATTTAAATAATTTAGAATGGTGTCGCCGTGTACAAGATGGCAGTTATCAAGGTGAAAGATTAGGGGTAAATGTCTAATGTCGACGAAAGGTATTATTCTTGCAGGTGGTTCAGGTACACGCTTATATCCAATTACCAAGGGTGTATCAAAGCAGTTACTGCCGATTTACGATAAACCGATGGTGTATTACCCTTTGTCAGTCTTGATGTTGGCGGGTATTCGCGAAATCTTAATTATCAGTACCCCTGATGATATCGATGGCTTTAAACGTTTACTAGGTGATGGGTCTCAGTTTGGTGTTGAGCTGAGCTATGCTATTCAGCCTAGCCCAGACGGTTTAGCTCAGGCTTTTATTATTGGTGAAGCATTTATTGGCACGAGTAATGTGTGCTTAGTGCTTGGCGATAATATTTTTTATGGTCAAGGTTTTACACCAATGCTTCGTCAGGCAGTTGCACGCCAAAAAGGGGCAACGGTCTTTGGTTATCAGGTGAAAGATCCTGAACGTTTTGGTGTCGTTGAGTTTGACGAACAAAAACGTGCTGTTTCTCTAGAAGAAAAACCAAAGCATCCAAAATCACATTTTGCTGTAACTGGTCTTTATTTCTACGACAATGATGTGGTTGAAATCGCGAAACAAGTCAAACCATCTGAGCGCGGTGAATTAGAAATCACGACCATCAATCAAATGTACCTAGAGCGTGGAGACTTAAATGTCGAGTTACTCGGTCGAGGGTTTGCTTGGCTCGACACAGGCACACATGAAAGCCTGCTTGAGGCAGCACAATTTGTAGAAACCATTGAAAAGCGGCAAGGCTATAAAGTGGCATGTTTAGAAGAAATTGCTTTTAATAATGGTTGGCTAAGCAAAGAGCAAGTTTTAGCAATTGGTCAAAGTATGAATAAAAATGATTATGGCCAATATTTGATTTCTTTGGTGAGTGAAATATGAAACTGATTAATTGGATCGACTTACCAAATTTAGGTGATGAGCGTGGAGGCTTAGTTGTTGCTGAAGCAAGCAAAAATATTCCTTTTACAGTGAATCGTATCTATTATATTTTTGATACCAAGCCTGATGTTCCACGCGGTTTTCATGCACATAAAGAGTTGCATCAGGTTGCATTCTGTATAAAAGGCAAATGCAGAATGATTATGGACGATGGCTCTGAAAAACAAGAAGTATGGATGAAGCAGGCAAATAAAGGGCTGATGATTCCTCCGCTTGTGTGGCATGAAATGCATGATTTTTCAGAAGATTGTGTGTTGTTGGTGTTGGCAAGTGAACATTATGATGAAAGCGATTATATTCGAGATTATGATGAATTTTTAACTACGGTTAATCGTCCATTCATTCACCCATTATCTGATGTACACTCTAAAAATATTGGTCAAAATACTCGAGTCTGGCAATATAGCGTCATCTTGAAGGATGCCGTAATTGGTGCAGGGTGTAATATCTGTGCTCATACTTTAATTGAAAATGACGTATCTATTGGCAATAATGTTACTGTCAAATCAGGGGTCTATATCTGGGATGGTATTGCCCTAGAAGATGATGTATTTATCGGCCCTTGCGTCACATTTACTAATGATAAAAAGCCACGTTCTAAACAGTATCCAGAAAACTTTGCTAAAACGATTGTAGAAAAGGGTGCCAGTATTGGCGCTAACGCTACGATTTTACCTGGTATCCGTATTGGAAAAAATGCACTGATTGGTGCAGGTGCTGTTGTGACCAAAGATGTCCCAGAAAATGCGATTGTCGTAGGAAATCCAGCTATCATTAAAGGTTATGTAGAATGACGACCCCTTTCTTAGATCTAAAAAATATCAATCAGCAATATCGTGAACAACTGATTAATGCTTGTACTCGTGTGATTGATTCTGGCTGGTATATTGGTGGCGCTGAACTTGATCAGTTTGAACAGAGTTTTGCACAGTATTGCGGTACACAATATGCGATAGGTGTGGCGAATGGTTTAGATGCTCTGATTTTAACATTGAGAGCTTGGAAAGAGCTTGGCAAATTACAAGATGGTGATGAAGTCATTGTGCCTTCGAATACTTATATTGCAAGTATTTTAGCGATTAGTGCCAATCAGCTTAAGCCTGTGCTTGTTGAACCAGATCCAACTACTTTTAATCTTGATCCAGCAAAAATTGAAGCTGTTCTTACAGAAAAAACCAAAGTTATTTTACCTGTTCATTTATATGGGCAACTTGCGGCAATGCCTGAAATCATGGACATCGCAAAAAAACATAACTTATTGGTTCTAGAAGATTCTGCACAAAGTCACGGTGCAGAAATTCACGGTAAAAAAGCTGGAAATTGGGGTCATGCATCTGGATTTAGCTTTTATCCTGGCAAAAATCTGGGTGCTTTAGGCGATGCAGGTGCGATCACGACCAATGATACAGAGCTTGCAAATATGCTTAGGGCTCTACGTAATTATGGGTCGCATGAAAAATATAAGAATTTAGTGCAAGGTGTAAATAGTCGCTTAGACGAAATTCAGGCGGCTATGCTCGATATTAAGCTTAAGTTTTTAGATCAAGAAATTGTGCATCGCCGTGAAGTTGCGCAGGTTTACTTAGAGGGAATCAGTAATCCTCTGATTGAACTCCCTAAGATTGAATTGAAAGCAATTGAAGATCAACAACATGTCTGGCACTTGTTTGTCATTCGCACTCTTCATAGAGAAGCTTTACAGCAGCATTTAGCAGCACACGGTATACAGACTTTAATTCACTACCCAATTCCGCCTCATAAACAACAAGCTTATCGTGAATGGAATAATCTAAGTTTCCCAATATCTGAGAAAATACATGAGACAGTCCTTAGTTTACCAATGAGTCCTGTCTTAAATATAAAAGATGCTCAGCATATAGTTGAAGTCTGTAACACGTTTAGTATTTAATATGAATCTGCTGAAAACAAGTGCTTTAAATGGAGTAGCCGTTTTAATTAAAACAGCTACTTTATTTATTTTGAATAAAATCTTAGCTATTTATGTTGGCCCTTCTGGCTATGCTATGATTGGCCAGTTTCAAAATTTTATTCAAATGATTACAACCTTTTCAGGAAGTATGATTAATACTGCTGTCACAAAATATACGGCAGAATATTATGAAGATAAGCAAAAGCAGAAAAAAATATGGCAAAACGCAGGGAGCATAGTTTTTATTCTAAGCGTGCTTTTTGCATTACTCATTATTATTTTTCAGCAGCAATTGTCTCTTTATATTTTTCATAGCCTAGAATACCAATCGGTATTCATTTGGTTTGCCATTTTTCTAGTTTTTTTTAATTTTAATACTCTGTTTTTGGCGATATTAAATGGAAAAAAGGAAATACTAAAGTTAGTATTGGCAAATATAGCTGGTAGTCTAGTATCTTTAGTAATAACGACAGCCCTTGCAGTCAAATATCATTTGTATGGTGCATTGGCTGCATTGTCTGTTTATCAATCTCTTGCTTTTTTTGTCACTCTGTATCTTTGCTATAAAGCAGATTGGTTTAAAATTTCTTATTTGTTTGGGCGAATCGATTCTGATATTGCACATAAGTTTATGTCATTTGCATTAATGGCTCTAGTCAGCGCAATTTGTGTACCACTTTCCCAAATAGTGATTAGAACATATTTAAGTCAGACTTTTGGTGCGGACTATGCGGGTTATTGGGAAGCGATGATTCGTTTAAGTGCTGCATATCTAATGTTGGTAACAACAACCTTAGGTGTCTATTACTTACCTAAATTATCAGAATTAAAAACCCTTGTTGAAATAAAAAAAGAAGTCTATTTAGGTTATAAGTTTATATTCCCACTCGCTATTTTAGGAGGGGGGCTAGCTTATCTATTGAAAGATTGGGTTATTGTTGTATTATTCAGTGAAAAATTCCTGCCTATGGCTGATCTATTTTTATGGCAAATGATCGGAGATGCCCTAAAGATTGGAAGTTGGATACTTGCTTATTTGATGTTAAGCAAAGCAATGATTAAACTGTTTGTAACGACAGAAATTATGTTTGCAATAAGTTCAATTCTTTTGACTTATATCTGTACCCAGATGTTTGGTTTTGAAGGAGTTTCTATTGCGCATCTAATAAATTATGCAGTCTATTGGGGGGTAATGAGTATTTTTGTGTTTAAACATTTGCGGATGAGAGTTATATAGAGATGCAATCAAAAAGCCAGCCTTTAGTTTCTGTTGTCATCCCTTGCTATAACCATGCACAGTATGTTCAGGATTGTATTCAAAGTGTGATTAATCAGACTTATCAGAATATTGAGCTAATTATTATTGATGATGGCTCTAAAGATAATTCTATAGAAAAAATAGAAGAGATGTTATCTGTTTGTGAAGAACGGTTTACTAGATTTGAGTTCAGATATCGAGCAAATCGTGGTTTAAGTGCGACTTTAAATGAAGCATTGGAATGGTGTCATGGTAAGTATTTTTCAGCCATTGCTTCAGATGATATGCTATTAGCTGAAAAGCTGATGGTGCAAGTTCCTATTCTTGAAGCTGATGACGCTTGCAAAGGTGTTTTTGGTAATATGATTTTAATTAATGATCAGAATGAAGCGTGTGGGGAAATAATAAAAAAAGAAAAAAAATATTTTTTTAAAGACTTGTTTAAGTATACAGAATATTTACCAGCCCCTACACAGATGCTTAGACTAAAAGATATAAAGAATGTGAATGGTTTTAATGAAAAATTTATCATTGAAGATTGGTATATTTATTTGAAAGTCCTAGAAAAAGGTGGGTATTGTATACACTTAAACTATACTTTTACGAAGTATAGATTGCATGAGGATAACCTTTCAAAGAAAAAAAATATAATGATTATTGGTAAATTGCAAATTGCTGATCATTTTAAATCACATGAGAGAGAATATAATCAGCTTTTGATAGAAATATATTTGTTTGCAATACTAAATATGTTTTTTTTGTATCCTGTTATGGTGTTAAAAGCCTTAAGTGGAAAATTAATTAGAAAATTTAATGGTATATTATGATTCCTAAGATTATTCATTATTGCTGGTTTGGTAAAAACCCTATGTCCCCTTTAATAGAAGAATGTATTAAAAGTTGGCATAGATATCTACCTGATTGGGAGTTTATTCTTTGGAATGAAGACAACTCACCTTTAGAACATGATTTTGTGAAAAAAGCATTAAAAGATAAGAAATATGCTTTTGTTGCTGATTATGTTCGTTGTCATGCTTTATATGAATATGGTGGAGTATATTTAGATACTGATATGGAATTGATTAAAGATATTTCGACTTTACTTAATAATGATTTTTTTGCAGCTTATGAAGATTCTGATCAAGATAAAGTGAGCTGTGGGGTGATTGGTTGTATTAAGGGGCATCAAATATTAAAATTAGTATTAGGTTTTTATGATGCTAATAGTAGTGTGTATAAAACTATGCCCTATGTTCTTGGTAGTGTATACAATAAAGTTTCTAAAGAAAGAGATATAGTTTTGTCTCAGAATTCATTTTACCCCTATAATCCATTTGATCCAGATAAACCTGTAAAGCAGTTGATGTATGTGCATATTAAGGAAGATACTTATGGTATCCATCACTGGGGATATTCGTGGAAATTTAATTATTTAGAAAGAATAATTAATAAATTAAAAAGAATATTAAAGGGGTTGTAGCTTTGAGTGCTTTGCTTCAATTGAATAAAAAATACCTTGTTGGTTTTATGTGGGTGTTTTTTTTGTTTATATATATATTTAATATTGCTATCTTTTTTAAATTTGGTTTCTTGATTTTTTTATTCTCTCTTTTTGGCCTGCTTTTTGTTTTTAATTCATTTGATAAATTTAGAAAAATTGATTTTTATATATTTTTGTTTTTATTTTTTGGTTTTTTTATAAGCACTTTGTCTGCTTTGTTTAATAATAATCTGGATTATAGTTACTATTATGAGGTTTATTTATTTGTTTATTTTCAGCTTTTAGCTTTAATTGGTGTTTTTAGGATAGGTGATGCTCAGTTAGATTTCGTTCGAGTAATTAAACTTAGTGCAATTGCTGTGTTAATTCAACTGATTTTGTCTGCATTGATTAGCTTTTATCCTGCTTTTGAGAAAATATTTTATTCAATTATTTATAACAATTTATCGGATTTATCTAGGCTTGATGACTTGAAACTTGAGCGAATTGTCGGGGTTGGTCGTTCCTTTTTTGCGTCAGGAATTATTAATTGTTTTATATTGGTCTGTTTAAGTCAAATTATAAAATATGAAAAAAAGCATATAATATTTTGGTTGTTTGTTTACTTTATGATAGCAATTATTGGAATGATGAGTGCGAGAACAACTTTAGTCGGATTTGCTATTGGGTGTTTATTGTTGTTTTCTAGTTTTTCTATAAATCAAGTCAAAATATTTTTTTCAGGGTTATTCTTGTTATCTATTGCCGTAATTTTATATTTTGTTTACGGAGAAAAATTTGTTGATTTTCAATTGATTAAATTTGGTTTTGGTCTGTTTTTGGGTGATGGGAATTCGGATGCTAATAACTCATTTAATACACTATTAAATATGTTTTCAATATTTCCTGAAAGTTATAAAACTTGGATTGTTGGGGATAATATGTATAACTTGAAAAATGGTTATTATATGAACACTGATGTTGGTTATTTTAGGGTGATCTTTGCTAATGGTTTGCTAGGTCTTGGTGTTTTTTTGATCTTTAATATATATTTGATATTTAAAATAAAATCTTCCTTTGTTGATCTTAAATTTAAAATAGCACTTTTAGTTTTATTGTTAGCTTTGTTGGCTAAAGGTATTACTGTTTTTATTTCTTTGTTGATGTTGTTGGTATATGCATGTAATTCTATGAAAAGGTGCGAGAGTGAAAAAAATACTGTTTGTTATTAACTCTTTAAAAAACAAGTCTGGGCTAGAGCGAGTAGCCTGCTTAATGGCTAATACTTTTTCTGAGGAATTGGATTATTCTGTTTGCGTAATAAATAGAGATGCAAAAAAGGAAGATGGTGCATATTTTTTAAATGACAATGTTAATGTGCTAGCTATTGGTGGTGGGTATTTAAATTTTTTTATGGGACTAAATAGCTATATTAAAATTAATAAACCAGATACAATTATTGTTCATAATATGGGCAGGCTTTCTCTTTTATGTAGTATGTTAGATATTAAAGGTTCAAGATTAGTTTCACTGGAGCATGTTGCTTTTTCTATTAGACCACAATGGGTAAGATTTTTATCCAAAAAATTATATAAAAATATTGATCAAGTCGTTACTCTTACAAATAATGATGCGCTATCATATAAAGGGTTTCATAATAATATTGTTAAAATTAATAATATTTCTCCTTTTGATGTTGAAGATGTTAATTCAGTATATAACTCTGATTCCAAAAATATTATTGCAATAGGTAGACTTACCTATCAAAAAAATTTTGAAGATCTCTTGAAAGCTTGGGAGTTGGTTTTAAATCAGAAGAAAGAATGGACCTTATCTATTTATGGTAAAGGAGAAGATAAGAATAAATTAGAAAATCTTATTAATGAAAAAAAATTAACGAATGTTTTTTTAAGAGGTGAGATAACTAATGTTGAAGAGATTTATTGTTCAGCGTCATTTTATGTAATGTCCTCACGTTTTGAAGGACTTCCTATGGTATTGATAGAGGCTCAATCTTTAGGTTTGCCAATAGTGTCTTATAATTGCCCTCATGGGCCATCTGAAATTATAGAGAATAATGTTACAGGTTATTTAGTTGAAAATAACAATGTTCAAGAGTTAGCACAGGCAATACTTAGTTTGATGGACTCAAGTACATTACGTGAACAATTCTCTAAGCGAGCAAAGGAACATGCCTTAGTTTATTCTCAGCGTACAGTTATTAAAGAGTGGATAAAGGTAATTGAAAACTAATGATAAATTTTTCTATATTATTATCTTTATATCATAAGGAAAAAGTTGAGTATTTGGAAAAATGCTTTGAAAGTATTTGGGATCAACAGACTTTAAAACCTACTGAAATAGTATTGGTTTTGGATGGTCCTATTGGAGAAGGTCTTACGAAATCTGTAGAACATTGGCAGCAGAAACTCGGTAATATTTTAAAAATAGTTACTTTGGCAGAAAATGTCGGTTTAGGTAAGGCTTTAAATGAAGGCTTAAAGCATTGTACGAATGAATGGGTTTTCCGTATGGATACGGATGATATCTGTACTCCAGATCGTTTTTCTAAGCAGGTTGCTTTTATTCAAGAAAACCCTGATGTGGTTTTATTTGGTGGACAGATTTTAGAGTTTAATCAAGATGTTTCAGACGCTCACGTATTAAAAGCTGTGCCTGAGAATCATAATGAAATTAAGGCTTTTGCACAAAATCGCTGTCCATTTAATCATATGACTGTTGCGTATCGACATGATGTCATTACTGTACTTGGAGCTTACCAACATCATTTATTTATGGAAGATTATAATCTTTGGTTACGTGTCATTGGTGCAGGTTATAAAGTTGCTAATTTACCCGATGTAATTTTATTTGCTCGTGTGGGAAATGGAATGCATGCTCGACGTAAAGGCT
Organism: Acinetobacter sp. NIPH1876; assembly: GCF_022808535.1. NCBI lineage: Bacteria > Pseudomonadati > Pseudomonadota > Gammaproteobacteria > Moraxellales > Moraxellaceae > Acinetobacter > Acinetobacter sp. NIPH1876. Next base: position 48,808 of record NZ_JALGBR010000012.1, read on the forward strand.
TAGAGTATATTAAAAGTGAAAAAAAGTTGTTGGATTTAAAAAAAGAGTTGAAGTTACAAGATCCAATTCATGCTAATATAGTTTTTTTGTTACGGTCAGTGTTTCGACTACTACCATCCACGATGTTGGGGAAAATTTATAATAATTTTCTTAGGAAGAAAGTCTAAATTATTTTGATATATGGGTTTCAAACAATGAAAAGGCTTGTTGATATAGTTGTTGCATCTGTAGCAATTTTATTACTTTCTCCAATATTTATTCTCGTTGCTTATAAGGTCCGGAAGAATTTAGGCGCTCCTATCTTTTTTTATCAGGAACGCCCTGGTAAAGACGGTAAGCTATTTAAAATGATTAAGTTCCGCTCGATGAAAGATGCTACAGATTCCGAGGGAAACGCTTTACCTGATGAGCAGCGGATTACACCATTTGGACAAAAATTGCGCTCTACAAGCTTGGATGAAATGCCACAGCTATTTAATGTGCTAAAAGGTGATATGAGTGTCGTTGGGCCTCGGCCAATGTTAAAAGAATTTGTTGAACTTTATTCACCTGAGCAAGCGCGTCGTTTGGATGTAAAACCTGGGATGACCGGTTTAGCACAAGTGAGTGGGCGTAATGAATTAGATTATGAAGAGCGCTTTAAATGTGACGTTTGGTATGTCGATCATCATAATACCTTCGTTGATTTTAAAATCATGTGGAAAACATTAGGTGTTATGTTGAAACGTGAAGGAATTAATGCGCCTGGTCATGTTGGTCCCTCTTTATTTAAGGGGAATAATTTACAAGAACAAGATAAAATTAACTCTTGAAGATCTATCTAAATCAATGAAGTAGTAATGTAATGATCAAGAAAGCAATTTTACCTGTCGCAGGTTTAGGTACACGATTCTTACCAGCAAGCAAATCTATTCCAAAGGAAATGGTGACTGTTGTTGACCGTCCAGCCATTGAATATGTGGTACGTGAAGCAGTTGACGCTGGGATTGAACAAATTATTTTGGTCACACATTCTTCTAAAGCCTCGATTGAGAATTATTTTGATCGTAATTTCGAGTTAGAAACAACTTTAGAACAAAAAAAGAAATTTGATCTACTCAAAGAAATTACTGATATTTTACCTAAGCATGTTAGCGTTGTGAGCGTGCGTCAGCCGCAGCCTTTAGGTCTTGGGCATGCTGTACTTTGTGCAAAAGATATCGTGGGTAATGAAGCCTTTGCCGTATTATTACCTGACGTTTTAGTCAAGAATCAAGTCTCTGAGAATGATTTGTCTCTGATGATCCAGCGCTTTGAGACATCTCAAGCAGCACAGATTATGGTTGAAGCAGTGCCTGATCATTTGGTTGATCAATATGGTATTGTGGATGTCGCGGTTTCACCGAATGAAGGCGAAAGCGCTGTGATGCAGGGAATCGTTGAAAAACCTGCGGTGGGTACAGCACCTTCGAACTTATCTGTGGTTGGTCGTTATATTTTACCGGCTCAGATTATGGCGCTTTTAGAAAATACCCCACGTGGAGCTGGAAATGAAATTCAGCTCACTGATGCCATCGCAGCATTACAGCAAGCAGAAGCTGTTGAAGCGTATCGCATGAAAGGGCAAACTTTCGACTGTGGTAGCAAGCTTGGATATCTAAAAGCTGTATTACACTATGGTATTGAGCATCCCAAATTGGGCGCAGATTTTAAGGGCTTAATTCAAGAATTAGCCCTGTAGTTTAGGGCATGTGGTTATGAAAGTTGCAATCTTTGGCAATACATTATATGCAGGCGTGATGTCTGCATTATTGTCTGAATCTGGGCACTTTGTGTATTGGTGCTCACATCTCAATGATAATTCCGCTGATCAGCAGTACTCATTTCATGATGAAAATGTTAGTCGCTTACTGGAACAACAGTTAAACAGTGGTTTTCTCAGTTATCGTGATTTGGACGCTATTCCTTTAGATATAGATGCTTATTTATTTAGTTTTAATCAAACACAAGAACAACAAGTTTTTCAACTGCTTCAGTCGTTAAAACAGCGTCCGATTATTCATCCAAAACTGATGATCAATGCTTCAACCTTTGGCTTGCAGGGGACTGAGCACTTTAAGCAAATCCTTTCCGAAGATGACTGGGTTTATTTACCAGATACGATTCAAGAAGGAAATGCTTTACAGAGTTTAACTCAAGCAAAACAAATGATTGTGGGATGTACGCAAGTTGACGTTCAGAGCAAAGTGAAAGAATTGCTAAGGCCTCTTTTTCCTTTGGCACAGCAATATTTGTTTATGCCAATTTTAGATGCTGAATTTACCAAGCTCAGTATTTCAGGCATGTTGGCGACAAGAATTAGCTATATCAATGATTTGGCTGTGGTTGCTGAGAAACTCGGGATTGATATTGCATCAGTACGTCAGGGTATGGCGGCGGATAACCGTATTGGTTCAGCTTACTTAGCCCCTGGTGCTGGTTTCGGCGGTGAAAATTTTTCTCATGATATTCTGACCCTCTCTAATACCGTTGCAAATACAGGCGTTAAAAGCCAATTGCTTGCACAAGTATGGGAAATTAATGAGCAACAAAAAGAAATCCTGTTCCGTAAGTTTTGGAACTATTATCATGGTGATTTAAAGGGTAAGTCCGTTGCAATTTGGGGGGCTTCGTTTAAAGAAAATACCTCAAGTATTCAGCAATCACCTATCCACCAAATGCTTGCGGCACTGTGGGCACAAGGGGTGACGGTTCATCTACATGATCCGCAGGCTTTGGATGAAATTGAACAGATGTATGGGCAGCGTGACGATTTAGTCCTCTGTGATGATCAGTATGATGCGGTGAAAAATGTGCACGGTTTATGTGTGTTAACTGCATGGAAACAATACTGGAGTCCGGACTTTAAACAGTTCGAACAACTGATGGCACATCCTTTGATATTGGATGGTCGCAATATTTATGATCCAGACTATGTGAAATTACAAGGTTTCGCATATATGGGCGTGGGGCGTTAATGATGATCAAGCAAATTCAGCCTTTTGCCGTTAAGGCACCAGCGTCAGTGCTTGAGCATTTATCATCTTTGCAAAAGCAAATTAAAGAGGTTCATCTCAAGACTTTATTTGCAGCAGATCCCTCACGCTTTAAACGGTTCTCAGTTGAACATGATCAAGTTGTTCTCGATTTTAGTAAACATCGTATTGATCAAACTATTTTAAATGGCTTGGTCGACTTAGCTCAGGCACAAGATTTAAAACAATGGATTAAGACATTATTTTCTTCGGAACAAATTAACTATACCGAGCATCGTGCAGCAATGCATTGGGCTCTACGCTTGCCGCAATCGAGTCCAGATTTTCCTCAGGAGAATCAACAGGTACAGCAACAGCTGGAGCGGATGTATGCTTTGGTGGATAAAATCCATGCTGGACAATATCGTGGCGCAACCGGTGAAGTCATTCAGGATGTAGTCAATATAGGTGTCGGAGGCTCTGACTTAGGTCCTTTAATGGTGACACATGCATTGTCCGATTTTAAGGTGACGAGTACAAAGCCTTTAGATGTGCACTTTGTCTCGACTATGGATGGTAGTCAACTGTCTGACCTGCTACATCAGCTGCGCCCAGAAACGACATTATTTATTATTTCCTCGAAGTCATTTGGCACCATTGATACCTTGTCGAATGCACAAACTGTGCGTCAATGGTTAGAAAAGTCGCTTGGACAGAATGAAAAAATTCTGCAGAATCATTTTATTGGGGTCTCGACCAAACCTGAAAAAATGACGGAATGGGGCATTGCCGCTGATAAGCAGTTGTTGCTATGGGACTGGGTTGGTGGTCGTTATTCACTGTGGTCATGTATTGGTCTGCCGATTGCGCTAACGATTGGGGTTGATGGTTTTAAGCAGTTGTTAGCGGGCGCGCACGAGATTGATCAACATTTTCAAACCGCACCATTTCAGCAGAATATTCCGGTATTGATGGGCTTGTTAGGGGCGTGGAATAATAACTTCCTTGAAATCCAAACCCATGCTGTGTTGCCCTATGACGGTCGACTCAAATATTTCGCCGCTTATTTGCAGCAGCTTGAAATGGAGTCCAATGGTAAATCGATCCAGCGTAATGGGGAAAAGGTGAATACAGCGACTTGCCCGATTGTGTGGGGTGAGGTTGGACCCAATGCACAACACGCATTTTATCAGCTGTTACATCAAGGGACACACTCCGTGAGTTGTGACTTTATTGCACCGGTAAAGCGCTATAATGCCAATCAATTTACTTATGCTGAAAGTGCAGAGGCTTTGGTTGAACAGCATCATCTGGCCTTATCGAATTGTTTGGCGCAGTCGCGATTATTGGCCTTTGGTAATCAAGCTTTGGCAGCAGATGAACTTGAAGATTTACCTGCATATAAGCAATATGAAGGCAATCAGCCAAGTTCAACCATTTTACTCAAAGAGCTGAATCCTTATAGTTTAGGGATGTTGATTGCGACGTATGAACACAAAGTTTTTGTGCAGTCAGTATTGTGGAATATTAATCCCTTTGATCAATGGGGGGTTGAAAAAGGTAAAGAGATTGCCAATCAACTGTTACCGATTTTAAACCGTGAGCAAGATGATTTATCTGCTTTTGATACATCGACGCAAGGTTTGTTGAAAATATTGTTAGGAAAAATAGATGGCTAAAATTTTAGTCACAGGTGGTGCGGGTTATATTGGCTCACATACCTGTTTAGAACTACTCAATGCAAGTCATGAAGTTATTGTATTTGATAATCTTTCAAATAGTTCGGAAGAAGCTTTACGTCGTGTACAGACACTCGCCAATAAAAGCTTGGTTTTTGTAAAAGGTGATATTCGTAATCAGGATGCGTTAGATCAGGTCTTTCAGGACTATTCTATTGATGCGGTCATTCATTTTGCAGGTCTCAAAGCTGTCGGTGAAAGCCAACAGGTTCCATTGACTTATTTTGATAATAACATTGCTGGCAGTGCCCAGTTGGTCAAGGCGATGGAACGCGCTGGCGTGTTTAACTTGGTGTTTAGTTCATCTGCAACAGTATATGACGAAGCCAATAGTTCTCCGTTAAATGAAGATATGCCTACAGGTATGCCAAATAACAATTATGGTTATACCAAACTGATTGTCGAACAAATGCTGCAAAAACTGGCACAGGCAGACTCGCGTTGGTCGATTGCTTTACTTCGTTATTTTAACCCTGTCGGTGCGCATAAAAGCGGTCAGATTGGTGAGGATCCACAAGGAATTCCAAATAACTTAATGCCTTATGTCACACAAGTTGCAGTTGGTCGTCGTGAAAAGCTGGCAATTTATGGCAATGATTATGACACCGTCGATGGTACAGGGGTTCGTGATTATATCCATGTGGTGGATTTGGCCAATGCGCATTTATGTGCCTTAAATAATCGCTTATCTGCGCAGGGCTGTCGTGCTTGGAACATTGGGACGGGCAATGGCTCATCTGTATTACAAGTTAAAAATACCTTTGAGCAAATCAATGCTGTGCCTGTTGCATTTGAATTTGCACCACGTCGTGCAGGTGATGTCGCCACTTCATTTGCAGACAATAGCCGTGCGATTACAGAGTTGGGTTGGCAGCCTCAATATACTTTGGAAGATATGTTGGCGGACAGTTGGAACTGGCAGAAGCAAAATCCAAACGGCTTTAATTAAATCAAACACAAATAAAAAAGGAGCAAGATGCTCCTTTTTTATTTGGAATAAATTAGCCCTGAATCAAAGCCGTTAATTCATCGACATAATGCTGCATCGGTTGCGGATTTTGATCGGCACGGCTTTCAATATTTAAACGCAGTAACGGCTCGGTATTTGAAGCACGGACATTTAAGCGCCATGCACCAAAATCAAGGCTGACACCATCGGTACGATCAACTTGTGGATTCTGATCAGCATAATGATCAAAAATCTTTTGTACCGTTGCTTGTGTATCCGCCACTTTAAAATTGATTTCACCGCTACATGGGAATTTGGCAATCATGTTTTCAACTAAAGTTGAAAGTGATTGACCTGTTTCCGAAAGCAGTGCTATGGTCAGTAGCCAAGGAATCATACCGCTATCGCAATAGGCAAAATCACGGAAGTAGTGATGCGCACTCATTTCCCCACCGTACACGGCATTGTGTTCACGCATGACATCCTTAATGAAAGCATGTCCAGATTTAGATTGTACTGCGATGCCTTGGTATTGATCGACGATGTCAAAGGTATTCCAGACCAAACGTGGATCATGCACAATCTTTTCACCAGCCTGTTTGATCAGGAAGGCTTGTGCCAATAAACCAACGATGTAATAACCTTCGATAAATTGCCCTTTTTCATCAAACAGGAAGCAACGGTCAAAGTCGCCATCCCAGGCAATGCCCATATCGGCTTGATGCTGAAGTACGGCATCACAGGTGCTGTCGCGGTTTTCAATCAGGATCGGGTTCGGAATACCATTTGGGAAAGTGCCATCCGCTTCATGGTGAATTTTAATGAACTCAACTGGAATATTCAGTTGCTGGAATTTTTGTTCGATGGCATCAATCACATGACCTGCTGCACCATTGCCCGCATTGACCACCAGTTTAAGCGGTTTGATTTTCTGTGGATCAATATAGGTCAGAAGGTGTTCAATAAACTCAGGCAAAATATTGTAGGGTTGGGTGGTACCTTTTTGTGCGACCTCTACAAATTGCCCTGATTCAGCCAATGCCTGAATCTCTTTTAAGCCCGTTTCTGCACTGATTGGGCGTGCATTTTCACGCACCAATTTCATGCCATTATAATCCATTGGGTTATGGCTGGCTGTGACTTCAATACCGCCTTGTACATCCAAATGAAAAGCTGCGAAATAGACTTCTTCTGTGCCAGTCATGCCCAAATCAAGCACATTGATACCTGCATCATTCAAGCCCCGAATCGTGGCCTGTTTTAAGCCTTCGCTACTTAAACGGATATCACAACCAATCACCACGGTTTTCGGTTGATAGATCTGCCCATAGGCACGACCAATGTTATAAGCAATCTCTTCATTCAGTTCAGTACCGAGTTTGCCGCGAATATCGTAGGCTTTAAAGCAAGTCAGTTGCGTCATATTGTTCAATTCATAGTGATGTGATTTGAGTTGTGAACAGATTATACAGATATCGCTACAAAGTCATATTTATTGTTTTATCTTCAGCGATTGAGGACCTGAGCCACATAAATTGAATGCTGGTTGCAAAATTTTCATCAGACTTTAGTCGAATGTCGAAAGCGTACCTGAACAGAAAAGGATTGATTTATTTTAATTATTATTGGTCATACCAATTATGGTTGCGGTGATAGGGTTGATCCTGAGAATTCATATAATTAAGATGCGTGAAGATTCTAGATGAGCAAGGTTTGTTGATTTATTCAATATTGGTCATACCAATATTGCGAAGATTCGTTAAATATCGAAGTAAAAACAAAATGACGCCCAGCATTTCAAGGAGATGAGAATGCTAAATGTGTGGCAACAACTATATGACCCTTTAAATAATATCTGGCTATCCAGTGCAGTCGCGTTGATCCCAATTATTTTTTTCTTTTTGGCATTGGCGGTCTTTCGTATGAAGGGCAGTGTCGCGGGAACCTGTACCGTGATGATTGCCATGTTGATTGCTTTATTCTTTTATCAAATGCCAGCTGAAATGGCATTTGCTTCCGTGGTTTATGGTTTTTTTTACGGTTTATGGCCGATTTCATGGATTATTATCGGAGCCGTGTTCCTGTATAAAATTTCGGTCAAAACAGGGCAGTTTGATGTGATTCGCTCCAGTATTTTGTCAATTACTGAAGATCAGCGATTACAGATGCTATTGGTGGGTTTTGCCTTTGGAACCTTTTTAGAGGGTGCGGCAGGCTTTGGTGCACCAGTCGCCATTACGGCAGCCCTATTGGTCGGCTTGGGCTTTAAACCGCTATATGCTGCGGGCCTTTGTCTGATTGTGAATACGGCGCCTGTGGCCTTTGGTGCCATGGGTATTCCGATTATTGTGGCTGGACAGGTGTCTGGTGTCGATACTATGGAAATCAGCCAGATGGTCGGTCGCCAATTGCCTTTTTTAACCATCATTGTGCTGTTCTGGATTATGGCGATCATGGACGGTTGGCGTGGCGTGAAAGAAACTTGGCCTGCGGTACTGGTCGGTGGTAGTGCCTTTGCCATTGCACAATATCTGACCTCGAACTTTTTGGGACCCGAACTGCCTGATATTACCGCTGCGATTGCCTCATTGGTTAGTTTGACCTTGTTGTTCCGTGTTTGGAAACCGAAGCATATTTTCCGTTTTGAAATGACTGATGAACAAGCAGCCAGCCATGCGGCCTCATCACAACAGCGTTATAGCATTGCTCAGATTGCCAAAGCATGGTCGCCGTTTATGATTTTGACCATGATGGTGACCATTTGGAGTGTGAAACCATTTAAAGCGCTGTTTGCCAAAGACGGTGCCTTGGCGGACTGGATTTTTAAAATTGAAGTCCCGTATCTGCATAAACTGGTGGAAAAAATGGCGCCGATTGTGCCTGAAACCACCGCTTATGAAGCGGTCTATAAATTTGACTGGTTCTCTGCCACAGGTACGGCTATTTTTATTGCGGCCATCATCACCATCATTTTCCTGAAAATGAAAACGCGTGAGGCGGTCACCACCTTTGGCGAAACATTGAATGAATTAAAAACCCCGATTTATTCGATTGGCATGGTGTTGGCCTTTGCCTTTATTGCCAATTATTCAGGCCTGTCTGCGACTCTGGCTCTAGCGTTATCGCATACAGGTCACGCCTTTACTTTCTTCTCGCCATTCTTGGGCTGGCTCGGTGTCTTCCTGACGGGTTCTGATACCTCATCCAATGCACTGTTCTCGGCTTTGCAAGCCACCACAGCGCAGCAAATCGGTATTCCAGAAGTGTTACTGGTGGCTGCCAATACCAGTGGAGGCGTAACGGGCAAGATGATTTCACCGCAATCGATTGCGATTGCCTGTGCCGCGGTGGGTTTGGTTGGAAAAGAATCGGACTTGTTTCGTTTCACGGTAAAACATAGCATCATATTTACTGTCTTTGTCGGCATCATCGTCACGGTTCAGGCCTATCTGGTGCCGTGGATGATTCCATAACGCTAATCAAGGAAATGTGATGAGAATCTCCGATCAAGTGGTCATGAAATTACAGGCACTCATTGAGCAACGCCAGATGAAACAAGGGGATCGCTTACCTGCCGAGCGTCAACTGGCGACCAGCTTAGGCGTATCTCGTCCGTCCTTACGTGAAGCGATCCAGCAGTTGAACAGTCAGGGCGTGCTCAGTAGCCGCCGTGGCGATGGGACTTATATTCAACAGTTGCCTGAGCAATGGCCGCAACAGCTCATCGTCAATCCGATCAGTCATTTGATTGAAGAAGATCCGTTGTACCGTTTTGATGTACAAGAAGCGCGTTTGTTGCTTGAAGGCGGCACGGCATGGTACGCCGCATTGCGTTCAACACCTGAAGATCGGACCAAAATTCATCATTGTTTTGATGAGATCAGTCGTTATCAAAATGCAGGCGATTCAGCTCGGGCGGCAGTGGCCGATGCAGAATTTCATTTAGCGATTGCGGAGGCCTCACACAATATTGTGCTGATCCAAATGATGCGTAGTCTGTTTGATTTGCTGCAATACAACGTCTTGCTCGGGCGTAACAAAGTTTATAACCATCCTGTCAATGGTGACTTGCTCAGTGAGCAGCATTTTCAGGTGATGGATGCGATTGATCGTCAAGATCCTGAAGCTGCACGCCAAGCGGTGTGTGGGCATATTGAATTTGTGATTAATCATGTACGTGCTCTGGGCGAAGATGAAGCTCGCCAGAAACGTGCAACACGTTTAACGAGAGTGGACTCAAAATGATTATTTCTTCTGGCAATGATTATCGTGCTGCAGCACAGCGTCGTTTACCGCCATTTTTATTTCATTACATTGATGGCGGTGCCTATTCGGAACATACCTTAAAACGCAATGTACAGGACCTTTCTGACATCGCTTTGCGTCAACGGGTGCTGAACGATATGTCTGCACTCAGTTTGGAAACCAAACTGTTTAATGAAACCTTGTCGATGCCTGTGGCATTGGCACCCGTGGGTTTAACCGGTATGTACGCACGTCGCGGTGAAGTACAAGCTGCCATGGCAGCCGATCAAAAAGGGATTCCATTTACCTTATCGACGGTCTCAGTCTGTCCAATTGAAGAAGTGGCACCTGCAATTCAGCGTCCAATGTGGTTCCAGCTGTATGTGTTGCGTGATCGTGGCTTTATGCGCAATGCCTTGGAACGTGCCAAAGCGGCAGGTTGTTCGACACTAGTGTTTACCGTGGATATGCCAGTGCCGGGTGCGCGCTATCGCGATGCGCATTCAGGGATGAGTGGGCCAAATGCAGCCATGCGTCGTTATCTACAATCCATGTTGCATCCACATTGGGCATGGAATGTCGGGATGTGTGGTCGTCCACATGATTTGGGCAATATCTCGAAATACTTAGGTAAACCAACAGGGCTTGAGGATTATATCGGCTGGCTGGGCTCCAACTTTGATCCATCCATTTCTTGGAAAGATCTGGAGTGGATCCGAGAGTTTTGGGATGGCCCGATGGTGATTAAGGGCATTCTGGATCCTGAAGATGCCAAAGATGCAGTCCGTTTTGGTGCGGATGGCATCGTGGTATCCAATCATGGTGGGCGTCAGTTGGATGGTGTGCTGTCTTCTGCGCGTGCTTTGCCTGCGATTGCTGACGCGGTGAAGGGTGATCTGGCGATTCTGGCTGATTCAGGTATTCGTAATGGTCTGGATGTGGTGCGGATGTTGGCCTTGGGTGCGGATACGGTGTTATTGGGCCGTGCCTTTGTTTATGCCTTGGCGGCAGCAGGTGGGCAAGGGGTATCGAATTTGCTGGATTTGATTGATAAGGAAATGCGTGTGGCGATGACCTTAACAGGGGCTAAGTCGATTCAGGAGATTAATGCGGATTGTTTGGTACAGGCAAGTAAATTGGGTGTTTAAACGACAGAACAGGTGCAGCATAAGCGAGATAAAGTGGTTGTCGCTTTTTGTCGAATTGTCAGTCATTTAGTACTAGGCACAGCCGCAAAGTCTGGTGACATGCTTATGTCTGAGGTAGAGACATTTGTCACTTTTGAAGGATCAAAAGTAACCAAAAATCCTCTATTCCGATGACGGTACTTCCCTGCTACCGCATCGGAACAGGCGGCATCCTTGCCGCCAACCGCGATAGCAAAATGAGATGTTCTCAATTAGAAAAAGAGCGACCTAAGCTCTTGATAGTAAATTATGCCAAAGGAGCCATCATGCAAACATTTTCTCCCAAAGCGGTGATTGATCGTTTACAGCAGATTGTTGGGCGGCGACATGTGCTGAGTGATGATCAAAGTACCCGCCAGTATCGTCAAGGTCGTCGTTTTGGTGAGGGCAAAGTGTTTGCAGTGGTGATCCCTGGCACCTTGCTTGAACAATGGCAGGTGTTGCAAGCCGCGATTGAAGCGGACTGTATCGTCATCATGCAAGCGGCTAATACGGGACTGACCGGTGGTTCAACACCGTATGGCGATGATTATGACCGTCCTGTGTTGGTGATGAGTACGCGCAGGTTGAAAGGCATTCAAGTCATTCATGAGGGTCAGCAGGTGATTTGTTTACCAGGGGCGACTTTGGACAATCTGGAACAAGTCCTGAAAGGCTATGATCGTGAGCCACATTCGGTGATTGGGTCTTCCTGTATTGGTGCTTCGGTATTGGGCGGGGTGTGTAATAACTCAGGTGGCGCCTTGGTCCGTCGTGGGCCTGCTTATACCGAACTGGCGCTGTATGCACAGGTCAATACCCAAGGTCAGTTGGAATTGGTCAATCATCTAGGTGTGAACTTAGGTTCGAGTCCTGAAGAAATCCTGACCCGTTTAGAGCAGCAGCGCTATCAAGCCACAGATATTTTAGATGATGTTGAAAAGCAGGCATCCGATCAACGTTATGCGCAAGATGTCACACAAATTGATGCCGATAGTCCTGCTCGTTTTAATGCTGATCCATCACGTTTGTTTGAAGCCTCAGGTTCGGCAGGAAAAGTCTGTGTGTTTGCAGTGCGTCTGGATACTTATGAGAAGGTGGAGAGCAGTGTCTTTTATATTGGTACAAATGATGCCGATGATCTGACTGCGATTCGTCGCTATTTACTGAGCTCACTGCCAAGCCTGCCGATTGCAGGGGAATACATTCATCGTGATGCGTATCATATTGGTGAAAAATACGGTAAGGATACCTTTCTGTTTATTGAGAAATTTGGCACCGCTAATGTGCCGAAAGCTTTTGCATTAAAAGACAAGGTCGATGGCTTTTTAGAAAAATTTAAAATCAAAGGACTCACCGATCATATTTTACAAGCGGTCACTTCGTTGTTACCGAGTCATTTACCCAAACGGATGACCGAATATCGTGATCGCTATGAACATCATCTGATGTTACGCGTTGAAAATAATTGCAAAGTTCAGACTGAGCAATTTTTACAAGACTATTTTGCGGTGCATGCCTCAGGCAATTTCTTTGTCTGTGATGCGGATGAAGGGCGTAAAGCCTTTTTGCATCGTTTTGCCGTGGCAGGTGCCGCAATTCGTTATCGTGATACCCATCGAGATGAGGTAGAAGATATTGTGGCGTTGGACATTGCGTTACGTCGCAATGACCGTGAGTGGGTCGAGCAATTGCCTGCGGAGATGGAACAGCAGATCATACATAGGCTCTATTATGGGCACTTTTTCTGTCATGTGTTTCATCAGGATTACATTCTTAAAAAGGGCAATGATCCTTTAGCGATGGAACATCAAATGTGGCATTTGCTGGATGCGCGCCGTGCGGAATATCCTGCCGAGCATAATGTCGGTCATTTGTATATTGCCAAGCCTGCATTGGCCAATTTCTACCAGAAACTTGATCCGAATAATTGTTTTAATGTCGGGATTGGACACACTTCTAAATTGAAGTATTGGGGCAAGGCCAAGTCCTAAATCCAAAAAAACAGGCAATAAAAAAGGCGCTTCAAGCGCCTTTTTTATGCGTGATAACTTAAGCGGTTGCAGCAGATTTTGCTAAAACTTCAGCCACTGCTTTGGCAACTTTGTACACGTTATTCATGTTTAGACCTGCAACACAGATACGACCACTGCGTACCAAGTAGATTGCATATTCTTCACGGAGAATGTCCACTTGCTCAGCCGTTAAACCGGTGTAGCTAAACATCCCTTTTTGATTCACAAGATAGCTAAAGTCACGCTCAGGCAGTGCTTTAGTCAACTCATCTTTCAAGATGCTACGCATTTTGATAATACGCTCACGCATCTCTTTGACTTCGCCTTGCCATTGTTGATTGAGATCAGCGTCATTTAACACTTGATCAACCAACCAAGCACCTGTTGTAGGTGGGCTAGAGTAGATACGACGTACTGTTGCTTTCAACTGACCGAATGTGCATTTTGCTGCTTCAGCATCGTCACATACGAAAGTCAAACCGCCAACACGCTCACCGTAAAGTGAGAAGATTTTAGAGAACGAGTTGCTGACAATAAAGTTTAGACCTGCTTGGTCTAATGCACGAATGGCATAGGCATCTTGTTCCATGTCATCGCCAAAACCTTGGTAGGCGATGTCGAGGAATGGGATCAGGTTACGTTCTTTTAATACCACAATCACTTGATCCCATTGTGCTGGATTCAAGTCTGCGCCTGTTGGGTTATGGCAGCATGGGTGCAATAACACAATGCTTTGTTCTGGCAATGTTTTTAACGTAGACAACATCCCATCAAAATCAACGCCACGTGTTACAGCATCGAAGTATGGGTAGAAGTTACTCTTGATGCCTGCGCCATTGAAGATGGCAACGTGGTTATCCCAAGTTGGCTGGCTCACCCAAACTTCTGAATTTGGGAAATAAGTTTTTAAGAAGTCTGCACCGACTTTTAATGCGCCAGAACCGCCCAATGTTTGAATTGTAGCAACACGACCTTGTTGAATTGCAGGGCTGTTTGCACCAAACAATAAAGCTTGAATCGCATCACGGTAAGGTTTGAAACCTTCCATTGGTAAATAAAGCTTGGTTTGCGTGTTTTTAGGTGCAATACGTTTTTGCGCTTCGATAATGGTATCAAGCTGAGGAACGATACTGTCTTCGTTATAGTACAAACCAATACTGAGGTTTACCTTTTCAGCACGTGGATCAGCATTGAACTGTTCCATCAATGAAAGGATTGGATCGCCTGCATAAGGTGGGATATGTTGAAACATTAACAATGTCCTTTTCTTCAACAAAGTGCATAGATGTCTGGGGAGGTTGACGCTTCAGAAGCGGAACCTTCGATGCCCAATAATGTATCAATAAAGACTGCATGAAGCACGCTGTTATTTACATTTTGGCGCAGTATTTACTTACAAAATTTGTCGTTACAAGCTGATTATAAAGATTGTCTACAATCAAGCTGTCATACCATGGTCGTAGCATGAACAGTCTAAGCCTGCTCAGTCGATCAAAGCTCAGGGTTGAGTGATGAGTGATAATATTATTAAGCTATTGTTTTATCTATTTTTATATAAGATTTTTGACAGTGTGTTGATCAGCCACTGAGTGATCACAATCACGTCGGATTGAAAGCACCAGTCTAATTTATTGTCGACAATCCTATTGCATTTTTTCTTTTATCTGGTTATAAAATCATAAAAATTGTAGAGATTGTCGACAATATGCAAGATACCCTTGTTCCTCAAGCCCTCAGCACCAGTCAGGGAATGACCCTGACGGAACACGTATTTAAGCAAATTCAGTCGGCGATTGTATTGGGACATATTCCTGCGGGCAGCAAGATTTCAGAACCTGAACTGGCACGGATGTATGGCATCAGTCGAGGGCCTTTACGTGAAGCGATTCACCGTCTGGAAGGGCAGAAACTGGTAGAGCGAACTGCGCATGTCGGTGCCCGTGTGGTGTCACTGTCGCTACAGCAGTTTCAAGAGCTGTATCAAATTCGTGCCTCTTTAGAAGGCTTGGCCTGCAAACTGGCTGCCCAGCATATTGATAAAAAACAGATTCTGGCCTTGCGTGATGTATTGCGTATGCATGCCGAGGATGAAAACTTTAAAGCAGGTAAGGGTTACTATTTGCAAGAAGGCCAAGACGATTTCCATTACTGCATTATCAAAAGCAGTGGCAATAAAACCTTAGAAAAAATGTTATGCGATGAGCTGTATCACCTCATCCGTATGTATCGAATCCAGTTTTCAAATACCCCAGATCGCCCAAGTAAAGCTTGGGATGAACATATCCGTATATTAGATGCGATTGCTGAAGGTGACGGTGAACTCGCCGAAATGCTAATGCACCGTCATATCAATGCATCTTACAAAATTGTTGAGCAAACATTGCTACAAAATCAAGGAGAACAACAACATGGCTAAACAGTCTGCTGGTCAGCTATTCCGCGACGCGGTCGCAAATGAAAAACCATTACAAGTGGTCGGTGCGATCAATGCCAACCATGCGTTATTGGCAAAACGTGCAGGCTACAAAGCGATCTACTTGTCTGGTGGTGGTGTGGCTGCTGGTTCTTTGGGCTTACCTGATTTAGGTATCAGTAACCTTGATGATGTATTGACTGATGTACGCCGTATTACTGATGTCTGTGATCTGCCGTTATTGGTCGATGTGGATACAGGTTTTGGTGCTTCCGCGTTTAATATCGCACGTACCACCAAGTCGATGATCAAGTTCGGTGCTGCTGCAATGCATATCGAAGACCAAGTCGGTGCTAAACGTTGTGGTCACCGTCCGAATAAAGCCATCGTAACCCAACAAGAAATGGTCGATCGTATTAAAGCCGCGGTCGATGCACGTACCGATGACAGCTTTGTGATCATGGCACGTACCGATGCGCTCGCGGTTGAAGGTTTACAAGCTGCGATTGACCGTGCAGGGGCGTATATCGAAGCAGGTGCAGACATGCTGTTCCCAGAAGCGATCACTGAATTGGCCATGTATAAGCAATTTGCAGATCTGACCAAAGTACCCGTTTTAGCCAATATCACTGAGTTTGGTTCAACCCCATTATTTACTACGGAAGAATTGGCTTCTGCCGATGTCAGCATTGCGCTCTATCCACTGTCTGCATTCCGTGCCATGAACAAGGCCGCAGAAAATGTTTATGAGACTTTGCGTAAAGAAGGCACGCAAAAGAATGTGGTCGACACCATGCAAACCCGCCAAGAATTGTATGAACGTATTAACTACCACGCGTTTGAACAATATCTTGATGCATCGTTTGAAAAAGCAAAATAAGAAATCCCCCTAAATCCCCCTTTGAAAAAGGGGGACTTCCCTCCCTTTGGAAAGGGAGGGCTAGGGAGGGATTTTAGAACTCATAATTCACATAGAAAGAACAGAAAAGGACAATCTTATGAGCAGTAATGAAACGCCAACAGGCTTCAAACCAAAAAAATCAGTTGCACTCAGCGGACAAGTTGCAGGCAACACCGCACTCTGTACCGTAGGCCGCAGCGGCAACGACTTACACTACCGTGGTTATGACATTCTTGACCTTGCCGTCGGCAGCCAGTTTGAAGAAGTGGCACACCTTCTTGTACACGGCAAACTCCCAAACAAAGCCGAACTCAAAGCCTATAAAGCAAAATTAAAAGCACTCCGTGGTTTACCCGCAGCATTGAAAACCGCACTAGAGCAACTGCCACCATCTGCACACCCAATGGATGTGATGCGTACGGGTGTATCTGTATTGGGTTGCTTAACCCCAGAACACGAAGACCACAACGAAGCCGGCGCAAAAGACATCGCTGATAAATTAATGGCAAGCCTAGGCTCAATGTTGTTGTACTGGTATCACTTCAGCAACAACGGTCGTCGTATCGAAGTTGAAACCAATGATGACTCGATTGCTGCACATTTCTTGCATCTCCTTCATGGCGAAGCGCCATCGGAAGAATGGATTCAAGCCATGCACACCTCTTTGATTCTATATGCAGAGCATGAGTTTAACGCATCTACATTTACCTCTCGTGTAGTCGCAGGGACAGGTTCAGACATGTACTCGGCAATCACAGGCGGTATCGGTGCGCTGCGTGGACCTAAACACGGTGGTGCGAACGAAGTGGCGTTTGTGATTCAGCAACGTTATGACAATGCAGACGAAGCAGAAGCTGACATTCGTAGCCGTGTTGAGAAAAAAGAAGTGGTGATCGGTTTTGGTCACCCAGTTTATACCGTTTCTGATCCACGTAATGAAGTGATCAAGCAAGTGGCGCGTGAACTTGCTGAAGCACAAGAAAATACCAAGATGTATGTGATCGCTGAACGTTTAGAAGCGGTGATGAAAGAAGTGAAGAACATGTTCCCGAATCTCGACTGGTTCAGTGCGGTGAGCTATCACTTGATGGGCGTTCCAACGGCAATGTTTACCCCATTATTTGTGATTGCACGTACTGCGGGTTGGTCTGCACACGTGATTGAGCAACGTCAAGACGGTAAAATCATTCGTCCAAGCGCGAACTATACAGGCCCTGAAAATCTTGAATTCAAACCATTGGCGGAGCGTGGTTAATGAACACAAAATATCGTAAACCGCTGGCAGGTACCCAGCTCGAATATTATGACGTGCGTCAAGCCGTTGAAGATATTCAGCCAGGCGCATACGAAAAGCTGCCATACACCTCGAAAGTGCTCGCTGAACAGCTGGTGCGTAAAGCGGATGCCGAGAATTTAACAGCCTATTTAACCCAGTTGATCGAACGTCGTCAGGATCTTGATTTTCCATGGTATCCAGCGCGTGTGGTCTGTCACGACATTTTAGGCCAAACCGCATTGGTTGATCTTGCAGGTCTGCGTGATGCGATTGCGGATAAAGGCGGTGATCCTTCCAAAGTCAATCCTGTGGTACCAACTCAGTTGATCGTGGATCACTCTTTGGCAGTGGAGTTCGGTGGCTTTGACCCTGACGCGTTTGAGAAAAACCGTGCAATTGAAGATCGTCGTAACGAAGACCGTTTCCACTTTATTGAGTGGACTAAAACTGCTTTTAAAAATGTTGATGTGATCCCTGCGGGTAACGGCATCATGCATCAGATCAACTTGGAGAAAATGTCTCCAGTGATTCAAAACCGTGATGGCTTGGCATTCCCAGATACTTGTGTCGGTACAGATTCACATACCCCACATACTGATGCGCTTGGGGTGATTTCAGTCGGTGTCGGTGGTTTAGAAGCTGAGAACGTCATGCTTGGGCGCGCATCTTGGATGCGTCTGCCAGACATTATCGGGGTTGAGTTTGTCGGTCAGCGTCAAGCTGGCATTACTGCAACCGATATCGTGTTGGCATTGACTGAGTTCTTACGTAAAGAACGTGTTGTCGGTGCATATCTAGAGTTCTTCGGTGAAGGTGCTGACAGCATGTCAGTAGGCGATCGTGCCACCATCTCAAATATGACCCCAGAATATGGCGCAACTGCGGCAATGTTCTATATCGACCAGAACACCATCGACTATTTACGCTTGACGGGCCGTGAAGATGCGCAAGTGGCTTTGGTTGAGCAGTATGCCAAAGAAATCGGTCTTTGGGCATCAGATATGACCCAAGCTGAGTACCCACGTGTACTTCGTTTTGATCTTTCAACAGTGACTCGTAACATTGCAGGGCCATCAAACCCGCATGCACGTGTCTCTACGGCTGATTTGAAAGCAAAAGGCATTGCAGGGAATTTGGATCTTGCCAAGGCACAAGAAGCAGAAGGTTTAATTCCTGATGGTGCCGTGATTATTGCTGCAATTACCTCATGTACCAATACCTCTAACCCACGTAACACGGTTGCCGCAGGTCTATTGGCACGTAAAGCCAATGAACTCGGCTTGGTACGTAAACCTTGGGTGAAATCATCATTTGCACCGGGTTCTAAGGCAGCTGCGCTGTATTTAGAAGAAGCAGGCGTGTTGGGTGATCTTGAGAAACTTGGTTTTGGTATCGTCGCCTATGCATGTACTACGTGTAATGGGATGTCAGGCGCACTTGATCCGGTGATTCAACAAGAAATCATTGAGCGTGACTTATATGCGACTGCGGTACTTTCGGGTAACCGTAACTTCGATGGCCGTATCCATCCATACGCAAAACAAGCGTTCTTGGCATCTCCGCCGTTGGTTGTAGCCTATGCGATTGCAGGAACCATTCGTTTTGACATCGAAACAGATTCGCTTGGAAATGACAAAGACGGTAATCCAATTTACCTGAAAGATATCTGGCCTTCGGATGATGAAATTGATGCGCTCGTCAAAGAAGCAGTGAAGCCTGAGCAGTTCCGTAAAATCTACATTCCGATGTTTGATTTGGGTGTCAATGAAGAAGCTGCAAGCCCATTGTATGATTGGCGTCCAATGAGTACCTATATTCGCCGTCCACCATATTGGGAAGGGGCGTTGGCTGCACCACGTACTTTAGCCAATATGCGTCCGCTTGCGATCTTGGGTGACAACATCACCACCGATCACTTGTCTCCATCAAATGCGATTGTGTTAGACAGTGCTTCTGGTGAATATTTGGCGAAAATGGGTGTGCCTGAGGAAGACTTTAACTCCTATGCAACGCACCGTGGTGATCACTTAACCACACAACGTGCAACCTTTGCGAATCCGAAACTGTTTAATGAAATGGTGGTTCGTTCAGACGGCACCATTAAGCAAGGTTCAAAAGCACGTGTTGAGCCAGAAGGCGAAGTGATGCGGATGTGGGAAGCGATTGAAACCTACATGAACCGTAAGCAACCGTTGATCATTGTGGCGGGTGCGGATTATGGTCAGGGTTCAAGTCGTGACTGGGCAGCCAAAGGTGTTCGTCTTGCAGGTGTTGAAGCGATTGTTGCCGAAGGTTTTGAGCGTATTCACCGTACTAACTTAGTGGGTATGGGTGTTTTACCGCTTGAGTTTAAGCCGGGTGTGAACCGTAAGACCTTAAAACTAGATGGTACTGAGCTGTATAGCGTAATTGGTAATATTGCACCGCGTTCAACTTTAACTTTAGTGATTGAGCGTGCCACAGCGGATGGTAAGGAAGAGATTGTTGAAGTGCCTGTGACTTGCCGCCTAGATACAGAAGAAGAAGTGTCTGTGTATGAAGCGGGTGGGGTATTACAGCGTTTTGCTCAAGACTTTTTAGAAGGTCAAGTGGCTTGATGCCTTAGCTAAAAGCGATCAATAGTGTGATTAAAAGACTCTACTTCGTGTAGGGTCTTTTATTTTTATATATAAAAGAAATCTGGCTTAATCTTTTTTTAATTTTGAAGATGAATGACGTTAAGTATTTAGCTGTATTTGGCTTTATCTATTTTGATAAAATGTTGTTGCTAAAGTGATCAATTAGTATCTATCATAAGGTATGTATCAGAACGGTTGGAGTAGCAACAATGTCTACCGCAAAAGTTTTTATGACCGGCCGCAGTCAAGCGATTCGTTTACCTAAAGAATTTCGATTTGAAGGCGCAGAAGTTGAAATATTTCGCCGTGGTGATGAAGTGATCCTACGTGAAAAGCCAATTACCGCGGAACGCTTATTCAATGTATTGGCACAAATGCCAGATGATTTTTATGCAGAAGAAAGAGTGGATCAACCACCACAAGAACGAGAAGAATTCTAATGCAGACACAATATTTATTGGATACCAATATTTGTATCTATATCAGCAAACATCAGCCTGAAAGTGTCCGTCAGCATTTTGAAAAACATCTTCCCAATCGGAATATTTTAATCTCGGTGATTAGCTTGGGCGAACTACGTTTTGGCGCTGAAAAAAGTCAAAGCAAAGAAAAAGCATTAAAAGTCATTGATGAGTTTACCTCAATGATTCAAGTCGCCGAATTAGATGAAGATGTTGCGGATCATTATGCACAAATACGTCAAGCGCTTTCTTCTAAAGGTCAGATTATTGGATCTAATGATTTATGGCTTGCGGCGCACGCCAGAGCAAATAATTGGGTAATGGTCACCAATAATGAAAAAGAGTTTTTACGTGTTGATGGATTGCGTGTGGAGAATTGGGTATCGAATCCCTTATAACTCGTTTAAATTTTAATTAAGCATCATTCTTCACCTTTCCGACAGCACCACTTGTCGGAAAGGTCAATAAATAATCAAAACTATCACGCTATAGTATATGTACCATTTCTAAAATCTATGGAGAGCAAAGATGGTCACTGCTGGCGAAAAACCTGGAACAGGCTTCTATTTTTGTGTTCAATGCGGACACCGCACCTATTTAGAAATTGGTACTGATCGTTTACCTCCGTGTACCAAATGCCTTGGCAATCAATTCAACAGTAAGAATGCCTAAGCCGCAAAATACCAAACAGTTACCCACTGTTTGAATAAAAGCCCTATCCCTTGATAGGGCTTTTTGTTACCTTAAAAATAAGATGTAAATAACAAGACCTGTCATAGGCATAGAAAGGTAATCCATGATGGAAACAATTTTAGGACTCTGTATTGGCGTTGGGCTCAGCGCAGCCTGTGGTTTTCGTGTCTTTGTGCCGCTATTGGCCATGAGTATTGCGACCTTATTAGGTTGGTATGAACCTGCCAAAGGCTTTGAATGGTTAGCCATCCCATCAGTATGTATGGCACTGGGTTTTGCCACAATTTGTGAAATTGCAGCTTACTATGTTCCATGGGTGGATAACTTATTAGATACCATTGCCACACCTGCGGCTGTGGTGGCAGGAACGGTCACAACGATGGCGGTGAGTAGTGGAGAAATGTCCCAGTTTGCCACTTGGGCAGCGGCACTGATTGTCGGTGGCGGAACTGCAGGTGTGGTGCAAATGAGCACAGTTGCAGCACGTGGAGTTTCGACGGCAACCACAGGTGGGCTAGGGAATTTCGTGATTTCGACAGGTGAGTTGATTGGCTCGATCGTATTATCAATTTTGGCCTTTATCATGCCTGTGGTGATTACGGTCTTGGTGATTATTTTTATTATCATTGCTGCACGATGGATTCGTTCAAAACGCCAAGAGCAAGTCACTCATTCACTATAAGCTTATATTTTCAAATCTATCATTTTTATATTGTGAATACAGATAATAAAAACGCTTCTTTAGGAGTAATGAGTAGATGTCACTTCGTTTGGTAAAACCTCACGCAAGGTTTAAACAGAGTTATAACGACTATATTAATGAACTTGCTGATGAAGAACGTTATCCACTAACACTAGACTTTGATCACACAGATTTTGACAAGTTTTTGCATAAATTAGAACAATATGAAAAAGGGCAGTCTTTACAAGAGGGACATGTTGCCAATATGACCTATTGGTTAGTAGACGATAATGAAGTTATCGGGGTATCTAATTTACGACCTCAGCTCAATGCAGAAATTGAATATTGTGGTGGACATATTGGTTTAGGGATTCGTCCTTCTAGACGCAGACAAAACTTTGGCGCTAAGTTGCTGGAACTTACTATTCAGGAAGCATGGGGACTGGGCTTAACGCAATTGCATATACATTGCTATAAAGCCAATTTGGCTTCTGCAAAAGTGATTCAAGCAAATAGCGGTTATCTGCATTCTGAAATTACTTTAGATCAAGTGATTCAAAGATATGTCTTAAATAAAACAATATAGGAAATCTTAGTTTGATTATTTGGAAGCGGATATTGGATTTCAATATCATTCCATATCAAAAATGGTGGACTTATGAAAGCTCAAGTGATTGCCGCATTATTCGTATTATCTGGCTTATCGATACTGCCACAACTCAGCTTTGCTCAAGAACGACCGACAGCGGAAGAGCTTAAATTAAGCCAAGACCAAGTCACGTATCAAGCCTATATCCCTGCAAAATATCGTTTATTTAAAGCCATTGAAGGTGACTTGAATAAAGATGGCATAAACGATGTCGTGCTGATGGTGAAAGCAACCGATCCCCAAGATTTTGTTGAACATGAGTATCGTGGTAGTATCGATATTAACCGCCGTGGTGTGATTGTATTACTTAATGAAAAAGGCAAATACAAGCCGATTGTCAGTAACTTAAGTTGTTTTTACTCGGAAAATGAAGACGGTGGTGTTTATTTCGCCCCTGATATACGCTTAGAAATTAACAATAATGTGCTGAATGTACACTTTGCCCATGGACGCTATGGCTATTGGCGTTATCTATTTCGTTTGGAAGGCAATGACCTTCGTCTGATTGGTTATGACAATTCAAGCAATCATGGGCCTTATATTGAAAGCCAAACTAGTATTAACTTTTTAACAGCAAAGAAAGTTATTCGTGACAATTTAAGTCAAGACTTTGAAGGTGAGCCAAAATTTAAGGAGAAGTGGAGTAAAATTAATCAAGCCCCAATCTATCTATCGAAAATTAAAGAGTTTGATTATTTAAGTTTTTAAGAACGGGTCACAAGTTTGAAGATTGTTGCCGCAGGTTGAATTCGCGCAAAATGCCAAGAGAAATTCAGTCATTGTTTATAAAAGAAATAGCATCAATAACCACCTGAATGATGAGATAAAAAGATGATAAAGACTCAACTCATTGCCGCCTTATTCGGCTTTTTAAGCCTATCTGCATTGCCGCAAGTCAGCTTTGCCCAAGAACAACCGACAGAGGAAGAAATTAAATTAGGTCAAGATAAAGTCACCTATCAAGCCTATATCCCTGCAAAATACCAACTCTTTAAAGCGATTGAAGGTGATCTGAATAAAGATGGCTTGAAGGATGTGGTGCTGATCGTCAAAGCCACCGATCCCAAAGCCTTGGTTGAACATGAATATTATGGACATTTAGATCGTAACCGTCGCGGTATGATTGTATTGCTGAATGAAAAAGGCAAATACAAAGCTATTGTCAGCAATCTCAATTGTTTTAGCTCTGAAAATGAAGATGGCGGTGTCTATTTCCCGCCCGAGCTATGGATGGAAATTAAAAATAATCTGCTGAGCGTTTATTATTCGCATGGACGTTATGGCTACTGGCGTTATCTATTTCGCCTGGAAGGCAATGATCTGCGCCTGATTGGATATGATAATTCAAGCAATCATGGCCCGCTCATTCAAAGTGAAACCAGTATTAATTTTTTAACAGGCAAAAAGGTTTTTCGTGACAATTTAAGCCAAGACCCAGAACAAGATCCAAAGTTTAAAGAAACATGGAGCAAAATCAATCAGGTGCCAATTTATCTATCCAAAATAAAGGACTTTGATGATTTAAGTTTTTAAGCACTGACGCCTATCGAAAAACCAGTCAGAACAGCGTAAATTAGCGGCACTGACAATATTGCGTTCAAGCTTATGATGCTTACTTGGATTCTGTTCACGCTCATGGCTGCATTTATGCAGGCTTGGCGCAATGCATTTCAAAAACAACTCAGTACGAGCGTGGATGTCTATGGCACCACACTGGCGAGATTTATCTTTTCACCGATCTTTGCATTTAGCTATTTGGCCTTTCTCTATTGGCATCAACCGGTTACAGCATCAGTGCATTTTTCCGATAAATTCTGGCTGTATATTGTGATTGCAGGCATTAGCCAAATCTATGCCACTGCTTTAATGGTGAAACTATTCCAGCAAAAAAACTATGCCATTGGGGTTGGACTGGCTAAAAGTGAAGCGATCTTGGCAGCTCTAGTTGGTGTTTTGTTTTTACAGGAACATCTCAGTACTTGGGGTTGGGTTGGGGTGGTGATTGGAGGGCTTGCGGTATTTTTACTCAGTAAAGGCAAGCAACAGTCCGATCTGTCCTTTAAAACCTTGATGATTGGACTCGGGAGTGGCCTGTGTTTTGCCATAACCTCTTTATTGGTGCGTGAAGCCAGTTTAGAACTGAGCATGTTGCCATTCTTACATCGTGCTGCTTGGGTACTGTGCAGTTTGATCAGTTTTCAATGCATCGTACTGTTGGTCTATCTCGGATTTTTCCGCCGCCCGACCTTGTATAAAATGTGGCAACGTGTTGGCTTAACCTTAAGAGTGAGTATCTGTAGCTTTTTGGCGTCCGTCGGCTGGTTTAGTGCCATGAGTATGCAGACTGTGGCGATTGTGAAAACGCTGGGTCAGGTCGAAATTCTATTTAGTCTATTAATCTCAGTCTTCTTTTTTAAGGAAAAACTCGCTAAAACTGATCATTTAGGCCTGTGGCTAGTGATTGTAGCAGCGATTATGGTGATTTGGGCTTAGATGAGAAGCTTTATTTGAAAAAATACACATGTAAATTTGATTTTATCGGAATATAAATTGTGGTTTTTTGTTAGATATGGGAAATATTTTAACTTTTAGAATGTAGTGTGCAAAATTATTTCATTGATTGCTAAAAATAGCAGTTTTTAGGAAAACAATCCCACCGTGATCTGCTTAAACTATGTCTCAAGGGTGTGAAAGGGATCGAAAAGAGTAGCATGCACCGACGCTTATAAAGCAAGTGTGTACGAACCCAAAAGGTCTCGATTCGGCTTAGGACGCTATAGATCAAAAGTTTATAGGCAAAGGTTATGGCTTACAAAGTCATAGGTGTTGAAGTAAACAACCTCTGTTTTCCCTTGATACCCTAAAAAATTTAATTGAAGAGAACATCAATAATTCGATCAAAATAATAAAAACTAGATCAATAAAACTAAAACTGAGTGTGAAACCAATCCTGTAATCTGAATATTGTGAATATAAGTCGATATTTTTATATTAAAAAACAAAGTGATATAATTATTTTTATATTAATAAATCAAAAAATCACAGCTATAGGTCAGCACTATAATGAATGAGTTCGAGCTTAAAATCCGCTATCCACATCAAATGAATCACAATGACATCGATCATGTCGGTCGCTTTGATTTGGCAACGATTTTAACCAAGTTTGACGAAATGACTTGGCGTCAGCAGTTGGTTCGTCAATTACAACTCAATGGTGCCGATACCAGTTTTATGGTCACTGACCATCGTAGCGAGCATAGCATCGTGATTATTCTGGATGCCTATGCCAAGTCACAGCAGCTTGAATTCAAACTGGACAGTGATATTCCGGTCATCATTCCTAAAAAAGATTTATTTGGCTTAGTCACGCGTAAAAGCAAAGACAGTATTTCGTTTAAACAATTGAGCTTGGCGCGTGTCAAAGATTACCTGATTGCGTTTTTAAATCGGGACATTGCTACATTAGAAGAGATTTATAAACAAGGTTTGGGCAAGGGCTTAAAAACACCATCTTGATCGTAACAGCGATGAGGAAAATCAGCGGTTGCGAAAGCCGTTGGCGCAACTATAATCACTCCCCATCCTGTATCCGATTCAATTTGTTCTGCTGCCATGGCTCTAAACGACAATTTTATTTATACCCCGCCACAAGATCCTTTAGAGATCGTCTATGAAGATGATGATTTACTGGTGATCAATAAGCCTGCTGGGCTATTATCTGTGATGGGGCGTTTACCTGAACATCAGGACAGTGCCTATTTACGGGTTTTAGAAAAATATCCTACTGCCAAAGTCACGCATCGTCTTGATATGGCAACTTCAGGCTTACTCATGTTTGCCAAGCATCGTGATGCAGAAGTAGCCATTAGTAAAATGTTTCAGGCACGTACCGTCAAAAAATATTATGTAGCCTTGGTACAGGGACAAATTCAGCGCGAGGGCAGTGTGGAAGTCCCGCTGATTACCGATTGGGAAAACCGTCCGCGTCAGATGGTGCATTTTGAATTGGGTAAGCCTGCCAAGACCTTATTTCAACTGATGCACTATGATGCAGTAACGGATCAAAGCCGTGTCCGTTTAGAGCCGGTCACAGGCCGTTCGCATCAATTACGCGTGCATATGATGCACATCGGCCATCCGATTATGGGCGATAAACTCTATCATCCTGAACCGGCCAAGTTTTATTTACAACGGATGGCACTGCATGCGGCTTATTTGGCATTTCAACATCCTTTAAAAAGGCATGCAGTTGAACTGCATTCTGAGCTAAAGTTCTAAACACGACCAGAAATAGGCCAGCGCATGTATTCGATTCAACAGGCTGAATGGATAGCACTCTCAGAGATACAGCAACTGCAATTAAAGCCACTTTTATTAGAGGCTGATCCAAGTTGGCAGCAGGTCTTAACCTATTTATTGCAGTCAAACCTGTTTTTCGTGTTGAATGATCAGGCAGAGATTATTGCGCAACTTTGTTTATTAAGAACACATGATCAAGCGGAAATTAAAAATCTAGCCGTAGATTCACGCTATCAAAAACAGGGGCTTGCCAAAGCTTTGATTCAATTTGCCATTGAAAATACCAGAGAACAAAATATCCAAACATTATGGGTCAAAACGGGCAACTCCAGTCTGGATCAACTGGCGCTTTATCAGAAATGTGGATTTCGTCTGTCACATATTGAGCGAGATGTGTTTAGAGACTATGCAGAACCGATCTATGAAAATGGCATAGCTTGCCTTGATCAGATCGTACTGGGCATCGTATTACGTTGAGACACAGGAGTCTCAAGACGTTTACTTTGATCGTTTTTTGACTACAATATTGCTATTAATCCGTCTAAAAAATGACATAAAAATCGGTTAATCTATAGCCAAATATCAAGTCCAAAACACAACAAAGGATATTTATATGACTCGCGACTATGACCAATTCCCAGACAATGATAATGGCAACGTGCTATGGCAGATGGTTGAAGATGGTAATGAACTCAACGAGCCACATGAAGTCGAATTTTCGATTGTTTTTGAAAAACAAGAACAGGTTGAAAAATGTGCCTTACATCTTTTACACCAAGAACAAAAAATTTCACTTTTTCAGGAAGAAGTCCATTCAGATGGTTCTGATCTTTGGGTGCTCAATATCCATGTCAACATGATTTTGGAGTATGAAGATATTGAAGACTTGGAAGAATGGATGACCAAGATCGCCAAAGAGTTCAATGGCGAGTATGATGGTTGGGGTTGTATGAGCTATATTTACGACGAAGACGAGTAACTTAATTATGTGAATTGTTATTGAAATAACAATTCACTACACTATTTTTCCCTACCTTGCACATTGCGGTGGTTGACTTTTGGTTTATAACTTTTTGAAAGATATGTATTTTAGTTGTCTGTGTGATCTACTGATCTCTTCTGCTTTAATTCGTGTCGTAATTTGACATTTTTTTAATAGAAGAACTTTCTCGTATTCATAAATTATGGAACATTTTGAAACTTTAACTTTTCGAAAAAATAATTTAAGCTTCGCTGGAAAATAAGGCTAGTGCAAAGATTAAGCACTGGGGCAGGGGCAGGATGGACGAGCAAAACGTATTGGTGAAATTACCGCGATTTAAACCCCGTAGTGGTTTAGTGGTGATGTATGCCTCAATTCGAGCTCTATTTTTACGTGAGTTGCAAACTAGATTTGGTCACTATCGAATTGGTTACCTGTGGGCTGTAATTGAACCTGCGCTCAATGTAATCTTTATGTTAATTCTTCTAGGTGCTGTTATTCAACGAACATTGCCAGGTATTGAATACCCGATCTTTCTAGTCAATGGTGTTTTACCTTTTTTCATGTTTCGAAAGTCGGCTACGAAGGCATTAGGTGCTGTTTCTGCAAATAAAGGTTTGTTTAGTTATAGAAGTGTAAAACCAGTAGATACCGTCATTGCTAGATCATTAATAGAGTTTTTCCTATATTTTAATTGCTATCTGATTTTAACTTCAGTCTTAATATGGATTGGGTATCAAGTTAGTTTCTCTAATATACCTGCTGTTTTATTTTATTGGCTGATTTTATTTATATTTAGTTGTGGATTTTCATTTGTAATGATGATTGTTGGGGCCTTTAGTGCTGAAATAAATAAAATAATAAGTCCACTTTTTTTAATTTTATACTTTCTATCAGGGGCTTTAATCCCTCTTCATAAAATACCACAGAAATATTTGGAATATTTTCTTTGGAATCCTTTAGCTCATTTGTTTGAGTTGTTAAGACATGCTGTAGCTCCTCAATATACTACTTTACCGGGTGTGAGTTTACAGTATTTTTTAATAAGCACCCTAGTTATATTGTTTTTAGGGCTGCTGTTATATTGTGCTCTTGGTCAGAGGGTGTTGAAAAGTAAATGATTGAGTTGAAAGATATAACAAAGTCATATATCACCCCTAAGGGGAGACATTATGTCTTTAAGAATTTAAATGTTGTCTTGCCAGAAAATAAAAGCGTAGGTTTACTGGGTAAAAATGGTGCTGGCAAAAGTACCTTATTACGTATCATTGGTGGAATAGATTTCCCAGATAAAGGAGAGGTGATAACGAATAAAACTATTTCTTGGCCAGTTGCTTTAGCTGGTGGTTTTCAAGGGAGTTTAACTGCTCGGCAAAACGTAAGGTTTGTGGCGCGTCTTTATGCCCCTGAAGCGGAAGTTTATAAGGTTGTAAGCTTTGTTGAAGAGTTTTCACAATTGGGTAAATACTTTGATATGCCTATTAATAGCTATTCATCTGGTATGCGATCACGTTTAGGTTTTGGCTTAAGCATGGCATTTGACTTTGATTATTATTTATTAGATGAGGTAGGGGCTGTAGGTGATGCTTCATTTAGAAAGCGAAGTCAAAAACTTTTAGATGATTTAAAAGCAAATTCAAATATTATTATGGTATCTCATAATTTAAATGATTTAGTACGTAATTGTGATGTTGGCTTTGTTGTACAAAATGGACAGGCTCTTTATTTTGATAATATAGAAGATGCTGTAGAGGTATATAAAGAAAATGCGCTTGGGCAAAAATAAAAAGTATACGCTTATAGCGTATACTTCAATGGTAATTTTACCATTAATTTTGATCGTTTCTTACTTGTTGGTATTTGCACAAGATCGCTATATCACTAACTCTACAATTGTTGTTAAGCAGGTTGGAGAGGTTAATGCACAGACAAATACCGGGATAGGTGCTTTACTAGGTGTGAGTAATACGAGTACTGAAGACGCGCAGTTTCTAAAAGCCTATATCCAGTCACGAGATTTAGTGGAGAAATTGGATAAAAGCTTAAATTTAACGAAAGCTTTCCGAGGCAATGGAACAGATCCAATATTTGAGCTACCCTCTAATTCCTCTAAAGAAGAATTAGTTAATTACTATAACAAACGTGTAAAAGTAAACTTAGATGAATCCACCATGTTGTTAACTGTTACTACAGAAGGATTTAGCCCAGAGTTCGCCTTGGAATTAAACAAATCAATTCTAAAAGAGAGTGAGTCATTTATTAACGATGTGTCACAACGTGTAGCTAAAGATCAATTGACATTTGCAAAGGAGCAGTTAAACGAAGCTGCAGGAAACTTAAAGCAATCTCGAGAGAATTTAATCGCCTACCAAAACCAAAATCAAATGTTTGATCCACAAGCACAAGCTTTAGCTGTTGCACAGATTATTAATCAGTTAGAAAGTAGTCTTGTTCAATTACGCACAGAAGAAAGAACCTTGCTCAGCTATTTAAATGCAACTGCTCCACAAGTGGTGGCGATTCGTAGCCAAATGGAGTCTGTTCAAAAACAAATTCAAGATGAGAAAATGAAATTAACTTCTCCAGGGCAGAATGAAAAGCTAAATAGAAGTGCTCTAAATTTTGAAGGATTAAAGGCGCAAGTCGAATTTAATACAGATCTATATAAATTGGCTTTGGCTTCACTAGAAAAAGCCCGTTTAGAAGCAATACGTAAATTAAAAAATGTTGTAATTATTACTAGCCCACAACTACCTCAAGATGCATTGTATCCACGTATAGGATATATCGGATTTAGTGCATTTCTATTACTCAATATATTTTTTGGAGTAATTTTGTTGATTCGCTCGATCATTCGTGAGCATAAGGAGTAACCGAAATGAAAAAGATATTATTCACCAGTATGCTTACAATTTCTTCATTTCATAGTTTTGCTGCAGATACGCAAACACTTATGCCGCAAGAGTTGGCCGATAACATTTTACAAAAAACTACAAACACTTCAGACAATACAATTTTGCCAAGTCAATCTGTAGTTGGACTTTCTCCAAGTAGTACACAAAAATATGCAACACCAACAAAAATGTTTGGAGAACAGTTATTTAAAGGTGCTTTTGCGAGTACCGTTGGCTCTACTTTTAATGATAGTTATGTACTGAATCCTGGCGATAATATTAATTTACGTTTATGGGGTGCTTATCAATTTGCAGGGACCTTAACGGTAGATCCGCAAGGCAATATTTTTCTTCCTAACATTGGACCTGTTAAAGTTGCAGGAACAAGTAATGGTCGTTTACAGTCTATGATTGAAGGCTATGTACGTAAAACTTATGTCGCCAATGTGGGAGTTTATGCTGCTCTTGTTCAAGCGCAACCAGTTAAAGTTATGGTTACAGGTTTTGTTAATCAACCTGGCTCTTATGGTGGTGTAGCCAATGACAGTGTTATGGCCTATTTGGATCGAGCCGGTGGGGTCGATGCGCAACGAGGTAGCTATGTCGATATTCGTATCATGCGCAATGGGCAATTAAAGCAATATGTAAATTTATATGATTTCCTGATCGCCGGTAAATTACAGCCGTTTAGTTTTCGTGATGGTGATGTGATTGTTGTTGCACCACGAAGTCATACCTTCTCTGTTTCAGGGGAAGTATTTAATGCCTATGATTTTGAGTTTAATGTACCAGAAGTAACAGTTGCACAAGCGTTATCGGTTGCAAAACTAAAGCCCGGTGCCACCAATGTTAGTATTATGCGGCGTCAAGGTAGTGAATACCGTAGTGAGTATTATCCTCTTTCAGCCGCAAATAATGTCGTGATTGAAGATGGTGATATTTTGACAGTGACTGCGGATCGCTATGCGGGTACGATCCAAGTACGGGTCGAAGGTGCGCACAATGGTGCTCATGCAGTTGTTTTGCCATATGGTTCTAAACTTTCTGAAGTACTGAAGCAAATTCAACCGAATACACTTTCTGAAGTAGAGGCTTTACAGCTTTATAGGCCTTCAGTTGCAACACGACAAAAGGAAATGTTAAATGTTTCTTTAGATAAACTTGAAGAGGCCACATTCTCCGTACGCTCTACAACTCAAGAAGAAGCAAATCTACGTGTCAAAGATGCAGAGCTAGTAAAGCAGTTTATTGCCAAAGCACGGACTGTAGAGCCTAAAGGGCAAGTGGTTTTAAATGCCAAAGACTTTGATGATGTGATCTTAGAAAATGGTGACATTCTTAACATACCAGAGAAGACTTCAGTGATTATGGTACATGGTGAAGTCACTTTCCCGAATGGTGTTGTATGGCAACCTAACATGTCTGCTGGATCGTATATTGATCAGGTCGGTGGGTTTACCCAGAAATCGAATAAGTCAAAACTAGTAGTGATTCATCAGAATGGTGAGTCTGAATTGGTGAGTAAGCGCTATAAGATAAGACAAGGTGATGAGATTTTAGTGCTACCTAAGGCTCAAACCAAAGTAGTGGAGTTGACACGAGGAATTACACAGGTTTTATATCAAATTGCTATAGCTGCAAAAGTTGCTCTCGATTTATGATTTTAAAATTTGAATACTAAACTTTGGACATGGTTTAGATTTTTAAAATGAAGAGACTGATTTTGATTGATTTAAATGAGTCGTAATCATAAGTTGAGGCTTTTTAAAATTAGTAATTTTAATGATTTGGCTTTATATATTTTAAAATTAGTAGGTATTAATAATGAGTTTAGATGAAGTTCAAAAGAAAGTTAATGATATTAGTAGTAGGATAAATGTCAGAATAAAAAAAATAAAAAACGACGGTTTTTTGAAGACAGTTCAAAAAACTACAAAAGAACTAGAAAAAGCAAAGAACTTTTATGATGATGCCCGTTTGTCAGTGAAATACTATACTGGTCATATTGTTCAGCCTTATAAAAAGACAGCAATCGTTTTTAATGTGGCTCAATGGAAACGAAAGTATGTTATAGGATTTTTAAATGAATATAATGTTTTTTTCTTTTCAGAAAGTATGGAAGTAGAGCAGTTGCATATTGCTATGAAAGTAACCCATAATCCTGTTTTTATTATTTGGGGGCGTACTACACCAGCACATCTGAGCTCATATGCAGAAATTTATAATATACCAATTTATTATATTGAAGATGGTTTTATTCGTTCAATTGGTTTGGGTGCTAATCATGTACCACCATTGTCACTTTGTTTAGATAAAACGGGCCTATATTACGATTCAACGCAGCCATCAGATCTAGAAAATATCTTAAATACATATGATTTTGATAAAGATAATAAATTAATAAAAGAAGCTGAAATCTCTTTGGATTTTATAAAAAAATATCATTTATCTAAATATAATGACACGAATGAAGGTTTGGCTGAGTCATTATATGGGCCTAAAACCAATGAACGTATACTAGTCTTAGGACAAGTTGAAGATGATCAATCATTGATTTATGGGTGTAATGTAGTAATCACTAATGTTCAATTGATAAAAAAAGCATTGGCTGAAAACCCAAATGCTCAAATAATTTATAAACCTCATCCAGATGTATTGCTTGGCAAGCGTAAAGAATTATCAGATCTATCAGAAGTAGAAGATAAAGTTGAAATCTTTAAAACTCCAATGTCTTTAGCTGATGCCCTATACGAGGTGGATAGAGTTTATACTTTGACATCATTAGGTGGTTTTGAAGCTTTGATATATGGTATTCCTGTAACCACATTTGGTGCACCTTTCTATTCTGGTTGGGGGCTAACAGATGATCGTCAAATCATAAGTCGAAGAAATAGAAAGTTAACTTTAGAGAAGGTATTTGCTGCCGCATATATTTTGTATCCAAGATATAGAAGTTCAAATGGTTTAGAAAAATCTGATCTTTATGAAACTTTGACTTTCCTCCAAGATAGATTAACTGATATACATTTATCATCTTCCCTTTCAATAGAGCGAGGCATGTCGTTCTATAATGCAGCTACTACTCATCCGCTCGGTTTACAGTATTTTGCAAAATCAACAGATTCAAAAACAGTTATTTTAACTGATAAAAAAGAAAGTTTGATGTTGGCGGAAAAGTTATCTCAATATAATAAAGTTGTTGATTTAATTACGATCCGAGATAATTTGGCCAACAATGAAGATATGTTTATTAAGAATGAGTTTGCAGACAAGATTAAACTTACTTCTATCCATAAATTATATTCAAAACCTATGTCAGAAGCTGAGACACAAGCAGCTAGATATGCTCGAATTTTTAGTACTGAGTTATTGAGAATACTAAGAATAGTAACTAACAACCTTGTAAATGAAAAGATACTCTCTCAAATGAGTGAAGGGATTGAAGATTATCTTTACATGGAGGTATTAAGATTTAATGGCTATGCTGATATGCTTGATAAGTATGATCATTTGTTAGCATATTTTGATAGTTATGAAGCGAATAAAGATGCGATTGACTCTCTGATATATCATGGAGAAAAAAAGGGATGCTTCTCAAAAATTAATTTAGCCTTTAAAAATCCAAACGATACAAAGAAGATTATTAAAGAAGGCATATCAAATAGTTTAGATGCAGAAATAAAATTAATTTCAGATTACAAAGAACAATTCGCAACCTTCTGGTGGGGGATTGATCATCAGAGTTTTAAGAACTTAAAGAGTGATGAAAATAAAGTGATTATCTGTGGGAATATTACAGATGAAAACTATGCATATTCACCATCAGCATTTAGATTGTTGGATGTTGCTATCAAACAAAAGAAAATTAAAGCATTATATTTGAATGGTGCTGTGTTGGGTGATAATTTACAGGATAAAATTAAAGCTACATTGCTGAAATATAATTATGCAGAAAGCTGTGAGGTATATAGTGGTAATGCTGTTAATTTTAGAAAAAAATATTCTGATATTTATACTGGGGCAGAATCCTTTTTTTCCCAAGATTTAGTAGCACTTTATGTCCACGAACTTAAAAAACAGTTGCCTTCTGAATTTATTTCAATTGTTTATCCAAGAATTAAAGCATATCTGAATACATTACTACCTTTATTTGTTTTAGTTGCTGAATTTAGAAATTTGATGAAAGGCACGACAGCATTCTTAACTTCAATGGAGCGAAGCCATGTTTCAAGGGCTATTGTAGAAGTCGCACGAGAATTTAATGTAAAAACTGTTGGTATTCAACCACAAGTAGTTTCTGAGTCTGCTAGATATAGAGGTTCTATTGTAGATCTAATGGGGGTAATTGATACCAATCAATTAAAAGTGTATCAAGCCTTAGGTTCTAACGTTGAAAACTTAAATATTGTTGGTTCTGCAAATATCATTGACCGCATGTTACGAATGGAAGAAGCTCACCAAGCGGTGAAGGCTGAAGATGAATCAGCAATTTTCTTTGCAATGCAACATTCTTTACCAGAAGAGATGATGTTAATTGGGCATGCATTAAATAATATTTCGAAGAGATGTAATATTAAGTTAATTGTCAAGCCACATCCAACGCAAGAATTACCGGTCTTAAATAGAGTTAAAAGTATTTTTGACGGTAGCAAAAATGTTACTTTCCTATCTAGAGATAGTGATACATATCTAGCTATTGCAAAATGCCAAATAGTTGTTGGTTTATTTAGTAGTGTCTTATTAGAGGCTGCAATTTACGGCAAAGAAGTTATTGTCGCTGATTTTAAAGATCTACACGAATCTGTTGATTATTCTAAGTTAGGAGTTGCTGTTAAAGCACAGCAAGAGAGTGAGCTAGAGTATTTCATTAAAGATTTAATGAAAAAAGGAGCTGAGTATCAAAAACTGAAAAAAACTCGAGATCATTATTTGAGTAAAAACCCACAGTTTATGGCTCCTTATAATAATCGTTATTTAGATAAATTTATTATTGATAGTTTAAATTAGTTAATAGAGGTTAAAACATGTCTAAGATACTTGTAACTGGCGCAGATGGATTCATTGGTTCTCACTTGGTAGAAATGCTAGTAAGCCAAGGTCATGAAGTACGTGCTTTATCTCAATATAATTCATTCAATTATTGGGGGTGGTTAGAAGACATCAATTGTTTAGATAAAGTTGAAGTTGTAAATGGCGATGTGCGTGATGCACATTATTGCAAACACATTATGCAAGATATTGATGTTGTCTACCATCTTGCTGCACTTATCGCGATTCCATATTCATATGTGGCTCCTACAAGTTATGTTGATACCAATGTAATTGGTACGCTTAATATTTGTCAGGCAGCTCAAGAATTGGGTACTAAACGTGTGATTCATACTTCAACAAGTGAAGTATACGGGACAGCACAATACGTTCCAATTGATGAAAAACATCCTTTACAACCACAATCACCATACAGTGCTTCAAAAATTGGGGCAGATGCAATGGCAATGAGTTTTTATAACGCATTTGAGCTCCCATTAACTATCGCGAGACCATTTAATACATATGGCCCTCGCCAAAGTGCTCGTGCTGTTATTCCAACGATTATTGCGCAAATTGCTGCTGGGCATAAAGAAATTAAGTTAGGTGACTTGAGTCCTACACGTGATTTCAATTATGTGAGTGATACTTGCCGTGGTTTTATTGCTTTAGCAAATTGTGATGAAGCGATTGGTAAAACTGTAAATATTGGTTCTAACTATGAAATTTCAGTAAGAGACACGCTTAACCTCATTCGAGATCTAATGAATAGTGATGCTCAATTTATTGAAGATATTGATCGTTTACGTCCACAAAACTCAGAAGTTTTCCGACTTTGGTGTGATAACACTTTAATTCATAGTTTAACTGGCTTTAAACCAGAATATTCAATTGAAGAAGGTTTGAAGAACACAATTGAGTGGTTCTTAAATCCTAAGAATTTAGAGAAGTATAAAGCAGGTATTTATAATGTCTAATCTGCCTGAAAAGTATGAAAATCTTTTAGGTTCCATTAGAGAAGTGTTTGGTGAGGGATTTATTCCCTTACATGCACCAGTATTTAATGGTAATGAAAAACAGTATTTAGCTGAATGTATAGATACAACATTTGTATCCTCTGTTGGTGCTTTTGTTGACCGTTTTGAACAGATGATGGCGGAAATAGCAGGCACTAAGTACGCGATTGCTACAATGAACGGAACAGCGGCTTTACACCTAGCATTAATTTTAGCTGATGTTGGTGAGAATGATGAGGTTATTACTCAGCCACTAACTTTTGTAGCAACGTGTAATGCAATTTCTTATCAAAAGGCTCATTCAGTTTTTGTCGATGTTGATAAAGAAACATTAGGATTAAGCCCCAAAGCACTGAAAGATTTTTTGGAAAAGAATGCTTTTATTAAAGATAATCAATGTATTAATAAAAGTACAGGCCGGATTATTAAAGCAGTTGTGCCTATGCATACCTTTGGTATTTCTGCAGCGATTGATGAAATTAAAGCAATTTGTACTGATTGGAATTTAGTTTTAATTGAAGATGCAGCTGAAGCATTAGGTTCACGCTATAAAGAGAAAGCATTAGGTTCTTATGGCGATCTCGCTGCTTTTAGTTTTAATGGTAATAAAATTGTGACCAGTGGCGGTGGTGGGTGTGTTGTAACCAATGATGAAAAAATTGCAAAAAGAGCAAAACATTTAAGTACTACAGCTAAATTACCTCATGCATGGCAATTTTTTCATGATGAAGTTGGCTATAACTATCGCTTACCAAATGTGAATGCTGCTCTCGCATGTGCTCAATTAGAGCAGTTGCCTATTTTCTTGGAAAAGAAAAAGCAACTTGCAAGCTTCTATGCGGACATATGTGAAAAAAATGATATTCCATTTATCTCGAATACTGAAGGCGGCGAATCAAACTTTTGGTTGAATGCTATTTTGGTTGAAGATTTCTCTGTACGAGAAACACTTCTTGCAGAAGCTAATAAGCGTGGAATCATGATGAGGCCTGTTTGGGAGCTTATGAGCGATTTGCCAGCCTTTTCAGAATGTCAGAATGATGGATGTGAAACTGCTAAATGGTTACAAGAGCGCTTGGTGAATATCCCTAGTAGTGTTATTTCCCTTTAAGTTAGAGTTGAGCATACACCAGTGAAGAAATTTGTTTTTGTCGGTGGTGGTGGACACTGCCAATCATGTATTAACTCTGCGGAGTTAGCAGGTTTTAACGTGGTTGGTATTGTAGACAATCAGGTTGGTACCAAAGTACTTTCTTATGCGGTAATCGGTAATGATAGTGACCTACCTGATTTAGCTAAAGCGGATGATATTAACTTTATCGTTACTGTTGGTATGGTTACCTCTAATTCTTTAAGAGCAAAAATTTATAAAAAACTGATTGATATTAATGCCAATAAAGCATCGTTAATTGCAAAAACAGCTGTTATTTCAAAGCATGCAGTAATTGGTAAGGCGAGTGTAATTCTCGAGCAGGCTGTAATTAATGCAAAAGCTATCGTGGGTGAAAACGTTATTATCAACACTGCAGCAATCATTGAACATGGTGCAAAGATTGGAAATCACACTCATATTTCCACTCGTGCTGTGGTGAATGGCGATGTTTCTATTGGTCAGAATTGTATGATTGGTTCAGGTTCGGTAATTCTTCAAGGAATCACAATAGCTGATAATGTAACAATTGGTGCAGGTGCTATTGTAATTAAAGATATATTGGAAGCTGGGACTTGGGTTGGTTCACCTGCGAGGAAATTAAACAATGATTTGGGCTAATAAAACTTTCTTAATTGCTGAAGCTGGAGTAAATCATAACGGTGATTTGGAAAAAGCTTATCAATTAATTGATGCTGCTGCAGAAGCAAAAGTAGATGCGATTAAATTTCAGTCATTTAAGGCAGATAACCTTGTTTCTAAATCAGCAAAAATGGCTGAATATCAGAAGCAGAATCTTGGTTATGAAGATAGCCAATATGCAATGTTAAAAAAATTAGAAATACCTGTACCAGCTTTAAGCCAGTTAAAAAATTATGCTGAATCTAAAGGACTCATTTGGTTCTCTACAGCATTTGATTTTGAAAGTATTGATACCTTGATTGAATTAGATATTCCTGTATGGAAAATTCCATCAGGAGAGATCACAAACTATCCGTATCTAAAGAAAATCGCAGCGTTGAATAAGCCAGTTATCTTGTCTACAGGTATGTGTAATCTGGCTGATATTGAGGCAGCTTTAAAAGTTTTTTTAGATTGTGGACGAAAGAGAGAAGAGATTTGCATATTACACTGTAATACGGAATATCCAACTCCTTGGACGGACGTGAACTTAAAAGCGATGGTCAGTATGGGGCAAATATTTGGAACAGCTTATGGATATTCTGACCATACCACAGGAATTACTGTACCAACTGCAGCTGTAGCTTTAGGTGCCAAGGTCATAGAAAAACATTTTACTTTAGATAAAAACTTACCTGGGCCAGATCACAAAGCTTCTTTAGAACCTCATGAATTAAAAGCGATGGTTGACTCGATTAGAGTCGTAGAACAAGTTTTAGGTAGTTCAATCAAGTTTGTTTCTGACTCTGAACGTAAAAATATTCATGTCGCTAGAAAAAGTATAGTTGCGGCCACAGATATTCAAAAAGGGGAGCTCATGTCAGAGGATGTACTGACAACGATGCGTCCAGGAGATGGAATTTCTCCTATGTTCTGGAATGAGGTAGTGGGGCAACCTGCGGTAAGAGACTATAAAGCAGGGGATAAAATCGAATGGTGAAAAAAGCTTGTGTAGTTACAGCAACTCGAGCTGAGTATGGATTACTCAAACCATTGATTCAAGCTCTGAATGAATCTACAAACTATGAATTACAGTTGATTGTGTCTGGAACTCATCTCTCATCTGAATTTGGTATGACATGGCATGCGATTGAGCAAGATGGCTTTTCGATAGATGCTAAGGTTGACATGCTATTGAGTAATGACTCCTCAACTGCTGTGGTTAAGAGTTTAGGGTTGCTATGTATCGGGATTGCGGATGCTTTTGAGAGGCTGAAGCCAGATTTTGTTGTTATTCTCGGTGATCGTTATGAAATGATAGGCGTGGCAACAGCTGCGAATCTTTTTAAAATACCTGTCGTGCATTTGCATGGAGGGGAGATTACGGAAGGGGCATCAGATGATAACTTTAGACATGCTTTAACAAAGTTAAGTCATATACATTTTACATCTACAGATGAATATCGAGAGCGTGTTATACAGTTAGGTGAACAAGCCAAGTATGTTTGTAATAGTGGGGCGATAGGAATTGATAATATCAATATACTTCCTTTACTTACAAAAGAGGAATTGGCGAAATCATTAAAACTTGATTTATCTATTCCGTTTTTCTTGATGACGTACCATCCTGTTACTGTAAGCGAGCAAGACATTATTAAAGAAATAGACGACATCATGTCTGCATTACTGAGTGATGGTTTCAAGCAAATCATTGTGACATTATCAAATGCAGATGTCGGTGGGCGTACAATTAATGAATGCATGCGTAAATGGAGTGAGAAGCATCCAGATAGGATCCATTGTTTCGCTTCATTGGGGCAATTACGTTATTTATCTGCAGTGAAGCATTGTGAAGCTGTTGTTGGTAATTCATCAAGTGGAATACTTGAAGCGCCGTCTTTATTTGTGCCTACTATTAATATAGGTAATAGACAAGCGGGTCGGTTGCAGGCCGATTCGATTATCAATTGTGAACCAACTTTGGATGGGGTTTCTGATGCACTTGAGAAAATATCAGACTCCAATTTTAAAAAGTCTTTAGGCTCAATCAAAAATCCATATGGAAATGGCAATACGGTTAAACAAATTATGAGCTTTATTGAAAATATAGAGTGGTCAACATTATTGAGTAAAAAATTTTTTAATATCAAAACGTATTAAAAAATAACTGAAGATAGAGGGAATGTTATGTGGACAAAGGCTGTAATTGCACCCAATATAACGGTAAAAGAAGCACTTCAAGTAATTAATGATAATGCCTATCGTGCTGCTTTTGTATTAGAAGGTGACAAGCTAGTTGGTATGGTAACAGATGGTGATATACGACGAGGTCTATTAAAAAATATTGGTTTGGACGATGAAGTTTCAAAAATCATGAATCCATCGCCAGTTCATTGTTATCAAGAAGATGTAAGTCCGGAAAAGATTAAAGAAATTTTAATTACACATAGATTTTTACACGTACCAATTGTTGATAAAAACCATCATTTAGTCAATGTTTTAACTTATGATAGTTTTTTAGAAACTAAAAAACTAGATAACCCTGTTTTTATTATGGCAGGAGGATTTGGGACAAGGCTCAGACCATTGACCGATAATTGCCCAAAACCAATGCTAAAAATTGGTGATAAACCAATATTAGAGCGAATAATGCTACATTTAAAAAAATGTGGCTTTCATAATTTTTATTTTTCGACTCATTACCTAGCAGACCAAATTACAGACTATTTTGGAAATGGAGAACACTGGGGTGTTTCGATCAAATATGTTCATGAAGATGAACCTTTAGGGACAGGTGGGGCATTATCTCTTTTACCTGATCAGTCGAATTTACCATTAATTGTGACAAATGGAGATGTCATGACTAAAGTAGATTTTGCACAACTATTAAGTTTCCATAATGAACATGAAAGTTGTGCCACGGTAGCAGTAAGAGAATATTATCACCAAGTACCTTTTGGTGTAATTGAGATAGATGGGCATTATATCAAAGGAATGGTAGAGAAGCCGAGGAATCACTCTTTTGTGAATGCGGGAATCTATGTATTACAACCAGAAGTAATTCAGAGTGTGAGATTGAATGAGAAAATAGATATGCCAACACTTCTACTTAATCATATGTCAAAAGAGCAGAAAGTGAGTTGCTTCCCAATACATGAATATTGGTTAGATGTTGGTCGAATGGATGATTTCGAGCTAGCTAAACGTGATGTTGAAGCTGGAATTTTTTAACACAGAATGAGACAAAGTATATGAACGGTAAAACAGTTGCAATTATTCCAGCGCGTGGTGGAAGTAAGCGCATCCTGCATAAGAATAAGAAAATTTTCAATGGTAAACCACTGATTGAGTGGACAATAGATGCTGCGTGTCAAAGTGAATTGGTAGACTATATTGTCGTGAGTTCTGATGATGAGCAAATTTTAGAGATCGCTGCAAAATTTAATAAGGTGATCTGCGTAAAACGCCCAGTTGAATTGGCAACTGATACTGCTTCGATTAATGATGCGGTTCGCCATGCGATTGATGAATTATCATCACTAAATGTTGAAGTTGAACACTTAGTTCTTTTACAACCACCATGTCCATTAAAAACCACAGAAGATGTAAATAATGCAATAGCCTTATACCATCAAGGTAAATATGGCAGCGTTGTATCAGTAACAGAGGTGGAACATCCGATAGATTATTCAATGACATTAGATAATAAAGAAATATTGGATGATTTTTATGTACATTTAAAAAATATACCAGCTAGATCACAAGATTTTGGGAAAGAATATCGCTTGAATGGTGTTATTTATATTACATCAATTGCAAGTTTTATGGAGAATAATACAGTATTTAATGCCCCTGGGCGTGCTTTTATTATGCCTGGAAGTCGTTCGGTAGATATTGATTTACCAATAGATTTTGCAATTGCAGAAGCATTGGCTCAATATAAAGAGGAAGAGTAAAATGAAGTTGATAGCTGAAACAGCTTGGCATCATGATGGTGACTTTTCTTTCTTCTCAAATTTAATTAATGAAATTATTAAGTCATCGACTGACATTGTTAAAGTACATGTTTTGTTAGATTTAGAAAAATACATGGATAAAACACATCCTGCATTTGATTTTCTACAAGAACGTGTTTTTTCTAGTAGTCAATGGTCTGAAATACTATCAAAAATTCAAAGTTCGAATAAAGAATTGATGACTTTAATTAATGATGTAGATGCATTAAAGTTAGCTGCACACTATCAGCCAAGTCTGGTTGAAGTGCATTCTGTAGCATTGAATAATTATGCATTGTTAAGAGAAATTGATCAGACATTTAGTGATGACACTAAAATTGTATTAGGTGTGGGTGGCTCTACAATATATGAAATAGAGAATGCTGCAAGTCAATTTAAAAATAAGAAAATTGTATTAATGTTTGGTTTTCAGAATTATCCAACTAATTATGAAGATGTTAACTTTAATAAAATTAGACGTATTATGAAGGCTTTTCCTGAGTATGAGTTTGGTTATGCTGATCATACTGCATGGGATATTAAGGAAAATACTTTAATCACCTTGATGGGAGCTGCTTTAGGTATGGACTATATCGAAAAGCATGTTACCACTCAATATGGGGAGCAGCGTACAGATTGGTCCGCAGCCATTAATTTTGAAATGTTTGAAGAAATCAAACGTGGCATGAATATCTTAGATAAATGTAATGGAGACGGTTTGTTAAGACTTAATGCTGGTGAACAAAAATATTGTGAAGCAGGCATGATGAAACAAATTGCAATTGCAAATAAAGCTATAGATATTGGTGAGATATTTGAACTAAGTAGTGTTGATTTCCTTCGTTCGGGCTTACCAAATGGAATGCAACAAATCGATGTATGGGCAAAAAATGGTCTTGAATTAAAAAAGCCTATTGCCAAAGGTGAAGTTGTTACAATGCAGCATTTTAGTGAGTAGTACTATGAAAACCGGTTTATTAATTACCGCTCGCCTAAAGTCTACTCGGCTTCCGCTAAAGCTTCTTTTACAGTTACAAGGTAGAGAAGTCCTGAGGCATGTGATTGACCGCGCTAAAGCAGTTCATGGTATAGATCAAATTGTTTTGTGCACTTCAACAGACCCACAAGACCGTCCGCTTGTAGAAATTGCTCAACAAGAAGGTATTCACTATTACATGGGTGATGGTGTTGATGTATTAAAAAGATTAAGAGAAGCCGCAAATTTTTTTGGTATTGATAGCTTTGTGAGTATTACCGCAGATAACCCGTTATTCTGTGTTTATCATGCAAATAGGGTATCTGACTTATTACGTAAAAATCCTACTATAGATTATGTATATTTAGAAGGTCTACCTATTGGTACAGCAGTTTATGGACTAAGAACAAAGGCTTTAGATGTAGTCTGTGACTTTAAAAAGGATGCTGATACAGAAATTTGGGGGGTGTGGGTCAATCATCCAGAAGTACTGAATGTCGCCTCATTGAAGGCAGATGAGTTTTGGAAATTTGATGCACGTTTAACTCTTGATAACCCAGAAGACTTAATGTTTATTCAAGCGCTTTTACGATCTGCGGATAAACCAGCGGCACAGTTGAATACTGATGATATACGTGATCTAATCCAAAAGTACCCTGAATTGCAAAATATTAATAATCATATTATCCAAAAAGGTGTGGATGTAGATTATGTCGAACGTATTAGAGAGTTATATAAAGCAAATAGCGCTGAATTAAGAGTAAAACTGGGACACTCGTAATTTTAGTAGTA
Source organism: Acinetobacter sp. NIPH1876 (assembly GCF_022808535.1). NCBI lineage: Bacteria > Pseudomonadati > Pseudomonadota > Gammaproteobacteria > Moraxellales > Moraxellaceae > Acinetobacter > Acinetobacter sp. NIPH1876. Next base: position 93,361 of record NZ_JALGBR010000012.1, read on the forward strand.
ATCTAATAGCAATTATGCTATTAGATTACTCTTAGCAGTCTTTAACTGTTGAATATATTTTGTTGCCTCAGCTAAGCATCCACTCCAATCATTTGGAATCTCTTGCCTAATAAGTTTCATACTTTTGTAAAATGGGGTTTTGTCTCCAGCAATACCCCATTGAAATCTTGGTTTTTGAGGTAATAAGACTAATGTCGGTATACCCAAAGCCCCTGTCAAATGAGCAGTGCTATTTCCAATGGTTACAATAATATCCATGTCGGCTGCTAAATTTAATAACCCATCTATGTCTTTTCTAGCATCAATTAAATATTGAAGCCGACGGTTATTAACCTGGAATTCTGGACAGTCATCAAGGCTGTGTTGTAAAGCATAAAATTCTACATCATCTAGAGAGTCTATCCAGTTGGATAAGATATGAGCTGGGATCGAGCGCTGTATTTGGCTACGCTTATTTGGTGTAAACCAAGATATACCACAGCGTATTTTCCTTGTACTTAGAAGGGGGGCAATGACGTTGACATCTGCACGAGTATTGGTGCTAAGTATAGGCTGTGCTTGATATGAAGGTGTAAGAAAAAACTGAGTTAGGGAGATTAAATCTATTTCCGCATCATAATTATTTGCTGTACCTAAAGTTAACATTGAATATGGATAGCATTTAATTTGTGGAAATTTTTGTATTAAAATGGAATGTAATCGCGTATCACAAATAATTCCCACTTTTTTTGCTTTTATTAGAATATTCGGTAGAAAAATTAAGCGCATGATTTCACCACCAATGCCAGCACCTTCTGGCCACCAAATTAGTAGATTTTCTACAGGACTGTGTCCATCCCAAGTTTTTAAATTCTGAATTAAGGCGGGGAGCTTTCCCATTTTTCGGCGAACTGAAAACAATCGCCAACCATCTAGATCCCCTAAAGCTATTTTACAAATTCCTTCATGGTAATCTAGTAAATTGCTGTTTTTAAAAATATTTTTTGACCATCTTATTAAGGATAAATACTCTTGATACTGTCCCATTTCATGATAGTAAGAACCTAGGGTCGCAATTTTATTTAATAAAATATCTTCTCTTAATGAAGTCGATTGTTTAGATAAGACTCTTTCCCCTGCTTGTTTAATTAATTCTTCTAATAAGTCATATCTTTTTATCAAAATGCTTTTTTGGCTGATAGTTGGGAAAACTTGATTTCCCCAGCTCTTATTACTTAAAAGTTGTCCTATAAATATAGCTGTTTTTTCAACATCTTGTTCTTGATCAAAAAAAGCGATGATATTTGAGGCTATTTCTGTATTAGGAGAATCCCTTTCGTCTTCACCTAACATTTTTTGCTTTTGATAGTTTTCTAGCCGCCTTTGATGACCACTTAAATTCAGTCCAGTTTTCTGAAACTCAAGATTTAATAACAAGATTAAATCATTTTCCCAAGCTTGGAAGTCATGACGATCCTGCATTTTGCGGCTATGTGTAATTAATAATCGAGCACAACGATAGAGACCGGTTTGTTCGCCAATATAGAAATCATTTAATAAAGATAGCGTTTGAGCAATTGCATTTAATAAATCATTATTGAGAGGGGTATAAATTGCTAATCTGTCAGTGAGCTGTTTGAATATTGCTATAGATAACGTATTAGAACTATTATTTTCCAACAAAACTTGAGCAAGTTGTTCATCTGTTTTTATTGCTATGTTATCCATAAGTCATTACTCAATAAATGAATTAACTTGTTTTTGATAATGGTGCCAATAACTTGAAAACTGGCAGTTTTTATATTTTGAAAAACAGGGTGTTCCTAAAGTATAGTGATAAATATATTGTTTAGAGGGGCTTATTTCTTGATTTTCTTCATCAGCTAACACATTCCAACCTTTTTCCAGTTCGCCTATTTGTTGGTTATTCAGCCAACTAAAACGATGTAAGAACGCTCCTGTTGTTTGGTCGATATAGTCAGGAGTCAGAGTCCTATTGGATGGATGACTACAATTCCAAAGGATCACGCTAGACCAATTTTTTCTAGGGTAATCAAGATTAGTTGCACCTTTAAATTTTTCTGAACTGGATGTTTTGTAATCATGTTTTACGACTTTGACAGCCCAGTCATCTGTAGATTGAAACTTGGAAAATAAGTCTACAATGTCATTATTGATTACCATATCGCCATCTAGAAATAATGCTATACCTGAATATTCCATTAAATAAGGGACTAAAAATCTAGAAAAAATAAATTGGTTGGATGGTGGGTAATTAGAAGGAAATTGTACTGAGGCTAGTGTAGGCAATGCTTTGGAATAAAGTGGATGTATTGCCAATGGCTTGGAGCTATGCCGAATTAAGCTTTCACAACAGACATGATAAGCAATCGTTTCATTTATATCGTAGCCAATAAATACATGAATTGTACCCAAAATAAAGCCCCTATATTTATTTTTATAACCTAAATGTATGTAATTAAAAGATATTGAAATTCAACATTTAGTAGAGGTATGTTAATAGAATTACTTAATTTCTGTCTACCTCTACGGTTTATAATATGATGAACAGGTTAAGGTGTGATAAATAGGGTTTACATGATTCTATGTTCCAAAAAAATAAGAAAAATTCCAGCGATTGAGCAATTTGTTGGAGAAGAAGTGAGTTCATTGATGAGTCGTTTCTGGAAAGAATCTCAAAATTTTGGAGGATGGGGTAGAAAACCAAGTTCTTTCCGTGCTGAAAAACATGCACAAAAATATGAAACAGAATCTGTTTGTTTAGAGGATGGATTTATCCGCTCCTTGGGGCTAGGTAAACAAGGATCTCCACCACTTTCGATAGTTTTGGATCGGTCTGGTATTTATTTTGATGCATCACAAATATCAGATTTAGAAAAACTAATTGTCGAAAACAACTTTTCTAAGCAACAATTGGAGAGATCTCAAGCTTTAATTAAGCGTATGGTTGTCCAAGGTATTACTAAATACAATCTACAGTATGAGCCGCTTGATTCATCAATCTTTCATAATAAGAAAAATATTCTAGTTGTTGATCAAACATTTGGTGATCAATCCATTCATTATGCAATGGCATCAACGGATCGTTTTCATACTATGTTACATCGTGCTATTGCGGATCATCCTGATGCAACGATTTGGGTAAAGATCCACCCGGATGTAATTGCAGGAAAAGCAACAGGGCATTTTTCATTTAACGATCTTACTTCTCCAAATATAGAATTATTAAAAGAGAATTATAATCCAATCGAACTGTGTAAACAGATGTCAGAAGTTTATGTGGTGAGTTCACAATTGGGTTTTGAAGCATTGCTGTGTGGCAAACCAGTACATTGTTTTGGCTGGCCTTGGTATGCGGGCTGGGGACTAACACAGGATTGCCAAGATTTACCAGATTCTCTTAAAACGAGAAGAAATATATCCCGATCTCTTGAGCAATTGTTTGTAGCCGCATATCTAAATTATGCAAAATATGTCTCACCTGTTTCACAGCGGCGCTGTGAATTAGAGGAGGTTATAGACGTTTTGATCCCAAATATTGAATTTCAAAAGCAATTAACAGCCTCATCTGTGGTGGCCTATGGTTTCAGCCGATGGAAAAAAAGTTTTATCAAAGATTTTTTAGCTTTTCCTCATATCACACTACGTTTTAGGCAATGGTTGAAGCCCAAGAAGGATCAACCGATTGTTGCTTGGGGGAAAAAAGCTGCCTTATTAAAACAGCAAGGATTTCAACAAGTTTGGACAGTTGAAGATGGCTTTTTGAGATCATTGGGGCTAGGTGCTAAATTAATTCGCCCATATTCGTTGGTTTTTGATGATATTGGGATTTATTATGATGCATGTCACCCATCTCGTTTAGAGAATTTGTTAAATCAAGTTCAATTAAATGAAGATCAACTGTATCGAATTCAAAGCTTAATTCAAAAAATTATTCAAAATAAATTAACGAAATATAATGTTGGCCAGGCATTGCCTGAAGCATCTCAAATTATTGATCCTGATAAAAAGGTAATTTTAGTTGTTGGACAGGTTGAAGATGATTTATCGATACAGTTAGGTGGTTACGACATCAAAACCAATTTAGATTTGATCAAGGAAGTTCGTAGCAATAACCCTAACGCTCATATTATTTATAAGCCTCACCCAGATGTAGAAAGCGGATTAAGAAAAGGAAAAATCATATGGGATGAGATTAAGGATCTTGTAGAGCATATCGAAGTCAATCAATCTATCATCACGCTCTTTGAACATATCGATGAACTGCATACCATCACTTCTTTATCTGGGTTTGAAGCACTTTTAAGAAATATTACAGTATACTGCTATGGCATGCCTTTTTATGCAGGTTGGGGTTTGACGTGTGATCGCCATTCTTGTGAAAGACGGCAACGAAAATTAACAGTTGAAGAGCTAGCTTTTTGTGCATTAGTGGAATATCCCATCTATAATCTGCCGCAGACAAACCCGATGCAGATTCCATTGGTTACGCCTGAGCTTGTCATAGAGCATCTATGTAAATTACAGCAAAGGGCAGGGAAATCTCCATCAAGTGTTTGGTCATGGATGTTTACACGTTTACGTGCATTGAAAATAAAATTTTAGGGTTAGATATTGTCTATATATTTAGATGAACTATTGGCTGCCAAGAAAGTTGTGTTGTTGCAAGGGCCAATAGGAGCATTTTTTACTGATTTATCAGATTGGCTTGCAACTAAAAATATTGAATGTTTTAAAGTCAATTTTAATGCGGGGGATTGGCGTTACTATAATCGCCGTCCCAATATCTGGCATTATCAAAAAAAAGCAGAATTTTTTGAGGTTTGGCTTGCTCAAAAAGTTGAAGAGCATGGGATTGATGCGTTAATTTGTTTTGGGGATTGTCGTTTCTATCATCAACAAGCGAATAAAATTGCAAAACGTTTAAATATCAAATTTTATGTGTTTGAAGAGGGTTATATTCGCCCAGACTACCTGACCTTTGAAGAGGGTGGGGTCAATAATTTTTCTAATTTCCAGCAACATTTCTTCGAAGATAAGAATAGTAGCTCTAAAGAAACTCATTGTGAAGCAAGTGAAAACCATTACCATCGAATGATTTGGAATGGTTTTCAATATTACCTGTGTTGGGCTTTGTTGTTTTGGCTTTACCCATTTTATCAACACCACCGGGGTTATAACCCTCTACAAGAGTTTAGTTATTGGTTTATAGCGATGTTACGTCGCTTTAAAAATCATTTAGTAGAACCTAAGCGTTTTCAATCATTTATTCAAGAAAATGATAAAAAGTACTTTATCTTTACTTTACAAGTGCATAATGATTCTCAAGTCCGTATTCACAGTCATTATAAAGATGTAAGAGATTGCATTGATGAAGTGATAACATCTTTTGCCCAACATGCCGAGCAAGAAAAACACTTGGTGTTAAAGCATCATCCCATGGACCGTGGCTATCGTCATTATGGCCAGTTAATTAAAGAGATATCAAAAAAATTAGGGGTTGAGGATCGTGTTCACTATTTTTGTGATATCCATTTACCCACTTTATTGAAACATGGATTGGGCCTCGTTACGATTAATAGTACTACAGGGATTCAAGCTCTCTACCATCATCTTCCAGTAAAAACTTTAGGCCATTCACTTTATGATTTACCTGGTCTAACAGCTCAGATGGACCTCGACCAATTTTGGCAGAACCCTCAAGCACCGAATGGAGCAGTGTTCCGTGTATTCAGAGAAAAACTGATTGAGATTACCCAATTGAATGGGGCTTATTATGGTAAAAACTTCTGGATGAAATAATAAAAGTCCTGACTCTAGGGCCTTTTTATTGCATCTCAATTAGGTGCTACACCCCCATATCCAAATATAAAGACTCTTTGACCTCTTCCATCACAATATAGCTATGTGAAGAGGCAGAGGCCGGTAGTTTTTTTAATAAATCACCCAAGAGGCGGCGATAGGCACTCATTTCCTTTAAGCGTGCTTTGACCAGATAATCAAACTCACCTGAAATCAGATGACATTCCAGTACTTCTGGAATATCAACTAAATCCCGTGCCACCTGATCAAATACATCGCCGGATTTGGCTGATAGTTTGATTTCCAGAAACACCAACAGGCTACGATCGACATAAGCGGGGTTGAGTCGAGCATAGTAGCCGACAATAATGCCTTCGCGCTCCAAACGTTTCACTCGTTCTGAGCAGGGCGTGGTGGACAGGTTGACCCGTGAGGCCAACTCACTGATGGCAATTCGGCCTTCACGTTGCAAAATATCTAAAATCTGGCGATCAATCCGGTCTAATTTACGCATAGAAAATTCCCTTTTATTTTCATTTTTTCGCGACGAAAATATTAAATTACCTAGATTATAGTCATAAAATCAGTGAAAAAAACTATTGATCCAAAAATATACTAGTTAAATAACCTAGTGTGTGCTTGAGGGATCTATTATGCGCGTAATCGTTTTAGGAAGTGGCGTCATTGGTGTGGCAAGTGCTTATTATCTTGCACAACAAGGTGCGCAAGTGACGGTACTTGACCGTCAATCAGGACCTGCCAAAGAAACCAGTTTTGGTAATGCAGGTCAAATCTCCCCAGGATACTCAACCCCATGGGCAGCACCGGGTATCCCTTTTAAAGCAGTCAAGTGGATGTTCCAGCATCACGCACCATTAGCGATCAATATTGATGGCAGTATGTGGCAGTTGCAGTGGATGGCACAGATGCTGAAAAACTGTAATCCACAAAGCTATGCGGTGAACAAAGAACGCATGATGCGTGTGGCAGAATACAGCCGTGACTGCTTACGTGATTTAAGAGCAGAAACTGGCATCAACTACGAAAACCGCTCGAAAGGTACCTTACAAGTGTTTCGTAGCGACGCGCAACTTGAAGCGGTACAACGTGATATTCAAGTATTGCAAGAATGTGGTGTCGACTTCGCGTTATTGAATGCCCAAGAATTGGCGAGTGTAGAGCCGGCTTTAGCCCATACCGATAAACTGGTCGGTGGCTTACATTTACCGAATGACGAAACCGGCGATTGCTATTTATTTACCAATGCCTTGGCAAAGCTTGCACAAGATTTGGGTGTGGAATTCAAATTCGATCAAAATGTCGAAAACCTGATTGTTGAAGGTGATGAAATCAAAGGCGTCAAGGTCAATGGTGAGGTTCTCACTGCGGATCGTTATGTCTTGGCCTTTGGTAGCTACTCTCGTGACTTCCTGAAACCATTGGAACTGAATTTACCTGTTTACCCAGTCAAAGGTTATTCACTGACGATTCCGATTGTAGAGCCAAAATTTGCACCACAATCAACGGTCTTGGATGAAACCTACAAAGTTGCGATTACTCGTTTTGATCAACGAATTCGTGTTGGTGGTATGGCAGAATTGAGTGGCTTCAACCTTGGATTGAATCAAGATCGCCGTGCCACCTTGGAAATGGTGACTCAGGACTTGTTCCCAGGCGGTGATCTCGCTCAGGCTTCATTCTGGACAGGCCTACGTCCAATGACCCCAGACAGCACGCCGATTATTGGTGCAACTCAGTACAAGAACCTGTTCCTGAATACAGGGCACGGCACTTTAGGTTGGACCATGGCCTGTGGTTCAGGCAAACTGATCAGTGATCTGGTTATGAACCATCGCCCTGACATCAGTACCGATGGTTTATCGATTCAACGTTATTCACACGCCGCTTAATTGCACAGACTGGGAAGTTAGAATATGCCTCGTCCAATTACTGCGGTGATCCATGCCCAAGCCTTACGCCAAAATCTTGCGGTGGTGAGGCAAGCAATGCCAAAAAGCAAAGTGTTTGCGGTGGTTAAAGCCAATGCTTATGGGCATGGCATTGAACGTGTTTACGAATCTTTTAAAAGTGCCGATGGTTTTGCCTTGCTCGATCTGGACGAAGCAAAACGTCTGCGGGCTTTAGGCTGGACAGGACCGATTTTATTGTTGGAAGGGATTTTCTCTGCCCAAGACTTGTTTGATTGTGCCCAATACCAACTCAGTTTTACCGTACATAATACGCAACAGGTGGCGTGGATACAGCAGCATGCTTATCCAGCCCAGTTCGATATTTTCCTGAAAATGAACAGTGGCATGAACCGTTTAGGGTTTAAACCACAACAATATCGTGACATTTGGCAGCAGCTGAGCCAGTTGGACAACATTGCCAGCATCACTCATATGATGCATTTCTCCGATGCCGATGGTGAGCGTTTTGGTGAAACGGGTATTGACTATCAATTGCAGCAGTTCGACGCCGCGATTGCAGGCTTGCCTGGGGAACGATCGGTCAGTAACAGTGCTGCAATCTTAAGATATCAAACTCAATTACAGTCGGACTATGTGCGTGGCGGCATCATGCTGTACGGCAGTTCTCCCGATTATCCCAAGCATACGATTCAGGACTGGGGCCTTGCTCCGAGCATGAGCTTGCGCAGTGAGATTATTGCTGTGCAAGAACTCAATGCCAATGAAAGTGTGGGCTATGGTTCCAGCTATGTGGCCGAGCAACCGATCCGAATCGGGATTGTGGCCTGTGGCTATGCCGATGGTTATCAACGTATTTCAGCAACAGGAACCCCTGTTCTAGTCAATGGGATTCGTACCCAAATCATTGGACGGGTCAGCATGGATATGTTGGCTGTAGACCTCAGCCCGATCAGCGATGCCGATGTCGGCAGTGAAGTGGTGCTTTGGGGCCAGTCTAGTTCAGGCACAGTTTTAGCCATTGATGAGGTGGCAGCAGGTTCAGGCACTATCGGTTATGAACTGATGTGTGGCGTGACTGCACGTGTTTCATTTATTACTAAGGAATAAGGATTTCTTATGTCTCATTCAGATATTCAAAAGCTCAATACCAATGAAATGATGAGTGCTGTAACGGTATTCAATCAAGTGGTGTATTTATCAGGACAAGTACCTAAAAATGCCGAACTAGATATTGAAGGTCAAACCCGTGAAGTGTTGGCAACCATTGAACAACTTTTGGCTTCCGCAGGAACTGATAAATCACGTTTATTGTCTGCACAATTATTTTTAAAAGATCTTTCAGATTTCCCTGTGGTCAATACCATCTGGATTGACTGGTTAAAAGGTCATGTTGCACCTTCGCGTGCCACCATTCAGGCAGACTTGGTCAATCCGAAGTGGTTAATCGAAATGAGTCAGCCGTCTTTAAAAGACAGCTAGGGTATGGCGTATAAATCAAGGCTGACTCATTTAGGAAAAAAGTAAAAGGAACTTTATATGACGGTTACATCTCATCAGTCAGAAGGCGAACAGTCGCCCCAAGACTTACAACGTAAACTCTCCAATCGCCATTTGCAGTTGATCGCCATCGGCGGTGCCATTGGTACAGGGCTCTTTATGGGCTCAGGCAAAACCATCTCTTTGGCAGGCCCATCAATTCTGTTTATTTACATGATCATTGGTGGCATGTTCTTCTTTTTGATGCGTGCACTGGGTGAGTTATTACTTGCCAACTTGCATTACAAATCCTTTGTCGATATGGCGCATGATCTGATTGGACCATGGGCAGGTTATTACATGGGCTGGACCTATTGGTTGGGTTGGGTGCTGGTCGGGATTGCCGATCTGGCCGCCGTAATCAATTATCTCACCTTTTGGTTACCCGAAGGCACCATGTTTACTCCAATTGGACAGGCCGCCATTAGCGCAGGCTGTGTCCTGTTTGTACTGTTCTTAAACCTGCTCACCGTGCGCCTATTTGGTGAAATTGAATTCTGGTTTGCCCTGATCAAGATTTTAGCGATTATCGGTTTGATTGGTGTTGGTGGCTATATGATCTTTAGCCATTTCCATGCACCGCATGGTGCTGTCGCTTCGCTCAGTAATGTTTGGTCGCATGGTGGTATGTTTCCAAAAGGTTTGGATGGCTTCTTGGCTGGTTTTCAGATCGCCGTGTTTGCCTTTGTTGGCGTGGAACTGATTGGAACTACTGCTGCTGAAACCAAAGATCCACATAAGAACTTACCCAAGGCCATTAATGCGATTCCGATTCGGATTATCTTGTTCTATGTGTTGGCCTTGTTGGTGGTGATGTCCGTGACACCTTGGAACATTATCCGTGCCGATAAGAGTCCATTTGTGGAATTGTTCTTGAATGCAGGGATTGTGACATCGGCCATCATCATGAATTTGGTGGTACTGTCTTCAGTGATGTCTTCCATGAATAGTGGCGTGTTCTCGACCAGTCGGATGCTGTTTGGTTTATCTAAAGATGGTCAGGCACCCAATGCCTTTGGTCGTTTATCCAAAAGTGCCGTGCCTGCCAATGGTCTGATTTTCTCGTGTGTGTTCATCATGGGTGGTGCAGTACTACAATACTTTGTGCCGAATACCCTTGAGGCTTTCACGCTGGCAAGTTCACTGTGTGTGATTCTATTCATTAGTGTCTGGAGTCTGATCATGGTGTGTTATCTGCGCTACCGTAAATTACGTCCAGAACTGCATGCACAATCAAAGTTTAAAATGCCGGGTGGTGTATTCATGTCTTATATCGTGATTGCCTTCTTGTTATTTGCATTGGTGATTTTGGCACTTGAGCCAGATACCTTAAAAGCCCTATATGTTAGCCCATTGTGGCTGATCATTTTGGCTGTGACCTATCAGCTAATGTATAAACCCCGCATGAAAAAATTGGGTCGTGAATTAGTACAATAATTCATGTCTATTGAGTAAAAAACCGATCTAGATTGATCGGTTTTTTATGGTCTAGCGATTGTGTTTAATCCACCAATAAGTGCTGATATTGATCGGCCTGTTTACGTAGATAATCCCAGACCAGTTTAATACGGGGTTCATGCTGTAAATCGACAAAGGTCAGCATCCAAAAGGTATGGGTATAGCGCACCTGTTGTTCTAATACAGCTTCAAGCTCGGGTTTATCATCGGCCAAAAACTTGGGCAAAATGGCCAATCCTGCACCTGCACTTACTGCAATTTGTTGGGCTAAAATACTACTGCTGCGGAAGTTGGCATTCAGTTTCAAAGGTAAACGTTCCAGACAATATAGCTCAGGGCTATAGACCAGATCATCAATATAATTGACAAAACGATGTGGGGTTAAATCCTGCAAATGCCGAATTGGTGGATGCTGAGTCAGATAGCTTTTGCTGCCATAAATTTTTAAACAATAGTCGGACAAGCGCGTAATGATATAGGGACCTGAGGTGGGCCGTTCAATGGAGACCACAATATCGGCTTCACGATGCGACAGCTTGATCATTTTCGGTACTGGAATCAGGTCAATGGTGAGCGAGGGATATTGTATGGAAAACTCCGCTAACAAGCGTGCCAGAAAGGCGGTGCCAAAGCCCTCAGGTGTGCCAATTCGCACACGCCCTTGCAAAGGTTGATCAGGCTTTTCAATTTGCAGGAAAGCATATTCCATTTGCTCAACCCGTGGCACCAATGCCATTCCTTCCATCGTCAGCTCATAGCCAGAGGCTTCACGCTTAAATAAAGTCACCCCTAAAGCTTGCTCCAACGCCTGAATCCGTCGAGCCACAGTACTGTGTTCTACGCCAATGATCCGTGCCGCATTGGTCAAGGTTTTGGTCCGTGCCAACACTAAAAAAAACTGTAGATGATCCCAATCCACTTTCATTGTTATGGTCTTCCTTGTGCATATTTGCACAACGATCGTGCATTAATTTGCGTTGGTGGTCAAAGCTTTCTTTGCTAGTCTCGAATAAAAGCTGAATAAAGAAAATACGACGATCGATATTTTCTAAACACTGAACACAATAAAAATACGGCCTATGGAGAGGTTATGAACACAATCCAAAATATTCAATTGGAAACAGCCAAGTTACTCATTAATGGCAGTTTTATCGAATCTGAAACCCAACAATGGCAAGACATTATTAATCCTGCAACGCAGGAAGTGATTGGTCGTGTGCCATTTGCGACGGTGCAGGAAGTCGATGCGGCAATTCAATCTGCACAAGCAGCATTTGCATCTTGGCGCCAAACGCCGATTCAGGCACGTATGCGTATCATGCTGAAACTGCAAGATCTGATTCGCGCCAATATGAAGGAGATTGCACAGGTACTGACTGCGGAGCAAGGCAAGACTTTGGCGGATGCGGAAGGCGACATTCAACGCGGTTTGGAAGTAGTTGAGCATGCCTGTTCAGTCGGTACTTTGCAGATGGGTGAATACGTTGAAGGCGTGGCGCGTGGTGTGGATACTTATACCGTACAGCAGCCTTTGGGCGTATGCGCGGGGATTACCCCATTTAATTTCCCTGCCATGATCCCGTTGTGGATGTTCCCAATGGCAATTGTCTGTGGCAATACCTTTGTGTTGAAGCCTTCTGAACAAGATCCGCTTTCGACCATGATGTTGGTGGAACTGGCGATTCAGGCCGGTATTCCAGCAGGGGTACTGAATGTGGTGCATGGCGGTAAAGAAGTGGTTGATCGCCTGTGTACCCATCCAGAGATTAAAGCGATTTCCTTTGTCGGTTCGACCGCAGTGGGCACCCATGTGTATAACCTTGCAGGACAACATGGCAAACGTGTGCAATCGATGATGGGCGCGAAAAACCATGTCGCAGTGATGCCAGATGCCAATAAAGAACAAACGCTGAATGCTTTAGTTGGTGCGGCATTTGGTGCAGCAGGGCAACGCTGTATGGCGTTATCGGTCGCCGTGATGGTTGGTGAAAGTAAACACTGGATTCCCGAGTTGGTTGAAAAAGCTAAAACCTTAACTGTTAATGCAGGGCATGAACCGAATACTGATATTGGCCCTGTGATTTCAAAACGTGCCAAAGCCCGAGTACTGGATTTGATCAATAGCGGGGTCGAGCAGGGTGCAGAACTATTGCTAGATGGTCGTGATGTTCAGGTGTTGGGTTATGAGGACGGTAATTTTGTCGGTGCGACCATCTTTAGTGGTGTAAGCACGGATATGCGGATTTATAAAGAAGAAATCTTTGGACCTGTACTGGCGATTATTTCTGTCGATACGCTTGAAGAAGCAATTGCGCTGATCAATGCCAATCCATTTGGTAATGGTGTGGGATTATTCACGCAAAGTGGCGCAACAGCACGGACTTTCCAGAACCTGATTGATATCGGCCAAGTTGGTATCAATATTCCAATTCCTGTCCCTGTACCGTTCTTTAGCTTTACCGGTTCACGTGGTTCTAAACTGGGTGATTTGGGCCCTTATGGTAAACAGGCGGTGCAGTTCTATACCCAAACTAAAACCATTACCAGTCGCTGGTTTGAAGACAGTCACGAAGTGGGCAGTGTCAACACCACCATCAATTTACGTTAAGGGGATCATGGATGAATATCGCCTTTATCGGTCTAGGCAATATGGGCGGCAGAATGGCCCAAAACCTACTCAAAGCTGGACTTACAGTCTATGGTTATGACCTCAGCGAAGTGGCCATTCAGCACTTTGCCGAGGCGGGTGGTGTGGTGTGTGACAGCCCGCAAGCGGCTGCCAAACAAGCCGATGTGCTGATCAGCATGTTACCTGCGGCCAAACATGTCAAAGAAGTCTATCTCGGTGAAAATGGCGTACTTGAAGTACTGAAAGCAGGCAGCTTATGTATTGACAGCAGTACCATTGACCCGCAAACCATCAAGGACATTGCAGCGGTTGCCCAAAGTAAAAATATCCATATTTGCGATGCGCCTGTTTCAGGCGGCACCATTGGCGCACAAGCGGGGACATTGACCTTTATGGTCGGTGCCAATGATCAGACTTTTGATGAAGTCAAACCTGTACTCAGTCTCATGGGCAAAAACGTGGTGCATTGTGGTGAAGTGGGTGCAGGTCAAATTGCCAAAATCTGCAATAACCTGATTCTTGGGATCTCTATGGCTGCGGTGGCCGAAGGCATGGCGCTGGGGGCGAAACTGGGTATTGATCCAAAAGCCTTGGCAGGGGTGATTAACACCTCAAGTGGTCGTTGCTGGAGTTCTGAAGTCTGTAATCCATGGCCACAGATTAATGAAAATGCACCTGCTTCGCGTGGCTATCAAGATGGTTTTGCGACTCAGTTGATGTTGAAAGACTTGGGTCTTGCGGTAGAAGCGGCAGGACAGGTCAAACAACCGATTGTGTTGGGTGGGATGGTGCAGCAGCTGTATCAGCAAATGTGTATGCGGGGCAATGCGCATCTCGATTTTTCCAGTATTATCCAGCAATACCTGCCGCCAGAGGCATAAAACTTACAGCCAAAGGATGGCTTTATCAATAAATTAAACCCTGTCATGAATAACAATCAAACCAGACTGAGGGAACACAGATGTTGAATTATAAAGAGACGGTACAGGCTTTTGATCTGCAAAGTACAGCAACACAGATGTTGTCAGGTTCAGTCGATGCATTGAATGCCTGTTATGAATGTTGTGATCGCCATGCGCATGACGACAAGATCGCCTTGTATTGGCAAGGAAAAGATGGTCGAAAAGAACAATACACCTTTCGCCAGTTACAGCAATGGTCGAGTCAATTTGCCAATTTCTTAAAATCTCAGGGTGTAAAAGCAGGTGATCGTATTTCAGGATTATTGCCGAGAACACCCGAGCTGTTGGTGACGATTTTTGCGGCATGGCGTATTGGTGCGGTATATCAACCTTTATTTACTGCATTTGGCCCCAAGGCGATCGAGCATCGTTTACAACTGGCACAAAGTAAGTTGGTGGTGACAGATATGGGTAACCGCAGCAAACTGGATGAAGTTGAGCGTTGTCCAGCAATTGTCACGGTTGCCGATCGGCAAGCCACACCGTTAAATCCAAAAGACTTTAATTTCTGGGATGAAGTACAGCAGCAACCTGAGCACTGTGATTTGGTGATGCGAACCCTGCAAGATCCATTTTTATTGATGTTTACCTCGGGGACCACAGGCCCTGCAAAACCTTTAGAAGTGCCGTTAAAAGCCTTATTGGCCTTTGCGCGTTATATGCAAGATGCGGTTGGTTTAAGGGAAGAGGATTCATTCTGGAATATTGCCGATCCGGGCTGGGCATATGGCTTGTACTTTGGTATTACTGGGCCGTTATTTTTGGGTCATGCCATCTTGTTCTATGACGGTGGTTTTAGTACTGACAGCCTGTGTCAAATTGTGAAGGATTATCAGATTACCAATCTGGCGGGTGCACCTACGGCTTACCGCATGATGATGGCAGCGGACCCTGCCCAGATGGCAGCACTGAAAGGCCAGTTCCGTGTAGTTAGCAGTGCCGGCGAGCCGCTAAATCCAGAAGTGATTCGCTGGTTTAAACAGGAGCTAGATGCACCGATTTATGACCATTATGGACAGACGGAGGTGGGCATGGTGGTGTGCAATCACCATGGTTTAAGCCATGAGGTTCGTGCGGGTTCAGCAGGTTTTGCCAGCGCAGGTTATCGTGTTGCCGTGGTCAATGAACAGGGCGAAGAATTGCCCGCAGATACGCCGGGAATTTTAGCCGTGGATATCAGCCAATCGCCGATGATGTGGTTTGGTGGCTATCATGAAACCCGTAAATCACCTTTTATTGGTCAGTACTATTTGACGGGTGATACTGCCGAGTTGCATGCCGATGGCAGCATGAGTTTTGTCGGACGCAGTGATGATGTGATCACCACGTCGGGCTATCGGATTGGTCCCTTTGATGTGGAAAGTGCCTTGCTGGAACACGATGCGGTGGTTGAAGCAGCGGTGATTGGAGTGCCTGATCCAGAGCGGACCGAGGTGGTGAAAGCCTTTGTGATTTTATCGGCAGGGATTCAGCCCTTGGAACAACTGGCGGAAGAACTGAGCCAGTTTGTGAAAAAACGTCTGTCTGCGCATGCTTACCCACGCTTGGTCGAGTTCGTTACCGAACTACCAAAAACCCCAAGCGGTAAAATTCAGCGCTTTTTATTGCGCAATCAGGAAATTGCCAAACAGCAAGCGAAAGCAGTTTAAGGATGTCATGATGCAATTGACTGAAGAACAAGGTCTCATTCGAGATATGGCGAAAAGCTTCGCCCAAGAACAGATTAAACCGAATGCCAGTGACTGGGATCGACAGGGCACTTTCCCAAAAGCAGCACTGGCACAGATGGGACAGCTTGGCTTTATGGGCATGCTGATTCCTGAACAATGGGGTGGTTCCGATACAGGCAATCTTGCTTATGTACTGGCGCTTGAGGAAGTGGCCGCAGCCGATGGTGCCACTTCAACCATCATGAGCGTGCATAACTCGGTGGGCTGTGTGCCGATTTTAAAATTTGGTACCGATGAACAGAAAGAACGCTTTTTAAAACCCTTGGCACAAGGTGAAATGATCGGTGCTTTTGCCCTGACTGAACCGCATACGGGTTCAGATGCGGCAGCGATTAAAACCCGTGCCGTCAAAGATGGCGATGACTATATTCTCAATGGTGCCAAGCAGTTTATTACCTCGGGTGATAATGCAGGCGTGATTATCGTATTTGCCGTGACTGATCCCAATGCGGGCAAGAAGGGTATCAGTGCCTTCCTCGTGCCACGCGAGACACCGGGTTATGAGGTGATTCGAGTCGAAGAAAAACTGGGTTTACATGCCTCGGATACCTGTCAGATTGCCCTCACCGATGTGCGTATTCATAAAAGTCTGATGTTGGGTGCGGAAGGTGAGGGGCTGAAAATCGCCCTTGCCAATCTGGAAGGTGGGCGTATCGGCATTGCGGCACAGGCGGTGGGTTTGGCACGTGCAGCATTGGAAGAAGCCACGCATTATGCCAAAGAGCGTCTGACCTTTGGCAAACCAATTTTTGAGCATCAAGCACTGGCTTTCCGCCTTGCCAGTATGGCGACCGAGATCGAAGCGGCTCGACAACTGGTGCACTACGCTGCACGTCTTAAAGAAGCAGGGCAACCCTGTCTCAATGAAGCTTCTATGGCCAAGCTATTTGCTTCAGAAATGACTGAACGCGTCTGTTCAGCCGCGCTACAGGTGTTTGGAGGCTATGGCTATCTGAAAGATTTCCCGATTGAACGGATCTATCGTGATGCGCGGATTTGTCAGATTTATGAAGGCACCAGCGATATTCAACGTTTAGTGATCGCACGTAGCTTATAACCACATAACAAGGAATTTATGATGCAGTGGCAAACCATTTTATTAAAAAAACACAATGGCGTAGGACTGATTACCCTGAATCGTCCACAAGCCCTCAATGCCTTAAATACTGAGTTGATTAGTGAAATCAATCAGGCGTTAGATGAGTTAGAGAAAGATCGCGAGATTGGCTGTATGGTGTTGGCAGGCTCAGAAAAGGCCTTTGCCGCAGGTGCTGATATTAAGGAAATGGCGGATCTGAACTTTCCTGACATTTATTTTGATGACTTTTTCCATCTGGCCGATCGTATTGCGCAACGCCGTAAACCGTTGATTGCTGCGGTCAGTGGTTATGCGCTTGGCGGTGGTTGTGAGTTGGCATTGATGTGCGACTTTATCTATTGTGCGGACAATGCCAAGTTCGGTTTGCCTGAAATTACCTTGGGGGTGATTCCTGGGATTGGCGGCACACAACGTTTAACTCATGCGATTGGCAAAGCCAAAGCTATGGAAATGTGCTTTACCGCACGGCAAATGGGTGCAGTTGAAGCTGAACAAAGTGGGTTGGTGGCACGGGTATTTAGTAAAGAACAATTACTTGAACAGACTCTGCAAGCCGCAGAAAGCATTGCTGCACGCTCTTTAACGGCCAATATGATGCTGAAAGAAAGTATTAATCGTGCCTTTGAAGTGAATCTGACCGAAGGCTTGCGTTTTGAAAGACGGATGTTCCACTCTATTTTTGCCACATCGGATCAGAAAGAAGGCATGCAGGCTTTTGTGGAAAAACGACAAGCCAAATTTAATCATCGATAAGAGATCAATAAAATGAATATCGAACATCAGTTAATGATTGAGCAAAAAGGTGGTCTTGGCCTGATGAGCTTAGATCGGGTCAAACATTTAAATGCCTTGTCACTGGAGATGATTGAAGGCATCTGTAGCCAACTGGAACTGTGGCGCGATGATGCGTCGATTCAAGCGGTCTTGATCAAATCGAATAGTCCCAAAGCCTTCTGTGCCGGTGGGGATATTCGCTATCTATATGACAGTTATAAAAATGATACCGCTGATTATAAAGGTTATTTTAGTGCCGAATATAAGATGCTGAATCTGCTGCGTGAATATGAAAAGCCTGTGGTAGTGGTGCTTGATGGTTATGTGCTCGGTGGTGGTTTTGGGCTAGCACAAGCATGTCATATTGTGGTGAGCAGTGAAAAATCTCGATTTGCCATGCCTGAAACAGCGATTGGCTTTTTCCCAGATGTTGGTGCGACCCATTTTCTGTCGCGACTAGATGACATCGGCGTCTATTTAGCGATTACAGGTGAGCAGATCAGCAGCAGTGACGCGCTTTATTTGGACTTGATTGACTACCATGTGCCGAGTGACAAGTTAGATGCTTTGCAACAGGTATTGATCAATGAGCCGAATTTAAGCAAACAGAATATTGAGCATATTGTCGCTTGCTTTATTACCCGACCTGCTGAAAGTGAACTGAAGCAGTTGGCAGATGGTATTCGCAAACATTTCGGTTTTCAGCATTTGGACGAAATCGAGCACAGCCTTGCGACTGAGCAGGATGAGCAATTGCAGCCTTGGGCAGAAAAAATGCTCAGCATCTTGCAGCAGCGGTCATTTATTGCCAAACAAACCAGTTTAAAGCTGCAACATTTAGGCCGTGGTCTGTCTTTAGCACAATGTATGCAACTGGAGCGTGACCTACAAGATATCTGGTTTGAACACGGTGACTTTATTGAAGGGGTACGCGCCTTAATTGTCGATAAAGATAAACAGCCGCAATGGCAACAGCGTAACCCAGAATTGGAACAGATTCTGGAAAAACTGAGCTAAATCCAATCATTCATATTGACTCATCTAAGGAGTAGTAAAACGTCTGAAATGCGGATGATCAGGACTGATCATCTGCAAAAAACCTAAAACAAGAAGATCCAAGAAAGGAACATAATGATGCAAACAATACATGGAAACGGTTCATCTGCTAAAAAGTCCTCTCATCGCTTGGCGGGTATCTCAAGTATGGTAGGCACCACCATTGAGTGGTATGACTTTTTTATCTACGGTGCTGCAGCAGCTTTAATCTTTAATAAATTATTTTTCCCTAATCTTGATCCGCTGACGGGTGTGCTTGCCGCATTCGCCACCTATGCCGTCGGATTTATCGGTCGGCCGTTGGGTGGTCTAGTGTTTGGGCATTTTGGTGACAAGATCGGGCGTAAATCGATGTTATTGCTCACCTTGATGTTAATGGGAATTCCAACCGTCCTGATTGGTCTGTTACCGACGTATGAATCAATTGGCTATTGGGCTGCCATCTGTTTGGTGATCTTGCGTTTTGTGCAAGGTATGGCCATGGGGGGCGAGTGGGGCGGTGCCGTACTGATGGCGGTGGAACATGCGCCAGAAGGCAAAAAAGGCTTTTGGGGCAGCCTGCCTCAAGCCAGTACTGGCGGTGGCTTAATGCTGGCCTCGATTGCATTGGGATTGGTGTCTTTATTGCCCGAACAGGCCCTGTTTAGTTGGGGGTGGCGGATTCCGTTTCTTGCCAGCATCGTGTTACTGGCAGTCGGTTGGTACATTCGAGTCAAAGTGCCAGAGTCTCCTGATTTTGAAAAAGTGAAGCAGCAGGCGGAAGAAGTTAAAGTCCCTGCTTTACAGGTCTTTAAAAATCATCCGAAGCAACTGATCACCATTATTGTGGCGCGTGCAGCTGAAAATGCATGGTTTTATATTGCCTCGACCTTTACTTTGGCCTACACCACCACACAGTTGGGGATTGCTAGACAAGAGATCCTATTTGCCACCATTTGTGGCGCCATTGTGATTATGTTTATGACCCCATTATGTGGGCATTTGTCCGATAAAGTCGGTCAGCGTAATATGTTTATGTTTGGCCTATGTGTACTGGCGCTGTATAGCTATCCGTTCTTTAGCATGCTCAATACCAAAGATCCCGTGTTGGTCTGGACTGCAATCGTGTTGGCGATTGGCGTAGTGTTCCCAATTATGTATGCACCGCAAGCGCAGCTGTTTGCGCGGCAGTTTCCGGCAGAAATCCGTTATAGCGGGATCTCGATTTCAGTGCAGTTGGCGGGGGTATTGGGTGGTGGACTAGCGCCGTTGATTGCGACGAAGCTACTCAGTGTTGGGGGCGGCAGTCCTCATCTGATTATGATGTATATTGGTAGTATGGCGGTGATTGCGATTATCTCGACCACCTTTATGCCACGGGATGGACTGCTGGCTGGGATGCAAACTGAGCGCAAAAAAGCAGTCAATGTGCAAGCCAAAGTCACAGAACCGTCTTAAGGATAATAAATCAATCTGAAAAAGTGTTTCCAAGTAGTTGGAAGCACCTTTTTCTTTGAGGAATTTAAAAGGTTCCACGTGGAGCATCAAATTTTTAGATATGAAGGGTTGGTTAATTTTTAAGCTTTGTTGCAAAGTGTATTTATCCAGACTTATTTAAATTGAAATACGCTAGTATTTTGAGTGAGTCCATAATCAAGGAAGGATGATTAGAATGAACACAGTTGCTGAATGGGTTAAACAGGCAAAAGCCGAGATTGAAAATTTGACCCCAGATCAAGTTGAACAAGAATTAGCTTCAGGACAGGCCATACTGATTGATGTGCGAGATGCAGAAGAGCGGGTTGCTGGAACAATTGCAGGCGCATTGCATATCTCCCGTGGCACTTTAGAGTTTGCTTCTGATCCGAGTAGCCCACTGTATAAGTCTGAATTGCAACCGAATAGCAGAACCATTCTACATTGTGCGGGTGGTGGACGTTCGGCACTGGCAGTAAAGACCTTGCAGGCATTGGGCTATCGTAATGTGGCACACCTTGATGGCGGCTTTAAAGCATGGGTAGAGGCGAATAAACCGGTGATTTAAAAAATAGATTAAACTAAAGCACAAAAAAAAGCCCTAATCTTTCGACTAGGGCTTTTTTGAATCTGGAGCGGGAAAGGAGACTCGAACTCCCGACCCCAACCTTGGCAAGGTTATGCTCTACCAACTGAGCTATTCCCGCTAATTGAGCAGTTTTTACGAAAACTTACACTAAAAAATTTGAGCGGGAAAGGAGACTCGAACTCCCGACCCCAACCTTGGCAAGGTTATGCTCTACCAACTGAGCTATTCCCGCATGCCGTGTATAATACATTATGCAAAAATAGGGTCAATAATTTTATGCAAAGAAATTGATTATTTGCATAAAATTAAAGCACTTTCATGCAAAAAAAGCAGGATAAAGCAAATTTTTGTACAAAAGTTTCCCTCAGATTGCGCTCATGTATACTAATGAGCTATCTCAATCTGACCTTACAGAGTGACTGATGAACTTAGAACAACAGTTGATTGAACATTTAAACACGCTCGCACCGACCCATCTTGAAGTGATTAATGAGTCGGCAGGGCATGGCGGATATTTCCCAGGTAAAGAATCACACTTTAAAGTCATCGTGGTAAGTGATGAATTTCAAGGACTACGTTTAGTACAACGTCACCAAAAAATTTATGCCGTTGCAGCGGAGTTGATGAGTCCTGGTCGAATCCATGCACTTGCGATTCATGCTTATATACCTAGCGAATGGCAAGGCCAAGCACCTGCCAGCCCTGAATGTGCACACGCACCAAAAAGCTAAGGATTAATCATGGACCTCTTCCTCACTAAAATTGTACACATGTCTGCAGTGAGCTTATTGATCATTGTGTTTGTGTTGCGTGCTTCAACACTCTTTGTTGGTGTACAAGATCAACAACCCAATCCAAAAGCACGTAAAGGCTTGGTGGGGTTACAACATTTATCTTTGACCTTAATTATTGTGACGGGTGCGGTTTTACTGTTCATGAATAACTTTGAGGTGCAGCCTTGGTTCTACGCCAAAGTGATTTTATTTTTTGTGTTGTGGTCTTCTTTGATCAAAACCTATAAAAGGGACAGCAGCATTTTATTGGAACAACGCCGTGCAGGATTACTCATCGGGACAGTGGCGATGGTGGGTATTCTTGGTTTGGTGATGATTAAGCCTGTTTTTGCCTGATTGTTCGACACATTGTTTGAGTAATTGTTTTGTCACTAGGTTAAACTGCGTGCAGTTTACAAAAATATTATAGAGGGAAATCATGTTAACGCGTGTGGTGTTTAACCAAAAAGGTGGTGTGGGGAAATCAAGTATTACAGTCAATCTCGCTGCGATTAGCGCGAAGCAAGGATTCAGAACCTTGGTGATTGACCTTGATCCACAAGCGAATTCAAGCCAATACCTTTTAGGTGAAGATGCAACCTATTCTGCTGACAAAGCAGCATTAGAGCCAAACATTGAAAACTTCTTTGATGATATTTTAGGGAGTACGCAGCAAAAGGGCTTGATCGGCAATGCGATTGGTTCAATCCTGAAAGCACCACGTGGCAAAGGCTTGGATAGTTATGTACATCGAACTACTTTTGACAATCTGGATGTGATTCCTGCAAGCCCAAGCCTAGGTGCATTAGAGCATGCACTAGAAAGTAAACACAAAATTTATAAATTACGTGATTCGATTCAGTCTCTCAGTGCGCGCTATGACCGTATCTTTATTGATACACCGCCTGCGTTTAACTTCTTTACTTTATCTGCATTAATTTCAGCAGATCGCGTGCTGATTCCGTTTGATTGTGACGTGTTTTCAAAACGTGCGTTACAAACTTTGATTGAAAATGTGCTCGAAACCCAAGATGATCATAATGATCGCTTGGAGATTGAGGGAATTGTGGTCAATCAGTTCCAATCTCAGGCAAAATTACCTCGTGAAGTGGTTCAACAGTTAAAAGATGAAGGTTTGCCTGTGCTGGGTAGCATGTTGCCGCCATCAATCTTGATGAAAGAATCACATCAAAAGAATTTACCCTTGATTCATTTGGCATCTGACCACAAATTGACCGTCGCTTATGTGACCCTGTTCAATGAGATTGAATCAAAGAAATAAGAGAATCTTATGAAACGCTTATATTGGATGCCTGTTTTGGCAGCGAGCATGTTATTGGGTGCATGTGCATCAACGGTTAAGCCAGCTTATGTATCGCCGACACAATATCAAGCACTGAATTGCCAGCAGTTGCAAGCCGAGTACAACCGTATTCAGCTTTATATCGAAAATGGTGTGCAAACGCCAAAACGTACAGGTGTGGGTGTCGGTCTTGGCCTTGGTGGTGGCTGGGGCAGAGGCGGTTGGGGCTTTGGTCCATCGATCTCGGTCAATATGGGACAGTCGATGAATACCAAAAATACTGAACTTGCCAATGTATTAGGCCAACAAGATGCGATTGTACAGGCAGCAAAATTTAAAGGTTGCCCAATCATTGTAAAACAACGCCCAAAATCGTAAATTTTGAGAACTGATCGTCATCGCAGAAGATGGCGGTCAGTAACTAAATTATAGCAAAATGTTTCAAAATATACTGATAAAAATCAAATAATTGAATTGGTAACGCCCCATAACTTACTGATTTGTCTCGTTCAGTCACACTGCTAAAATTTGTGTTTTTGCCCTAAATTCGTTTAAGGTGGCGCCCATGTATAGTCGTTCGGTATGTATATGATTGAGAGTTGGTTTTTTGTTTTGGCGATGTTGGCGGTATTGTTAATACCCGGTCCGACCAATGCTTTGCTTGCCAGTGCAACACATCAACACGGTGTTCCTAAAACGATGACTTTTATCCCAATTGAATGGTTGGGTTATCTGTATGGCATTAGTTTATGGGCGCTTTTCATTCATTTATTTGATCCGATTTGGCCCGCAATTGGGGCGATTCTACATACGCTCAGTTTGCTCTATGTGCTGTGGATGGCATTCCATCTGTGGAAAGGCTCACATCTACAAAAACTAGATCAACATCACCAACATATCCGTAAAAGACAGCTGTTTTTATCAACCTTGAAAAATCCTAAAACAGTCTTGTTGGCATCTGGTATTTTTCCAAGTGAAACATGGAACTCGATTGAGCAAGCCGCGCTGGTTTTTGCTATTTTTAGTCTTATTCTGATTCCAGTCAGTATTTTCTGGATGCTGTTTGGACGTGCTTTACTGGCGGGAAGTTTGGTGGGAATCAAAGCCGACCACTTATATAAAGGATCGGCCATGTTATTACTGATTTGTATGCTGCCAATGATCTTTCGTTTGTTTTAAACCAAGCTTCAACTTATTACGCTTTGGCGCCCTTCATTTTCTGGCGAATGAAGCCAATCACACCTGGTAATACACTGATAATAATGATACCGAAAATGAGATGGGTAAAATTATCTTTCACGATTGGCATATTTCCGAATAAATAGCCAAGGGTAATGAACGATGCGATCCAGCAAAATGCACCCACAACATTATAGGTCAAGAAATACTTATAGTTCATACTGCCAGCACCCGCCACAAAAGGAGCGAAGGTACGCGCAAAAGGCACAAAGCGGGCAAAAATAATGGTTTTACCACCGTGACGTTGAAAGAACGCTTGGGTTTTAAGCAAATGTTGTTTATTGATGAAGCGTGAATTGGTTTCAAATACGCGTGGGCCAATATAGCGACCAATATGATAGTTTAAGGTGTCACCTAAAACAGCGGCGATAAATAATAGAACGCCAAGCACCCATGGGTCCATTGCACCTGTAGACGCTGCTAATGCACCAGCTGCAAATAACAAGCTATCTCCTGGTAAAAATGGCATCACCACCAAACCAGTTTCAACAAAAATAATTAAGAATAAAATGGCATAAATCCAAACGCCATAATTGGTAATAAATTCTAAAAGGTGTTCGTCAACGTGCAGAATAAAATCAATGAGTTCCATGAAGGTGTTAACACTATGAATGTGGACTAAATCCTAGCAGCGCCTCTGTAGAAAGTCAGTATAAAAAGCAAATTAATTGGTAACTTTTCAGAACAAATGAGGAGAGGGCTTGAGACAGAAAAATATTTTTATTGTTGCAAATTAGGAACGATATGTTAACTAAATTGGTGTTTATTGCAAAATCAAAGCTACATAAACTGCTAGCATGTTAAAAAACAAACAGTGTGGAACTGAATTATGTTTAATCCGAATGTTGTTGTAAAAAATATCGTAACACAGTCTGGCGTGGCCAATGTTGTGACTTTGATTGCGCGTTTGTTATTGGCTTATATTTTTCTTGTTGCAGGTTGGGGCAAGATCGTAGGCTATGCGGGTACAGTGGGTTATATGGAATCCATGGGTGTTCCAGGTGCGTTATTACCTTTGGTGATCTTGGTTGAGTTTGGTGGTGGCTTGGCTCTACTATTTGGTTTCCAAACACGTTTTGCATCTTTGGGTTTAGGTCTTTTTAGTATTATTACAGCCTTTATCTTCCATGCTGGTGCAGAAGATGCGATTAACTTTATGAAGAACTTTGCGATGGCAGGTGGCTTCTTTATGTTGATGCTCTATGGTGCAGGTCGTATTAGCCTCGATCATCTGATTGAAAAATAATAAGCTCATCAGAGATTGCCCCGCGCTCAGTCGCGGGGTTAAATTCGTATGTCTCACTCGCTTACTTACAAACTGAAGCCGACAGCCGTGCTTATTTCTGTTTAGATCATAAATGGTTAAAACAAATAGGGCATGAAAATGAAAAAAATGTTGATCGGTTGTGGGTTGGTGGTCGTTACAGGTTTATCGAGCCTAGCATGGGCAGGTAAGGATGATCATGTATTGGTACAGGAAGCTGCAAAGAATGTGGTAACCGTAAGCCAAGTCGCGAAATTGGCCGATGAAACGGGTATCACCCTGACTGGCCAGATTAGCAAACACTTGAAAAGCGACCATTATGAGTTTAAAGATTCGAGTGGTACGATCGGCGTCGAAATTGATGATGATATTTGGCGCCAAGCAGGAATTAAAGTGGGCGATCACGTGCGTTTAGTCGGTGAGGTGGATACGCATCGTTATAAACCGACGGATATTGAAGTGATTAAAATCGAAAAGCATGCGCATAAATAATGCTATTAAAAAAGGAAGCCGAGGCTTCCTTTTTTATCGTTGAAATGATTAAAGCATAAAATGAATTTGCATTTCCCCAACCAGAAAACCGAGCACAGCACCGACAATAATCAATGACCACTCATCTTCTTTAAAAGCAGGACGTAGCATCCCTTCAAATTCTTCTGGACTCAGTTTCTGCATCCGTTCAACCAGCGTATTGCGCACATTCATCGCATCTTCCGCATAAGACTCCACATAGCGCATGGTGTCTGGAAGTTGCTTGAGAATACGCTCTGCCACTTCGGTTTTCAGGTTTTGATATTTCTCACCACCAATCGCATAGACCACCAATGGACGTACAATACCGGCCTGTAAATCGATTTCTTGTTTGACTTGACGACTCACTAACTCGATGACTTTGTCTGAATGCGTGCCTGAGAACAGCTCTTCCATCATATTGCGGGAGGTCAGCAACTGTTTAGAAATGAGTGCGGCATAGTCAGCGGCGACTTCATTTTGACGTTTAATGAATAGACCCTGCCAAGTATAACCCATGATCTTTTTTGGGTATAACGGACGGAACATCATTTGCAAGGCCATCCAGTCGCTAAAGAAGCCGACAAAGCCACCAAACATCGGCAGCATCCATGGATATTTACCTTGGGTCACAATCCAGCACAGCATTTGGACCACACCAATCGCAAAACCAAACACGAAACCGACATTACTAAAGAATTTAAATTCCTGTTTACCGACTTTCTTAAAGATTTCATTGAGTAGGCGTTTGTCTTTGAGCAGGTTGTTGATCACCATATGTTTGATGTCGAAGTACTTGGCAACGTCCTTCTGCACTTCACTCATAATGTGTTCAACAATCTCTGGTGCTTTGGCTTGAACACGCTTAATCAGTTTTTGTCGTGCAAACTCAGGCATGCCTTCCCATAGACCGGGTTGGTATTGTTGAGCCACTTCACGGGTAATGTCCTCAGCCGCTGCCATCAATGGTTTTTCAATTTCTTGGGCAATACGTTTGGGGTCGAGTCGGGCAAAAATTTCTTCGGGTTTAATCAGCTTGGAGGTCATCAACTCCACTGCTGTGGTGGCCATCTTCTCTGCTTTACGGGGAACAATCCCTTGCCATCCGAGTGGAAGACCAAATAATCGCAACCCTTTAAATTCAAGCGGTGAGAACATCATTTGAATGGCAATGACCTTGGTTACATAACCAATAAAGCCACTGATAAAGGGGATTGAAATATATAACCAGAAATTCTGTTGAAAATCCGCAATCATTTCTTGAAACATTATTTTATTGGTCCTTTCAAGTCCTAATTGTTGCTCGTGGTCGGGCAAGCGCTAGATGATAGTGAAATATTTTCGGCCATTGATGAAACATCAGGACCATTAATTTTTGAGTTACCCTTTTATTTTTCCTTTGAATCAGGACATCACAATCGTATAAAAAGGCAACGATGCTGTCGATTGAATACCTTTCCATGGTAATGCATATCTTGACTCGTCATCTTAGCACCAATTTTTGCTTTGTGTTGAGCAGAATGGGCAAGAATTGTTGATTTAATACTCCTTATTTTGTGCTTTGCTGTGAAATTTTAGTTTAAATATCAGTGTCGATTCAGCTGTTCAATGAAAAAACAAGATAGATGATGAATTGCGATGCGCCAAAGCGTGAAAAATGTTAGAATATGGCGCTTAATTCATTTGCCTTTAAGATGAACCATGACGACCAATACTCAAATTACTGAAGATCGTATCCTTATTTTGGATTTCGGCTCTCAATATAGCCAGCTCATTGCACGTCGTGTACGTGAAGCGGGTGTCTATTCTGAAATGTATGCATTCGATATGTCTGAAGAAGACATTCGTGCGTTTAATCCGAACGGGATTATTTTATCAGGTGGCCCTGAGAGCGTACATGAAGAAGGAAGCCCACGCGCGCCGCAAGTTGTATTTGAATTAGGCGTACCAGTGTTGGGTATTTGCTATGGTTTACAAACCATGTCTGAACAACTTGGCGGTAAAGTAGAGCCAGGTACAGTACATGAGTTTGGTTATGCAGAAGTGGATATTCTAGTACGTGATCATTTAATTGGTAACTTGCAAGATCGCGAGAACCAACTTCACGTATGGATGAGTCATGGCGATAAAGTAAGTGCAATTCCGGAAGGTTTCCAAGTTACCGCAAGCACACCTAGCTGTCCATTTGCTGCGGTGAGTGATGAAGCACGTCGTTTCTATGGCGTTCAGTTCCACCCAGAAGTGACTCACACTGCAAAGGGCGCTGAACTACTGTCGAATTTCGTACATCAGATTTGTGGTTGCCGCGGTCTTTGGACGCCTGAACACATTATCGACTTACGCGTAGAACAGTTACGTGCACAAATTGGCGATGAAAAAGTTCTATTAGGTTTGTCTGGTGGTGTGGATTCATCTGTGGTTGCTGCGTTATTGCATAAAGCTATTGGTGATCAGTTGACCTGCGTATTTGTAGACAATGGTTTACTTCGTTTAAACGAAGGTGATCAAGTGATGCAAATGTTTGCAGAAAACATGGGGATCCGTGTCATTCGTGCTGATGCTGAACAGCGCTTCTTAACTGCGTTGGCAGGTGAAGTTGATCCTGAGAAAAAGCGTAAAATCATTGGTCGTGAGTTCATCGCAGTTTTTGCCGAAGAAGCACGTAAACTTGATGGCGTGAAATTCTTGGCACAAGGGACGATTTATCCAGACGTAATTGAATCTGCTGCAAGCAAACAAGGTAAAGCACACGTGATTAAATCACACCACAACGTGGGTGGTTTACCTGATGACTTAGAATTTGAATTGGTTGAGCCATTACGTGACTTGTTTAAAGACGAAGTACGTAAATTAGGTACAACCATTGGTTTACCGCATAGCATGATTTACCGTCATCCGTTCCCAGGTCCAGGTTTGGGCGTGCGTATTTTGGGTGAAGTGAAAAAAGAATATGCTGATATTCTTCGTCTTGCTGACGACATCTTTATGCAAGAACTGCGTGACAGCGGTTGGTACGACAAAACTGCACAAGCATTTGCAGTATTCCAACCGGTAAAATCAGTGGGTGTAGTAGGTGATGGCCGCCGTTATGCATGGGTGATTGCACTTCGTGCGGTTGAAACCGTTGACTTTATGACAGCACGTTTTGCGCATTTACCGTATGATTTGGTTGATAAAATCTCAACCCGTATCATGAACGAAATTAAAGATGTTTCACGCGTCGTCTACGATGTGTCATCTAAACCACCAGCAACGATTGAGTGGGAATAAGACCAAGGGCAGGATGAAAATCCTGCCTTTTTTATGCGATTGAAAAAGAGGTCAAGTATGTCCGAAACCTTGCAACTCGAACAGTTAACAGGATCTTTACAGCAGCTTTTGGGTGAATCCCTCTTTGCTATTTATCTGTATGGTTCAGCTGTTGATGGCGGGCTAGGTCCAGAAAGTGATCTGGATGTTTTGGTTGTGGTGAGTCAAGCGCTGACACTCCAGCAACGACAGCAACTGGCAGAAACCTTATTAAAAATTTCGCATCCAATTGGTACTGCACAACGTGCACTTGAAGTCACCATCGTACGCAAAGATCATATTGTTTCGGGAAGTTATCCGCTCAGCTACGAACTGCAATTTGGGGAATGGTTACGGGAGGAATTAAGCCAAGGCAATATACTTAGCGAACATGCAGACCCAGATCTGAGTATTTTGCTGAAGAAAGCACAACTGCATCATCGTAGTTTGTTGGGGCCAAGTTTGACGCAGTGGTCAGCTGAGATTCCTGAACAGCAACTCTGGCAGGCGATGGCAGACACCTATCCATCGATTGTCGCGCATTGGGATGAGGATGCCGATGAGCGTAATCAAATTTTGGCCTTATGCCGTATTTATTTTAGTTTGGTGACGAACGAGATTGCACCTAAAGATCAGGCTGCGCAATGGGTGGTTGCTCAGTTACAACGGCAACATCAGCCTGTTTTGCAGCGCATGATCCAAGAATATAAAGGTAAGATAGGCAAGCAAAATTGGCAACAACAACATCAGGCTTTAGGTCCTGTTGTTGATTTCCTCAGTATGAAAATAAAAGTGCTTTTAGAGCAAAAGATACATAAATAATAAACAGTAAAGGACATTGCTTGGATTGTTGCATGGATAAGACTTAGTATTGCAATAACAGACTATTCAAGCAGGCACGATTAGACCTAACATCAATCTACGACTAAACCCAGATAGGGAGTGCCTTTTGAACCAGATTGTTGAAATGCAAACTTATATCGCTGTGGTTGAAGCAGGCAGTATTACCCACGCAGCGAAACGTCTGGGCATTACCAAATCGGTGGTGAGCCAACGAATTCAACAATTGGAACAGCGTTTATCTGCCGCACTGATTCATCGTGGTCGGAGTATGTTGCTCACCGAGGCTGGGCAGGAATTTTATCGGCAGTCGACCAAGATTCTGGCGGAGCTAAGTGACTTGGAAGCGTCCATTGGTGCTCGGCATGAGCATTTAAGTGGCAGTTTTCGTTTATCGGTACCACAGGCGTTTAACATTCAATTTCTCGCGCCTTATTTGGTGGAGTTCATGCAACTGTATCCTGAACTCAAGCTGGATATTGAGTCGAGTGATCAATTCGTCAATTTGAATAATGGTCATTATGATGCAGCGATTCGGATGGGAGAATTACCCGATTCCAATCTAATCAGTCAAACGATATCACCGAATCATCATTATATTTGCGCAAGTCCAGACTACTTACAAGCATATGGAAGACCAACACATCCCAATGAGCTGTTGCAACATCGTGGTCTGTTGTATTTGTCCCGAGAACCACATGGTATGTGGCAACTCCCTGTCGATGCTAAGAAGGCATTTTTTCGCATTTCACCTTATCTGCGCACAGATAGTGGTCATCAATTATTGGAAGCCGCCAAGCTGGGCTTGGGGATTGCGATTTTACCTAGTTTTCTTGCTGCAGATGCCATTTTCCAGCAGCAACTCAAGGTGATCTTGCCTGAGTTTTCTCCTTCGGGAGGCAATATTTCAGTGGTTTATCGCATGTCGAATCGAGCTTCTCCTAAAATTCAAGCTTTGGTTGATTTCCTATCCAGAAAAATTGGCCATCCCACGCCTTGGGATAGCCAGATTCAGAGCATTTTGCAACAGTCGTCATAAGGCATTGTTCGGAAAAAGCGAATCATGGTTTTGCTTTTTGTGGTCTAGCGAACAAAAAACTTCATTTGGTAGGGTGTTTGCCTCGCTTTAACCCCTATTGATATCGGGTGATCTCAGAAGATCGGGAATTCAATCCGCATTTACGCTAGCGATGTATTGCCATCACAAGTCAAACCCATGAATCCAAAGTAACTTGCAAGTGTTGTTTAGAAATCGCATGGGTTGCAGTTTGGCAATTGCTTAGATTGTCGATTGTGTGAGTGAAAGAGGATGGTGAACATGGTAGCAAACAGATATTTGATTGAGGACTCAGCCGATCTTCTCTTATTTTCATTTTAGGATGTGCAGATGAATAGACTAGCTAAAAACTGGATTAATGGTGAGTGGGTGGACTCTCATCAGCATATACAGTCGATTAATCCAGCAACGTATGAAGTGATCGGGCAATATGCCAATGCGACGGTAGAGCAGGTGCAGAATGCGATATGGGCAGCAAAGACCGCATTAAAAAAAACCGATTGGAAGCGTGACCGCCGTTTACGCGCAAAAGTACTCAATGAAATGGCCGATGCTTTTGAACGCCATGCAGATGAGTTGATTGAGATCCTTGCCACTGAAAATGGAAAAATTAAAGCAGAAGCCAGCTTTGAAGTGACGATGGTTCCTGCCAAATTACGTTATTACGCGGCATTAACCTTGACCGAGTACGGTCGAGCATTAGAACCAAAGCCAGGCAGCTATTCCATGGTTTTGCGTGAACCGATGGGTGTGTCTGGAATTATTGTGCCGTGGAATTCTCCAGTGGTTTTAATGATTCGTTCACTGGCACCTGCATTGGCCGCGGGCACTACAACAGTCATTAAGATGCCGGGTCAAACCGCACAAACCAATGCGGTGATCTCCCGAATTTTTTCTGAGCTTTCTTCATTACCACAGGGGGTGATCAATCTTTTTAGTGAGTCAACTGGAGGTGGAGCACGCCTATTGGTTGAATCAGCAGATGTTCCTGTGATTAGCTTTACCGGCAGCACGGCAACTGGTAAGGCCATTTCGGCCACAGGTGCGCAACATCTGAAACGATTTGGCTTAGAGCTAGGGGGTAAAACGCCGATGATCGTGTTTAAAGATGCTGATCTCGATCTGGTCTTGCCGAAGTTAGAAAAAGCGCTCACCATCTTCGCGGGGCAGTTCTGTATGACTGGTTCACGTTTATTGGTGCAACGTGAGCTGGCAGATGAACTAAAACAGAAACTGGCTCAGCGCTTGGAAGCAGTTAAAGTTGGCCCTGCTGCTGATCCAAGCAGTGATATGGGACCATTGATCGACAAAAATAATGTAGCACGTGTAGATGCGGTGGTTGAAAAAGCGATTGCCGAAGGAGCGAAGGTCATTGTTCGTGGTGGGCCGATCACTGAGGGTGAGTTGGCGAAAGGGGCTTTCTACCGCCCAACTTTGCTTGAAGTGAATGATAATTCGATGGAAATCATTCAGGAAGAAACCTTTGGGCCAGTGCTGACTTTACAGGTGTTTGATACGGAAGCGGAAGCGATTGCGCTCGCCAATGACAACCAATATGGTTTAGCGGCTTCAATCTGGAGTCGTGATGTGGATTTACCGTTGCGGGTGGCGACGGAAATGGAAGCAGGCACGGTTTGGATCAATGATTGGGCTGTGGTTTATGATGAGTTTGAGGAAGGCGGTTTCAAAAATTCTGGACTTGGCCGAATGAATGGTATGGCGGCGATGGATGACTTTATTGAATATAAGCACATTACCATTTCAACCGGTATTTCTAGAGCGGAATAGGTGTTCTGTTAGTCATTGAATCAGATATCAAATAGCGCATCGATTTCGATGCGCTATTTTATTTTAAGCTTGCTCTAAGCATTAGGTCGAGAACAGTTTAAAGCAAATTTGCCTTAACCACTGATTACTTGGGGTCTGATGGACACGTGAATGCCAGTGTTGTTTGACACTGAATTGAGGGAAATTATAAGGCGGTTCAAAAGTCTTGAGTCCACCTTGGGTCATAAAAACCCGCGCCAGATAGTGAGGGATTGTCGCAATGGTATCCGTATCTCGGACAATTAGACCAACTCCCAAATAGCTCGGTAAACGCACCAGAATATTTCGATTGACGCCGTGTTTTTGCAGCTCATGTTCCACTACATAATGTCCCCCAGTCGCCAAGATATCGACATGTAACTCCTGAGCGAACTCCAAAGCAGACAAGCTAGTTCCTGTCAGTCTCGGATGTTGTTGACTGGCGATACAGGTGTAATGCTGCTGAAACAGGGTTTGTTGGTAAAAACCAGCTTCCAACTGAGGGAGAAATCCAATGGCGAGATCAATATCCCCATTCGACATCATTGGTGCGGTTTGGCTATCAATCGGTAAAATTTCCAGTCGAATTGAAGGTGCGTGCTGGCGCATGTAATTCATTAGACGTGGTAAAAATACCAAATGACTGATGTCGGTCATGCTGATACGGAATTGATAAGTCGAAGTCTGTGGATCAAAGTCAATATTGTAATTCTGGACTAACTTCAAGCGGTTTAAGATTTCGACAACCATCGGATAGATCTGTTGAGCAAGCTCAGTGGGCTGCATTTTATTTTCAATACGCACAAACAATGGATCACGAAAATGTGCTCTGAGTTTATTCAGTGCAATACTCAACGTGGGTTGACCAATACCCAACTGTTCCGCTGCTTTAGAAATACTTTTGTGCTGAAAAATTTCAAAGAAAATTTTCAGCAGTCGTGTATCCAGATCAAACATGTCGATGAGCTACCGTATTGATTTTATCAATACAGCCTATTGTTTTTTGTGCATAGATTCAACACATCCTGATTGTTACATTGAGCCAACACCGAATATTGATGAAATTATCGTCATTAGTATTGTGCTCCATGCGCAGAAAAAGGAATGACATATGGAACAGTTAGGCACGCTCGAAGAGCTACCAGAACGTTATCGTGAAGAACTGAATGCATCCAATCTGGTGCCATTGTGGCCCAATTTAAGAAGCTTTATTCCACCTCATAAACCAAGACCGCAAACGGTTGCCACTGCTTGGTATTTTCAGCAGATCAAGCCGCTGTTGTTAGAAGCAGGTGAGTTAACACCGATTGAAAAGGCCGAGCGTCGTGTCTTGGCACTCGCCAACCCTGGGCATGGCTTGGAGAATATGAAAGTCAGTCCTGCCATGTATCTCGGCATGCAATTGCTGCTTCCGCAAGAGTGGGCGCCTGCACATCGACATGCACCGAATGCGGTGCGTCTCATTGTTGAAGGAGAGGGTGCCTATACCACGGTCGAAGGGCAAAAATGCATTATGGAACATGGCGACATGATCCTGACACCGTCTGGGTTGTGGCATGAGCATGGACATGATGGCGATCAACCCGTGATCTGGATGGATATCCTTGATTTACCGCTGGTTTACTATATGGAAGCCTCTTTTGTAGAAGAGGGTCGCCGTCAGGAAGTGGATCGGATTAATCAAGGGTCTACGCCTCAATATGCCGCGGGTATTGTGCCAACACCACATTTTAGTCGTGAAGATGCCCCTTATCCGATGATGCGTTATGCCTGGAAAGACACTAAAAAAGTACTGGATGCTTTGGCCGAAAAAGTTGGCTATCAGGACCCGTTACAAGTGGCCTATGTCAATCCTGAAACAGGTCAAGATTGTCAGCATATTCTCGGTTATTCAGCTTTACTCCTGCGTCCGAATGAAACCCTGTCTTTGCCTTTACGTTCCACTGCACAGGTCTTTCATGTGGTTGAAGGTGGACTGACCATCCAGATTGATCAACAGGACTTCCATTTAACCCAAGCAGATACCGCGTGTGCACCGTGTTTTGCTGCTATTGATTTAATCAATACATCTGCGCAGCCATGCTATGTGTTTATTGCCGATGAGGCTCCTTTGCAACGGAAGTTAGGCCTGTATTCGGTGCGTGAACGTCATGTTGAAGGAGTGAGTCCATGAAACTGTATGGTTTTTTCCGCAGTGGCACATCGCACCGTACCCGCATTGTCCTGAATCTCAAGGGTTTGGATTATGAGGCGAGCTATGTATCGTTGGCGAAAAATGAGCATCATCAAGCTGCTTTTCAAAGGCTAAATCCACAGGGTTTTGTTCCCGTCTTGGAAACGGAGACAGGTATGTTGTTACAAAGCCCCGCCATTATCGAATGGTTAGAACAGCAATACCCTGAGCCTGCTTTGCTGCCAGCAGATGCATTGGGTAAAGAGAAAGTACGTGCCATTGCAGCCTTGATCGGATGTGATATTCATCCCTTAAACAATAAGCGTGTACTGGAGTATTTACGCCAGCTTGGACTGGATGATGCCCAGATCAATGCATGGTGTGCCAAGTGGATTCAGGATGGCTTTTCAGCCTTAGAGCACATATTGGCTGAAGATTCAACTCGGGAAAAGTTCTGCTATGGCAAGCAAGTCAGCATTGCTGATGCGTATTTGATTCCACAAGTGGTATCGGCACAACGCTTTCAGGTCGACCTGTCGGCGTATCCTCAAATTAATGAAATTTATCAGCATTGTATGACCCTCGACGCGTTCCAGAAAGCTGCGCCTGAACAGCAAGCCGATGCGTTTTAAGGCTCTGATTTAACCTATATCAACAAGGAATATGCCATGACTTTTATTTTCCAGCCAATGACACCCGCGGGCCTGTTTATTCATGGCTCAGATCAGCAATTTCCAGTACGTCGTGTCTATTGTGTCGGCCGTAACTACGCTGCCCATGCACGTGAAATGGGTTTTGATCCAGATCGTGAGCCGCCATTTTTCTTTTGTAAGCCGAACGATCTAGAGTCGATCGTACCCGTTAATCAGGATGCAGTAGAGATTCCTTATCCAACTGAAACTTCAAACTATCATTATGAAATTGAGTTGGTGGTGGCGATAGGACGCGATGCTAAAAATGTTTCGGTCGAAGATGCCGTAAATTACATTTATGGTTATGCCGTTGGTTTGGACATGACGCGCCGTGACTTGCAAATGAGTATGCGTGAAAAAGGGCGTCCATGGGAAATTGGCAAAGCATTCGATTTTTCTGCGCCGATTGGCCCCATTCACCCGATGACGGAAACTGGTGAAATCAATCAGGCCAATATTCATTTGACCGTGAATGGTGAAACGGTACAACGCAGTGATATCACCCATTTGATCTGGTCAGTTGCCGAGACCATTGCCAATCTGTCAACCTTATTTGAACTGAAAGCGGGTGACTTGATCTTTACCGGTACGCCTGAAGGGGTCGGTGCTGTGGTTCGCGGTGATGTGATGCGTGCGGAGATTACAGGCCTAACAGGCATCACCGTGAATGTGAAATAACTCACTTGATCTGAGTGGTTTAAACAGGTGCTCACGCTGAACAATAAATAGAGTTGAGCACCTTTGCTAAGGATTGCACTAGCCAAGGTATTGGCAAAAGGAGTCGTTATGTCTCAGAAAACCATAGACGTACAAAATTTCATTGATGAAATTCCACTTTCAGCTTTGCAAAAGCTAATCATGTGGTTGTGCTTTTTGATTGTTGCAATTGATGGTTTTGATACCGCGGCAGTCGGTTTTATTGCGCCTGCATTGAAAGCCGAGTGGGGGTTACAACCCACTGATCTGGCACCTTTATTCGGCGCAGGTTTATTTGGCTTGATGGCAGGCGCACTTATTTTTGGCCCTTTGTCCGATAAACTTGGGCGTAAGCCGATTTTGATCGGCTCGGTGATCATGTTTGGTTGTGCCAGTCTATTTGCAGCTTTCTCATCCGACTTACAAACCCTGATTATTTGGCGTTTTCTCACTGGGTTAGGTTTAGGCGGTGCTTTACCGAATGCCATTACCTTAACGTCAGAATATGCACCGACTTCCCGTCGTTCCAATTTGGTCACCATGATGTTTTGTGGTTTTACCATTGGCTCTGCCTTGGGTGGGATTCTGTCGGCACAACTGCTGCCGCATATCGGTTGGCATGGCATTTTATTGATCGGGGGAGTTGCACCTTTATGTACAGTGCCTTTCCTATATTATCTATTGCCTGAATCGCTGCGTTTTCTGGTTTTGAAACAGAAAAGTGCCGAACAAATTGAAAGCATCATTCGTCGTATGGCACCGCATATCAGGCAGATTCCAAGTTTGGTCCCGCCTGCAAATGAAGTGGCAAAATCAAGTCTTAAAGACCTATTTAGCAAAGGTCTTGCTTTAGGTACTTTTCTGATTTGGTTTACATTTTTCATGAGTCTGCTGATCATTTATATGATCTCAAGCTGGATGCCGACTTTACTCACCAATGCAGGTTTTAACTTATCCAATGCCTCATGGCTCACCTCGATCTTTCAGATTGGTGGAACAATCGGTGCCATCGTCTTAGGTTTGCTGATGGATAAAATGGATGCGACTAAAATTTTAAGTGCAGCTTATGCTTTTGGTGGTTTGTTCCTGATCTGTTTAGGTCTCGGGATTGAACAGTCCAATACCATATTGCTGATGTTTGCCATGTTTGGTGTGGGTGTCGGGATCAGTGGCTCACAGGTTGGCGCAAATGCCTTTTCATCCAGCTTTTATCCAACACATTGTCGTGCAACTGGCGTGAGTTGGGCCAATGCGATTGGACGTGTGGGGTCTGTTGTCGGTTCTATCATGGGCGGCTGGCTGATGTCGTTGAATCTTTCTAGCTTTGCCATTCTCAGTTTGCTCGCCATTCCTGCTTTTTGTGCAGCCATTTCATTGTTGTTAATTAAACGTCTTAAAAAAGAACAGCCTAGCGTTGTGACAAGCCTCGGCTGAGATCACGCCATTCTCAATAAAAATAGATCGCTGTGCCAGTGGATGGCACGGCAGCTCAACACAGGATGATTTATTCGATGAACCATTTTGATACGAAAATTTTAACGCTGAGTATCTTGCTGCCGATGTCTGGAGTGAGTTCAGGCGTATGGGCAGCAGATCCAACCCAAGCCATCCAAGATGAATGGAAATTTAACCTAAAGAATGCCTATCTATATCGGGATTATGACAATCCGAATGCCAAAAATTTTGGCAGTTGGTCGCAAGGGGCATCTTTATTTTATACTTCAAATTTACACGACACGCCTTTCGTGATCGCAGACCAGCCGATTCGTATTGGCGCAGATGCTTCGCTGCAATATGCCGTACGTTTAAGTGCAGATCGACATGTCAGCGATATGGTTTTGCCCTTTGATCGGCAGACCCAATCGCAAGCGTCTGATTATTCAAAATATGGGGCAACCCTAAAATTGGGTTATGGCAAAACGTTATTGAGTGTCGGAGAACTTTGGTTGGACTTGCCTGTCACCACTTCAGATGCCAGTCGCCAGTTGATCACCTCCTATTGGGGAAGTAATTTAAAATCCCAGATTTCGGATCAGCTCTATGTTGAACTGGGTCGGGTGACAAAAGTATCTCCGCGGAATGAAGATAACTTTCATAAGTTCTCCTTCACTTCGAATGGTAAAACCGCCTATTCCGATGGTTTGAATTATCTTGACTTCCGTTATCAGTTTACGCCTAGCCTGAAAGGAGAATACTATTTTGGTAATCTGGAAGATTTATATAACAAACACTATCTCGGTCTAGAGCATACGTGGAAACAGCCGACTTTTTCGCTTAACTCCAAGTTTAAATATTTCAACGCCAAAAATGATGGCAATAACTTCGAGGTTGATGCGCAAAATATTGGGTTACTGGAAATGCTGAAAGTGAATAATCAGAGTTTTGGTTTGGGTTATCAACAGATTGTTGGTGAATCTGCCTATCCCTTACCCGATGGATTTTTACCTGAATTGTATTTTATTAACTGGAATGCCACAGGTTTCTTTAAAAAGAATGAAAAGTCCTATCATCTGATGTATGGCTATGATTTTAAAGATTATGTACCTGGACTAAATGCCATGGTGAAGTATGTCTATGGCTATGACTTTAAAGCGGCCAATGGTGTGAAAAATCATGAAACTGAATCCAATGTCTTGATCAATTATGCTTTTCAGCAGCCTTATTTAAAGGGATTTGCCATTCAATATCTGCGGGTTGATTACAAGGTCAAACATGGCAATGACTTTGGTGAAGATCGGTTATTTGTGAACTATACGAAGCGGTTTTAGTCGTATTTAAGGTCGTAAAAAAAGAGTGTTTGAGCACTCTTTTTTATTTTTTAAAATAAATTTTAAATGTTTGATATTAATTAAAAAATTTGGATTTTTTCTGCATAAACCGTATTATGCTAATTTTATAAAAATTAAGAAATGGGGAAGTGAAATATGTGGTTTCTAATAGTATCTATAGGTTTAATTTTTATTGGCGAATTTGCGATTAAGAATCGAAAACCAGACATTGCAAAAGATGACAGAAAAATGCGATTTATAAGAGCAATATTATTAGCTATAACCTCCCCTTTCTTAGCTATCGGATTACTTTCACTTAGAGGAGATGATCTAAGTGAAAATGTATGGTTTATAATTCTATTAACTACAGCATTCATTGGTATAGCAATAAAAAAAGCAATTGATTTAAAAAATAATGCTTAGGATAGTTCTATAACAGCAGATAAGCTACGCTATCAAAATAAAGGCATTATGGAAAATTACCTTAAAATATTTATTATCAATATCTTAAATTACATTAAGACTGTATTTAAAGGTAAATAGACCTTTTTTGATCAATTTCAATACTTACTACCAATAAAATAAGAGCGCTTAGAAGCTCTTTTTTATTACTTAATTTTCCAAAAGTTCTTTTGAGAATAAATAACTCCATAAATATCAAATTATTAAAATTTAAGTTATATCTTAACTTGATAAAAGATATATTAAGATATATCTTAATAAGCGTAAATTAAGCAAATATAGAGAAAAATAACAGATGAAACATCAATCCGAGCATCCTCATGATGAAGCCGAAGCGGCTTTACACCATCGAGAACATCACCGTTCAGGCCGTCGTGGTCGCTTATTTGAATCAGGTCGCATGAAACTGTTGGTACTGCATTTGATTCAGCAAAGCCCCAAACATGGCTATGAAATTATTAAAGAAATTAGTGATCTGGTCGGGGATGGCTATACCCCAAGTGCAGGAACGATTTATCCAACATTAACTGCGTTGGAAGAAATGAATTTGATTCGCGTGCTGGATGCTGAACGTAAGCAATACCAGATTACCGACTATGGCGACAGCTATTTAAAAGAGCAGCAAGACATGCTGTTGGCACTTCTACAAAAGCTGCGACTAAGACGTGAAATTCATAATAATGATCAGTTGATTGATATTCATCGCGCGATGGAAAATCTGAAAACCGCATTGCGTTTAAAGCTAAATATTGCAGATTTGCAACAAGAACAGATCCATCAAATTGCAGAAAAAATTGATCAGGCTGCCATCGCCATTGGACGTTTATAAGTTGGGAGCGAAACATGTTAGAGCTACAACAGAAAATCAAGCAGGCGGGTCTAAGGGTGACTCATCCACGTATGGCGGTATTGTCTGTGCTGGCACAACAATCAGACGAGCTCACGGTAAAGCAGATCTATCAACGACTTCATGAACAGAAACAGCAGTTGAGTTTGGCAACGGTGTATCGGGTGGTTAGTGATCTGGTGCAGGCAGGCTTGATTGCCAGTTATCAGTTTCATCGTGCTGAGACCAAGTTTAATTTAGCTTCAATCCCTAACGGCCAAGTGCTGCAAATTCGTTGTGCCGATTTAACCACAGCCAAACAGACTGCATTTTTACAGTCGTTGGCTGCGGTCTTTCATCAATTTCAAGTCGACCTAATGCAGGTTGAAATTAAAGAGAGTGCTTAAAAGCCTCTTGGAGCAGAAGCATGAAACAACATCAATATCATGTCACGGTACAGCATTTAAAGGATGCGAAAGGACAGGTTTCAACCTATACCGAGCGTTTAGAGTTTTATACGGGTAATCATGATGATATTTTCGAGATTGTCGAACGTTTGAAGAAAGCCGATTTTTTTGATGATCAAACCACCAAATCATTTGCAGTAGGTTTAAAGCTGTTTAGTGAAGTGATGTTGGAAAATAAAGATCATCCTTTATTTGAAACTTTTCTACCTCAGTTTGGTCAGTTTATGAAAAATTTAAAGCAGCAGGTGAAGAAAGATCACCCTGAATAAGTTTGCTTTAAAACAAGGTTTATTGCTGATTCGATGGCAGATTGTTGCATAGATAGCATCCTGCGTATCATGAATTGGTGATGTTGATAAAACCTTAAACTGTTAAAATTTACTAAAGATTGTTTTTATTAAAACGAGCTAAAAATGCAAGAATTGAAAGCAAGCCCACGACTGATTGCGAAATTACCCGCGAAGTATGCAGTGTGGATCTTACCGCTGATTTTATCTTTTTTTATGAGTGGGACTTTATCACTGGTTAATCTATGGATGAGAACGGGCTTTATTTCAGGATTTACCATGATCTGGTTGGAAACATGGATGTTTTCTTGGTTGATCGCTTATCCATTGGTCTTGGTTTTATTGCCTGTGGTAAGGCGTTTAACAGGCTTGATTGTCGATATGCAAGCTAAGCCATAAGCCTCATGAAGCGTTATTTTATCGAAGCATATTAGGTCTATATCAAGATTGTCTCATGAATAACACTCTGTGTATTACTAAAAGACTATATTGCTGAGTAATGGTATTGTTAAGATCAAGCTATCAACTCATTGCATTAGCATAGGTAAAAGAGAGCAATATCATGAGCAATAATAACGACTACGATATTTCTGATTCAAAAGACTGCGAAACATATATTAATCAATTTATTCAGGAATTTACCATTCGTTCTGCCGAAATTGGCAAGGGAACCGTGATTAAACGTGCTCTGCCGAGTCGACAAAAACGCTTGGTTGGGGCATGGTGTTTTCTAGATCATGCTGGGCCTGTGAGTTTTCCAGCGGGCGATGGTTTAGATGTGGGACCGCATCCGCATATTGGTTTGCAGACTTTCACATGGATGATTGAAGGCACCATGATGCATACCGACAGTCTGGGTTCAAAACAATTAATCCGTCCGAAGCAGGTCAACTTGATGACGGCTGGTCACGGGATTTCACATACCGAAGTTGCACCCGATACCGAAACTAAAATGCATGCTGCTCAGCTTTGGATTGCTTTACCAGATAACAAACTGAATATGTCGCCTAAGTTTGAGCACTATCCAGAATTACCAATCGTGAATAAAGATCAGGTTGAATTTACGGTACTGGTCGGAGATTTCCTCGATACAACTTCACCTGTGCAAGTGCATACGCCTTTGGTTGGGGTAGATCTGACTGCACAAGCCGATACCAAAACCCGTATTCCACTCAATCCAAAGTTTGAATATGCTTTTATGGCGTTGGAGGGCACGGCTCGCGTCAATGGTCATGAGCTGACTGCCGATAATATGGTGGTTTTGGAAACTGGACTCACTGAAATTGAAGTCGAGTTAACTCAAGGTCATCGCGTGTTATTGATTGGTGGTGAACCGTTTGAATCGCCGATTTTACTATGGTGGAATTTCGTAGGGCGTACCATGGAAGAGTTAAAGCAAGCGCGTGAAGACTGGATTAATCACGATGCTCGTTTTGGGGAAATTCCAGATTACCAAGGTAAACGCCTAGAAGCACCTGTATTACCTGATCAAATGAGGGCATCAAAATGAGTATTATTGCTAGTGCAACCGTCCAGACTTTGCCTGAACCTTGGAAGGGGGCGGTGAAGAGTGGTACACATCAATTTCTTACTGATAAGCCAGAACAGTTTGGTGGACACAATACAGGTCCTGCACCTTATGATTTCCTCACCACAAGTCTGGCCTCCTGTACCATGATTACCTTGCGAATGTATGCGCAGCATAAGGAAATCGATTTGGGTGAGTTTGCGGTGGAAGTGGACTTCCATACTAATCGGGAACAGCAGGAAAGAATTGAGCGTCGAGTAATATTTAAACAACCTGTTTCACAAGACTTACAAGAAAAGCTTCTCAATGTCTGTAGCAAAACGCCTGTTACTAAAACTTTGTTACGTAGTTTAGACATACAGACCATGATTCTTTAAGACTAAAGTGCTATTGTGCTTGGGCAAAACATAATTCTAAGCGTAGCTATGAGAGGGACTAAAACCATAGTTACGCAGCTAAAAAGCAGGCACAAAAATGATTACCTTACATTACCTACAATGCTCACGTTCGTTCCGCATCTTGTGGGCGTTAGAAGAACTTGGTGTGGATTGCCAAGTTGAGTATTACCAAAGGTCAGCCAGTTACGCAGCGCCAGAAAGCCTTAAACAAATTCATCCTCTCGGTAAAGCACCT
The DNA here is from genome assembly GCF_022808535.1 of Acinetobacter sp. NIPH1876. Classification (NCBI taxonomy): domain Bacteria; kingdom Pseudomonadati; phylum Pseudomonadota; class Gammaproteobacteria; order Moraxellales; family Moraxellaceae; genus Acinetobacter; species Acinetobacter sp. NIPH1876. The sequence continues at coordinate 136,994 of NZ_JALGBR010000012.1, forward strand.
ATTTTGGTCGATGGGGATGATGTGATTGTTGAATCTGCTGTGATTCTAGATTATTTACAACAGCAGTATGATCTTCAAAGCACATTTAAACCTCAACAGGCATCTGATCAACGTCAATATTTGTACTGGATGCATTATGCAGAAGGTTCATTGATGCCTTTATTGGTCATGACCCTAGTGATGAATAATGTCAGCAAACACGTTCCTTGGGTGATTCGTCCGATTGCGGAAAAAATTACCGATGGTGTTAAAGCTGGCTTTGTCCGTCCACGAGTGAAAGAACATATATTGTATCTTGAGGATTATTTGTCAAAACATGATTATTTTGCAGGTGATTTTTCTTTTGCAGATATTCAAATGGCCTTTCCACTGATTGCGATTCAGAACCGCTTACATGGTAAGTATCCAAACATTCAGGCTTTTGTACAACGTGTTCAGCAGCGTCCAGCTTTTCAACGTGCTGAACAAGGAACGCTGCATTCTCAATGCGCATAAATTTTTAAGCATAAAAAAGGGAACTAATTGTTCCCTTTTTTATTGTGACTCTATTTTTAGCGTTTAATGACAATTGAATCAATGCCGCTATGTTGTAAGGTCTGTTGAGCAGCAAGCGCAGATTCTTGGCTGTCATAAGGCCCAGAGAACACACGATACCAAGTTTGGCCATTTTCAACGCTTTTCACCACATCTGCAGATAAACCATTCAGGATGATTTCTGCACGACGTGCGTCAGCACTGTCTGGGTCAGGGTAGCTACGTACTTGTAAAATATAAGTCGCATGTGCAGGCGCTGCAGCTTGTTCACTAGGGGTGATGCCACTTGGATCTTCTGTTGTTGTGGTTTCAGGTTTTGGTGACTCGATAATCACAACATTGCCCTGAGGTTTGGCCTCAGGCACAGCTTGTTCAGGAATTGGGGTTACCTGCTGTTGCGGAAGTAAGTCATAAAAACGGTAGTCTTTATTGGTATTTTCTTCTTCATAGTGTTCAGACGTTACCTGATTTTTTGCAGGAACAGGCTGCCATGGTTGCCAAAGCATGAGCATCACGGCAGCGCACAGGATCGCGAGAACTGCGACAAGCATTCCTAACCACTTCGGAATGAGTGGTTTTTTAGGCTTGTTTGGTCGTTCAGATACACCACGTTGCGTTTTTCCAAACACCAGAAATTCCTCTTGATCCTATTAGGTTATTTGTAACTTGAATCTGCTTAAAAACAAAGCATTATGTTTGAAAATAATGCTTTGTTTACCATATTGTTTAACAATCATGGTTTAAGTTTACATGTGTTTAAAGCGTTACTTTGCTGATTACCGCTCACCTCAGGCATAGCCTTCGGTCTTGCGACGATGTGCAAAGCGTTGCTTTGCTATTTACATCGTTACTTCGGGCACAGCCCTCCGTCTTGCGACCATGTGTGAAGCTTTCGCTTCACTTTTTTACATGGTCTCAGGAGCGGATACACCGAGTAATTCTAGGCCATTGCGTAAAACTTGCTGTACATTGATTGAAAGCAATAAACGTGCTTGTGTAAGCGCTACATCATCACCCAAAACCTTATGCTCATTATACCAAGCATGGAATAGCGCAGCTAACTCTTTAAGATAGTTCCCAATTTGGTGTGGTTCATAGACATTTGCCGCACGGACTAAAATATCAGGATAAGCAGCAAGCTTAGACAGAATTTCTGTTTCAGCATCAAGTTCTAAACGATTGGCTTGCTCGCGTGCTGCAACAGCATCAAAATTGATCCCTGTCGTAGCTGCTTTTTCTAACATACGACAAATACGTGCATGGGCATATTGAATGTAATACACAGCATTGTCCTTGCTTTGTGAAACCGCAAGGTCTAGGTCAAAGTCGATGTGTTGTTCAGACTTACGCATCACATAGTAGAAACGCGCGGCATCATTACCCACTTCTTTACGTAGATCACGTAAAGTCACGAACTGACCCGAACGAGATGACATTTGTACCATCTCGCCACCACGCCACAAGCTCACGAACTGAACCAAAAGTACAGTCAGTTTCTTCGAGTCGTAGCCCATGGCATCAATCGCTGCTTTGACACGTGAGATATAACCGTGGTGGTCAGAACCCCAAATGTCAATCAGGTCGGTATAGCCACGTTGTAATTTATTTAAGTGATAAGCAATGTCAGAAGCAAAGTAAGTGGTTTGACCATTACGACGTTTCACTACGCGGTCTTTTTCATCACCAAATTCAGTTGATTTAAACCAGATGTTACCATCTTTTTCATAGAGGTAGCCACGTTGGTCCAGAGTCTCTAGTGCTTCGTCAATTTTGTCGGTCAATGAGTCTTCACTGAACCATTTATCAAAGGTCACGCCAAAGTCAGCCAAGTCATCTTTGATGTCATCTAAGATGGCATGCAAGGCTGCTTGATGGAAAACACGGTAGTCCGCACCCAAGTGTTGTTGTGAGTTTGCAATCAAACCATCGATGTGTTTTTCTTTGTCGCCGGAAAGGACAACTTTGTTGCCCTCTGCGTCGAGTTCTTCAGCGTATTGAACATCTTCTGGTACATCTTTATAAATGTCAGCAACTGCACGAACATGTGCATTGCCATCTTTATCAATAATTTCTTGTGCAATTTCTTTGACGTAATCGCCTTGGTAGGCATTTTTAGGGAAAACTAAGGTTTGTCCTGTCAATTCTAAATAACGTAAATAAGTTGAAGTCGCCAAAATGTCCATTTGACGGCCTGCATCATTGACATAATATTCACGATCAACTTTGGCACCCGTTGCTTCTAATAGATTCGCAACGGTCATGCCATAAGCAGCACCACGACCATGGCCGACGTGCAGACTAGAAGTTGGGTTTGCAGAGACAAATTCGACTTGGATTTTTTTAGCTGCATTGGCTTGGCTACGACCATAGTCATTTTTTTGTGCTTGGATTTGATCAAGCACTGCATAGCGTTGGTCTGCATTTAAAAAGAAGTTGATAAAACCCGGACCTGCAATTTCTGCTTTGGTAATGTCAGCCACTTCTGGGAGGGCTGCCAAGATTTTTTCAGCAAGATCGCGAGGTTTCATCCCTGCAACTTTTGAGCCGATCATGGCGATATTTGAAGCAAAGTCTCCGTGACTTCGGTCTTTGGTACGGGTTAAATGGCTCGTGTTGGTCCAATCTGAAGGAAGTACACCTTGTTGTTGCAGGGTTTGTACCGCATGATCGAGAGCTGCTTGTATTGCCGTATTCATAGTTACCGAAAATAAATGTCGCGGAAAAACGACCAATATAGCAAATTTTATCGGCTTAAGGGGAGTGGGATTTGTGCGGAATTAACATATTCACATAAATCTTTTTGCAGTGAGTAGCAACTTGGTGATCATGCAGATGCTATGTTATTGATAAACATAGCATCTGATGGTTTTAATCTTCTAAAATCTGTTCTAATAATTCATCGCTTGGCGCGAAATAATAAGCACCATCAATGGCAGTGGTGAAATGCAGCAAGCGATCATGAATACCATCACCTGTGGTCCCAAACATACGTTTCAGCATCTCGTCAATAATGCTTAAATTATTGGTGTAAGCGACAAAGAATAAGCCTTGCTCACCTTTGCCATCACCATAAGGCAGGCTGTGACGCAAGATTTCCATTTCCTCACCTTCAGCGTCTTCAACCACGGTACGTGCCACATGTGAGTTTTCTGGTTTCACATCATCATCAAGCTCAATTGATTCAAGTTTGGTACGGCCAAACACATGTTCTTGTGCATCGACTTTGAGCATTTGCCATTTTGTAAGATCATGAATATAACGCTGTGCAAAGATAAAGCTGCCATCGGCAAAGGCACCTGCTGTTGCTGGAAGTAATGCTGCTTCTGCGCGGTCATCTGGAAATTGTGGATTCTCGGTTCCATCAATAAAGCCGGTCATATCGCGGCCATCAAAGAAGCGGAAGCAAGCACGCTCTTCCAAAACTTCGACTTTATCTTGAATGCCGTTAAAAAAAGCTTGGCTCATGGCAAAACAAATATCTGCACGGGCGCTGGCGAGATGAATAAATACATCAGCAGGCACCACTGGCATATTAAACGCACCCTGTTGCGGATCGAGCTGTTTAAATCCTTCAGGTGTTTGTGAGTTGAGTTGCGCCCAAAGTTCGGGACCAAACGCGATGGCTGTTTTAATCTGGTCATTGGGGTGCTGTGTGATTAAACGGTCACGGGTCGAAAGGAGTGCTTCAATCTGTTGTTTTAATTCGGCAATGCTTAAATCTTTTAAACGTAAAACAATAAAGCGGGCGTGGTCAGAAGGTAATGGAAGAATGACAGATTGCGCAGCCATTAAAAACTCCTTAGTTATTTTTAAGGGGAAAACAATAATTGTGCCTGATGTTATGTGGGCTGAGTAGCTTATTTGCTAAATTTTCTTGCCTAAAATATCAATGCGATGCGCTGATAAAACGGTATAATTCACCTTTTATTGTTCGACCGTCGTTGTTATGTCTTTGCAGATTTGGTTTGCTTTTATGTTGGCATGCTGGGTGATTAGTATCTCACCAGGCGCAGGCGCAATTGCCTCAATGTCGAGTGGGTTAAACTATGGATTTCGACATGGCTATTGGAATGTCATAGGCCTACAAGTGGCTTTATTGATACAAATTCTGATTGTGGCAGCAGGTGTTGGTGTGCTGTTTGCGACAACACCTTGGGCTTTTCAGGTGGTGAAATGGTTTGGCGTCGCTTATTTGGTTTATTTGGCGTATAAGCAGTGGACTGCACCGATTCAGGCGATCGAGATTCGACAGGAACAACCTCAATCCGCTTTAGCCTTAATATTGAAAGGCTTTGTGGTGAATATGAGTAATCCTAAAGCCATTGTATTCTTGTTGGCTGTTTTACCGCAATTTCTGGATTTGAGTCGACCGCAATGGCTGCAATACTTCATCATGGCGGTCACGATGGTGACGATCGACCTGATTGTCATGGCGGGCTATACTGGGTTGGCTTCGAAAGTATTGAGACTGCTTCGCTCACCGACACAGCAAAAATATTTAAATCGTGGTTTTGCGGTGATGTTTAGTGGTGCAGCACTTTTACTCAGTGCGATCCAACAGTCAAGCTGACTGCCCGATTAGGCAGATTGAGCTTGGCTTTTGAGTTTTTGCGTGATGAAAATAGCGGCAAAGCAAAGTGCCATACATAGCACAATACTTAAGCCTGTAGAAATATTCAGTGCAGCACTTGACCATAGACCAACCGTAACCCCGAGCTGTGCCAACACAAATGCCCAAACCACCATTTGTTTTGGTGAGTGCGCCAATAAGCGTGCACTCAAGGCGGGAATCACCAGTAAAGCACCCATCAATAATGAACCGACTGCACGTAACGCCAATACGGTAAACAGTGCCAATAACAACATGAAGATCAAACGTTGCCAGTTCGCACTCACGCCTTCACTCATGGCGATATCTGGATCAATCGCAATTTGAATCTGCGCTGACCACGAACGATAAAGTACGATTAATGCACCTGCAATCACCATTGCAAACATTGGTAAATCAGCCCACTCGATACTCAGCAGATCACCAAACAAATAGCTAAGCAATTCAGGACGCAAACTTGGTACTTGTTGAATCAGTAGCAGACCAGAGCAGAGTAGGGTGGCAGAGCTTAAAGCGAGTAATGCATCATTGGGTAGGCGTGAATCGTGCAAAACCCAAAGAAGAGCAACCAGCAACAGCGCCAGACAGGCAACACCCAGCCAAAAAGGTAAATTCAGAATCCCTGCAACCGCGACACCAAGTAAGGTGCCGTGCGCCATGGTGTCGGCAAAAAAAGACATTCTTCGCCACAGCATCAAACAGCCGAGAGGAGCGGTCAGAAAAACCAGCAGTGACCCCATGATCCAAGCAGGGAGGAGGAGTTGTAACCATTCCATCATGGCTTAGACCTTTGGCTCAGGGTGAATGTGTGGGCGTGGATCGTGCGAACACGGTTCGGCATGATCACTATGCCCACAGTGATTGTGATGATGCTGATAGAACATACGTTGAGTGCCAAAAATCGCTTGGTATTCTGGATGCTGTTGAATACTTTCAGGTAAGCCACTGCAACAAATATGTTTGTTCAGGCAGACCACGCGATGTGTACCTTGCATCACCCATTGCAAATCATGTGACACCATCAACACAGCACAGCCATAGCGTTCAGGCAAACTGCGGACATATTCATAAAGCTCAGCTTCGGACTGAATATCCAAGCCTTGCATTGGTTCATCTAGTACTAAAATATCGGGTTGACGTAATAAAGCACGCGCCAGTAACACCCGTTGCCGTTCACCACCTGAAAGCTGCTGTACTTTGGATGACTGTAATTTTTGAATGCCTGTGTCGCGAATAATCTCTTCGCGTAACGCCTGTTCGCAGACTTCTAGATCCAGCAAATCTTGTACACGTAAAGGGAGGCTCGCAGAAGGGTTAAACTTCTGCGGAACATAGGCCATTTTTAATTTTTTAGAAAAGTGAATTTTGCCTTTATTCGGCGGCATGATACCCAGTAGCACTTTGATCAATGTAGATTTACCTGCGCCATTGGGACCAATCAACGTCACAATTTCTTTTGCTTGCAAGGCAAAATCTACATTTCTTAAAATATCCAGCTCATCACGACGAACTGAGATTTTCTCCAGCTGAATAAGTGGAGTGCTTACTGGCGTGTGCTGCACTGATGACATTTTCCAGAGATTTCAATAATGCTATGTTGCGCTAAAAACTGGTCTGATGACGCAAGTTGATCGAGTTGCTGGATCAGGCCTTGAGCTGATGCTTCTTTCACAGAATGACATTCCGTACAGATCAGAAAAGCCGCTTGATGACCTTCACGCGGATGACAGCAAGGGATATAGGCATTAATAGACGTGAGTCTGTGGATTAAGCCTTTTTCTAATAAAAAGTCTAAAGTACGGTATACCGTAGGAGGCGCAGCAGGGCGGTCTGCTTGACCTTTAATTTTAGCCAATAAATCATAGGCACCCATTGGGGCAGAGGCATTTAAGATGAGTTCAAGCACTTCTTTACGCAAAGGTGTCAGACGAGCGCCAGTCGCAGTACATAACAGTTCTGCTTCGGCAAGGCGCGCTTTAATATCGTGATGACCGTGAACACCATGTAAAGCATTGTCATGTTCATGTGAACAAGAACTCATAGATTGACCTCATTGTTTTTGTAGGGCTGATTGAATTTTCACTGACATGAAGTGTCTGAATCGTACTCCAATCGCCCCGCTATCATAACATGCTATTTATGATAACTATCTATATAAGTTAAATGCACGATGGATAGTGCAGCGAATCTAAAAATAGACATAGGCATTTTTTAACTTTTGTTATATTATAACATGCTTCGTTAAATTGAGTAATGTTGTGATGTCTCGCCTATTTGTTTTTGTCTTGTTTTCGATGTTAAGCACATGGGGCTGGACACAAAGCTTGGTGGTTTCAACACACCCAATTTATTTGATTGCCAAACAAGTAACGGACGGGATAGAAGAGCCGATTCTGTTATTAAAAGATCAAAGTGGTCATGACGTACAACTCACACCAGCACACCGTAAAGCGATTCAAGATGCCTCTTTGGTGATTTGGTTGGGTAAAGCGCATGAAGCTCCACTCGAAAAAATGCTCAATCAGAACCGTAAAGCAATCGCAATCTTAGATTCAGGCATTTTAACGACCTTACCATTGCGTAATTTACGTGGCGCTTCTATGGCGAACACGGTTGATAGTCATGTTTGGTTGGACCCAAATAATGCGGTACGTATTGCTTTCTTTATTGCAACTTTGCGTTCGCAGCAATATCCAGAAAATAAAGCCAAATATATGGCCAATGCGAAAGAGTTTTCGCAACAAATGCTGCAAGCCTCTCAACAGTATGAAAGCTCAAATAAGGCTAAAAACTATTGGTCTTATCATGATGCCTATCAATACCTAGAAAGAGCATTAAACCTGAAATTTGCAGGCGCGTTAACCGATGACCCACATATTGCACCGACTGCAGCCCAAATTAAGTACTTAAGAGACAATCGTCCGCAAAATAAAATGTGCTTATTGGCCGAAACGACAGCAAGTGCCAGTCAGTACCAAAAAATGAACCCAGTAGTTTTCCAATCCGTTGATGAAAGCATGCGTGGTGAAGACAATTTTGTAACAGCATGGCAAAAATTGGCTTTAAAAACCGATAAATGCGTAATAAGTGCACAAAATTGATCAAAAAAATAAAAATCAATTGACTCTAACGTCAAAAAATATGGTAACGAAAAAAGCAGACTTAAGTCGAGAAAAGATTGCATGTTCAGGGGTGTAACTCTATAATGCCTGCGATTCGAAACGATCATGATTAAAACTTGTCAAGCAGTTCTGCTGTAAGTGGGTAAAAAATGAGCCAAACTAGTCGCATGATTGACCGACGATTAGCAAAAGCTTTGGTCTTCTTACAAGCATGTATGATTCCTGTTGCCGCTTTACTGGCATGGGCAATGAAAGATACAACTGCTGCTTTGAGTGCTGCGCTTGGGGCTTTGGTATGTTGGTTGGCACATTGTTATTTTGCTTGGCAGTCGTTTAGAACGGCAGGCGCAAGAGCATCAAAACAAGTCATGCTGAATATGTACCGAGGAATGCTCGGTAAGTTTGCGATTGTGATCGTGGGTTTTATATTAATTTTGAGCAATGTTAAACCGCTGTCACCGGTTGCATTGTTTTGTGGATTTATTCTCGTACAAGCGATGTCGTGGGTCGCGCCATTTTGGGTGGCACGTCTACAAAAACGAGGGTAAAGCACATTTTGAGATTTTTGGAAGTAGAGGCGGGATCTTTGCCATCCGCTTGATTCGTTTCTACTTCTTTTTAATGATTGACATTGACCAGGTGTGATTTATGGCTGCTGAAGAACATGCCCTGACTTCGACCGAGTATATCAAGCATCACTTGACCAATATGACCTATGGCAAAATGCCTGATGGTACATGGAAATTGGCTGAGACTGCTGAAGAAGCTCATTCGATGGGGTTCACTGCAATTCACTTGGATTCAATGGGTTGGTCTATCGGACTTGGTGTGATTTTCTGTTTGTTGTTTTGGACAGTTGCGAGAGCTGCGAATGCAGGTGTTCCAACTAAATTCCAATCAGCGATTGAAATGATTATCGAGTTTGTAGACTCAAGTGTTCGTGATACTTTCCACGGCAAATCACGTTTAATTGCACCCTTGGCATTAACCATTTTCGTGTGGATTTTCCTCATGAACGCAATGGACTTAATCCCTGTTGACTGGATCCCGTATACAGCTCAATTGATTGGTGCAAACGTATTTGGTATGGACCCTCACCACGTTTACTTCAAAGTTGTTCCATCTACTGACCCGAACATTACCCTTGGTATGTCGTTGTCTGTATTTGTTTTAATTTTGTTCTATAGTATTCGTGAAAAAGGGATCGGCGGTTTCGTCGGTGAATTGGCACTTAACCCATTCAACCCAAGTAACAAATTTGCAAAAGCGTTATTGATTCCAGTGAACTTAATTTTGGAATTAGTAACTTTCCTTGCTCGTCCAGTTTCGTTAGCTCTACGACTGTTCGGTAACATGTATGCGGGTGAGTTGATCTTCATCTTGATCGCATTATTGCCGTTCTGGATCCAGTGGGCGTTATCTGTGCCTTGGGCTATTTTCCACATTCTTGTAATCACGTTGCAAGCATTTATCTTTATGATGCTGACCATCGTTTACTTGAGCATGGCAAGCGAAAAGCATTAATGGTATTGCCTAACTATCACCTGATCGTTGGGCTTAAATTTTAGTTTAATTTGGTAATAACCTAACCTCTGAGGAATTTTTCATGGAACTCACTTTAGGTCTAGTTGCAATTGCATCTGCTATCTTGATCGCTTTCGGTGCTTTAGGTACTGCGATTGGTTTTGGTCTTTTAGGCGGTCGCTTCTTAGAAGCTGTTGCTCGTCAACCAGAATTGGCTCCACAACTTCAAACTCGTATGTTCTTAATTGCGGGTCTTCTTGATGCTGTGCCTATGATCGGTGTTGGTATTGGCTTGTTCTTCATCTTCGCTAATCCATTTGTAGGTTAATAGCTTAATTCCTAAATCCACATATTGAGGAATAGCGAAATGAATATCAACCTCACATTGATTGGCCAAGCAATTGCATTTGCGATCTTTGTCGCATTCTGCATGAAGTTTGTTTGGCCTCCACTAATCAATGCGATTAGTGAGCGTCAGCGTAAAATCGCTGATGGCTTAAACGCTGCTGAAAAAGCAAAAGCTGACCTTGCTGATGCGCAAGCACAAGTTAAGGCAGAATTAGACGCAGCGAAAGCACAAGCGGCTCAATTGATCGAACAAGCGAACCGTCGTTCAGCACAATTGATCGAAGAAGCGCGTACCCAAGCATCTGCTGAAGGTGAGCGTATTCGTCAACAGGCGAAAGAAACTGTTGATCAAGACATCAATTCTGCTCGCGAAGAATTACGTCAACAAGTTGCTGCTTTGGCAGTTGCTGGTGCAGAAAAAATTCTGAACCAACAAGTTGACGCAGAAGCTCATAATGCCATGCTGAATCAGCTGGCTGCTAAACTTTAAGCGAGGCGAATATGGCTGAACTCTTGACGTTAGCACGCCCGTACGGCAAAGCAGCATTTGCTTATGCATCTGAGCAGAATGCAACTGACGCTTGGTCAAATGCGTTACAACTGCTCAGTGCTGCGGTGCAAGATGAAGCATTTTCCGCTTATTTAAATCGCCCTGAGCTGACTCCTGCGGAACAAGTAGGTCTTTTTGCCAAGGTTTTAGGTGAAGATCAAACTCAATCAGTGTCTAACTTTTTGACATTGCTTGCAGATAATGATCGTTTAGTTTTATTGCCTGAAATTGCAACAGAATACGAACTACTTAAATCGCAGAACAACAACACATTGGAAGTAGAAATTGAATCTGCTTTTCCAATCGATGCGACACAAGAGCATATTTTAGCTCATGCGCTTGAAAAACGTTTTAACAGAACAGTTCATGTCACTGTTAACGTTAATCCAGCGTTGATCGCAGGTGTTGTGATTCGTGCAGGCGACCAAGTGATAGATGACTCTGCGCTTAACAAGCTTGAAAAAATGCGGACTCGTCTTCTTGCGTAATAGCAAAAAGACTGAACTTAAAAAAGATTGAGGAATAGCGCAATGCAACAACTGAATCCATCCGAGATCAGTGCGCTCATTAAACAGCGTATCGGCGATCTGGACACCAGCGCGACCGCGAAGAATGAAGGTACCATCGTCATGGTATCTGACGGTATCGTGCGCATTCACGGTCTTGCAGATGCAATGTACGGTGAAATGATCGAATTCGACGGCGGCTTATTTGGTATGGCACTGAACCTAGAACAGGATTCAGTGGGTGCCGTTGTTTTAGGTAACTACCTAAGCCTGCAAGAAGGTCAAAAAGCTCGTTGCACAGGTCGTGTATTAGAAGTTCCGGTTGGTCCTGAACTTCTTGGCCGTGTCGTAGACGCTTTGGGTAATCCAATTGATGGTAAAGGCCCAATTGATGCAAAATTAACTGATGCTGTTGAAAAAGTAGCACCAGGTGTAATTTGGCGTCAGTCTGTCGACGAACCTGTTCAAACTGGTTATAAATCAGTTGATACCATGATCCCTGTAGGTCGTGGTCAGCGTGAGTTGATTATTGGTGACCGTCAAACTGGTAAAACAGCAATGGCGATCGATGCGATCATCGCTCAGAAAAATTCTGGCATTAAATGTGTATACGTTGCGATTGGTCAAAAACAATCAACAATTGCAAACGTGGTACGTAAGCTAGAAGAAACTGGCGCTATGGCGTATACAACTGTTGTCGCAGCTGCGGCCGCTGATCCTGCAGCAATGCAGTATTTAGCTCCGTACTCTGGCTGTACAATGGGCGAATACTTCCGTGATCGTGGTGAAGACGCGTTAATCATTTATGATGATTTGTCTAAGCAAGCTGTTGCTTACCGTCAAATTTCATTACTTTTACGTCGTCCACCAGGTCGTGAAGCGTATCCAGGTGACGTATTCTATCTTCACTCGCGTCTTCTTGAACGTGCTTCGCGCGTTTCAGCTGATTATGTTGAGAAATTCACGAACGGTGCAGTAACTGGTCAAACTGGTTCTTTAACTGCGTTACCGATCATTGAAACTCAAGCTGGTGACGTATCTGCATTCGTACCAACCAACGTAATTTCGATTACTGACGGTCAGATCTTCTTAGAAACATCATTATTCAACGCAGGTATTCGTCCTGCTGTGAACGCGGGTATCTCTGTATCACGTGTTGGTGGTTCTGCTCAAACGAAGATCATCAAAAAATTGTCTGGTGGTATCCGTACCGCTTTAGCACAATACCGTGAATTGGCTGCGTTTGCTCAGTTCGCTTCTGATCTTGATGAAGCAACTCGTAAGCAACTTGAGCATGGTCAACGTGTAACTGAGTTAATGAAGCAAAAACAATATGCTCCTTACTCAATTGCTGACCAAGCTGTTTCTGTTTATGCATCTAACGAAGGCTATATGGCTGACGTAGAAGTGAAGAAAATCGTAGACTTTGATGCTGCGTTAATTTCTTACTTCCGTTCTGAACAAGCTGCGTTAATGCAACAGATCGATGAAACTGGTGATTATAACAAAGACATCGAAGCAGCAATCAAATCAGGTATTGAAAGCTTCAAAGCGACTCAAACTTACTAATTTTAGCAATAGCTAAAACTTTAGTTAAGTTTGGTTCACGGATCAACCTTCGGAAGCTCGCAAGAGCTTTCGAATACTAGGTTAAGCGTATGGCAAATTTAAAAGAAATTCGCGCCAAAGTAGCTAGTATCAAGAGCACGCAAAAGATTACTCGCGCGATGCAAATGGTAGCTGCTTCTAAAATGCGTCGTGCGCAAGAGCGCATGGCTCAGGGCCGTCCGTATGCCGATAATATGCGCCGTGTAATTGCTCACTTAGTCCAAGCAAACCCTGAATACAAACACCGTTATATGGTTGAGCGCCCTGTTAAGCGCGTTGGCTATATTGTGGTGTCTTCAGATCGTGGTTTGGCGGGTGGCTTAAACATTAACTTGTTTAAGAAAGTTGTGCAGCATGTCAAAGCACAACAAGAGCAGTCAATTGAAGTTGAATTTGCTTTGATTGGTCAAAAAGCGGTTTCGTTTTTTAAGAGCTACGGCGGTAAAGTGCTCGGTGTGACCACTCAGTTGGGTGATACACCAAGTTTGGAACAGTTAACAGGCTCAGTGCAAATTATGCTTGATGCATTTGATAAGGGCGAATTAGATCGTATCTACCTCGTATCAAATGGCTTCATCAATGCAATGACACAACAGCCTAAAGTAGAACAACTCGTTCCTTTAGCACCAGCAGAAGAGAGTGATGACCTTAACCGTACTTATGGTTGGGATTACCTCTATGAACCAGAAGCAGAAGAATTGTTAAATGGTTTGTTGGTCCGCTATATCGAGTCTATGGTTTATCAAGGTGTGATTGAAAACATCGCCTGTGAGCAATCTGCACGTATGGTCGCTATGAAAGCAGCGACTGACAATGCGGGCGATCTCATCAAGAGCCTACAACTCATTTATAACAAGCTGCGTCAAGCCGCGATTACTCAGGAAATTTCCGAGATCGTTGGTGGTGCCGCTGCCGTTTAACATTATTTTTGAATTGAGGAGACAGCAATGAGTAGCGGTCGTATCATTCAGATCATCGGCGCGGTTATCGACGTCGAGTTTGAACGTAATAGCGTTCCTAAGATCTATGAAGCTCTCCAAGTTGATGGTACTGAAACGACTTTGGAAGTTCAGCAACAGCTTGGTGATGGTGTCGTTCGTACCATCGCAATGGGTTCTACTGAAGGCCTTAAACGCGGTCTTAACGTGACTAGCACTGGCGCACCGATTTCTGTTCCAGTTGGCCCAGCTACGCTTGGTCGTATTATGGACGTTTTGGGTCGCCCGATTGATGAAGCGGGTCCTGTAGCGACTGAAGAGCGTTTGCCGATTCACCGTCAAGCACCTTCTTATGCTGAACAAGCAGCTTCGACTGATCTTTTAGAAACTGGTATCAAAGTCATCGACTTACTTTGCCCGTTTGCGAAAGGTGGTAAAGTTGGTTTATTCGGTGGTGCGGGTGTTGGTAAAACCGTTAACATGATGGAGTTGATCAACAACATTGCGAAAGCACACTCAGGTTTATCTGTGTTTGCTGGTGTTGGTGAGCGTACTCGTGAAGGTAACGACTTCTATCACGAAATGAAAGATTCTAACGTTCTTGACAAAGTAGCAATGGTCTACGGTCAGATGAATGAGCCACCAGGTAACCGTTTACGCGTAGCGTTAACTGGTTTGACCATGGCTGAATATTTCCGTGATCAAAAAGACGAAAATGGTAAAGGTCGTGACGTATTATTATTCGTCGACAACATCTACCGTTATACACTTGCGGGTACTGAAGTATCAGCATTGTTAGGTCGTATGCCATCTGCAGTAGGTTACCAACCGACACTTGCAGAAGAAATGGGTGTTCTTCAAGAGCGTATTACGTCTACTAAGTCTGGTTCGATCACTTCGATCCAAGCAGTATACGTACCTGCCGATGACTTAACAGATCCATCGCCTGCGACAACATTTGCTCACTTAGATGCAACAGTTGTATTGAGCCGTGACATCGCATCTTCTGGTATTTATCCAGCGATCGATCCACTTGACTCAACTTCACGTCAGTTAGATCCATTGGTTGTTGGTGCTGAGCATTATGAAATTGCACGTTCTGTACAGAACGTATTGCAACGTTATAAAGAGCTTAAAGACATCATCGCAATCTTGGGTATGGATGAGTTAGCTGAAGAAGACAAATTGGTTGTTTACCGTGCGCGTAAAATCCAACGTTTCTTCTCTCAACCGTTCCACGTAGCTGAAGTATTTACTGGTGCGCCTGGTAAATTAGTACCACTTAAAGAAACGATTCGTGGCTTTAAAGGTCTATTAGCTGGTGAATACGACCACATCCCAGAACAAGCGTTCTATATGGTTGGTGGTATTGACGAAGTGATTGCTAAAGCCGAGAAACTTTAATTAGCAACTCTAATTTAAGGAGATTCTCATGGCGACTATGCAGTGTGATGTCGTAAGTGTTAAAGAGTCAATTTACTCTGGACAAGTTACGATGTTAATCGCAAAAGGTGCGGGCGGTGAACTTGGTATTTTACCAGGGCATGCACCACTCGTAACTTTACTTCAACCGGGCCCGATTCGTGTTCAGTTGGAAAATGGTACAGAAGAAATCGTTTATGTATCTGGCGGTGTGTTAGAAGTTCAACCTCATGTTGTTACCGTACTTGCAGATACTGCAGTTCGTGCTGACAATTTAGATGAAGCTGCAATTTTGGATGCTCGTAAACAAGCTGAAGCATTGCTAGCAAATCAAAAGAGTGACCTGGACTCTGCTGCTGCACTCGCATCTCTATCTGAGATTGCAGGTCAGCTCGAAACGATTCGTAAGATGAAAAACCGCGCATTGTAATTTGCAGGTTTGACATAAAAAAGCCACCGTAAGGTGGCTTTTTTATGTCTCATCTATTTTTGAAACCTCAATTTGAAGTTAAACAGTCGATGCTTTTAAGTATTTGACTCGTCTTTATTTCCCAACACTAAGGTCGCTAGTTTTACCATATCCATTTGAATCGTATTAAACTGCTTTTCTATCTTGGCAAAATCAATTTTTGAAAGATCGGTTTGACCATGTAATAGCGGCATATTCAGCAGCTGTTGATTTGCACTCAATAAGCTTTGGCGAATTTGATCCACTTCCGTACTTTTTAAATTAAGTGCCAGTAAGGCATCCTGTAAACCATTCAACTCTTGGTTGAGTGTAGCCGTGGTACTTTGTAAAGTTTGGACATTTTTATCTTGAATCGCTTGTTCAAGATTGGTTTGTGATTGCTTAAGCAGAGTCACGTAATCATCAGTCTCGATTTGCAATTTAGCGATATCACGGGCGATGTTCAACATATTGCCACGACTTAAGGTTTGGGTATCCTGAGTGACTGATGTTGCGCTTTCTTCATTTTCAGAATTTGTGTCTGTCTGATCAAACGCAGTTGTTTGCTCAGCTTGTTCACTCTCTTGAGGGGCTTGGTCACAACCAGTGAGCGTTAATGCCGCTGCAAGTGTAGATACAGAGAGAATGGCTTTGAGAGATAGATTTTCCATCATGGCTGAACGACACCAGATTATAAGAGATGGTCACTATAATCAGAAAGTGTGGAGAAAGAAGTGATTTTTGCAATTCAGCAACAGTTTGATAAATGCAGGGTGACGAAGGGCTTTCTAGGTTTGGAATAGAAAAGAGCAGATCAAATGCTCTTTTCTATAGATGTTTCTCAAGTTTACTTCGCTAATTCAGCTTCAATCGCGCTGACAATACGCTCGTCATCCGCAGTAATATCTGGTGCAAAACGCGCAACAATTTCACCATTCTTATTCACTAAGAACTTTTCAAAATTCCATAACACTTCTGGTGGGTTGTTTGGCGTTAAACCATAATCGACCAAGTCTTTCCACCATGGACCTTCGCCTTGACGCTCTGGAATCGCTTGGGTCAGGGTTTGATATAAGGCATGTTTATCCTCACCCGCAACAGAGATTTTTGCGAACAGAGGGAAGTGTACGTCATAGTTCAGTGAGCAGAACTGCTGGATTTCATCATTTGATCCCGGCTCTTGTTCTAAGAAGTTATTCGCAGGAAAACCAAGAATTTCTAAACCTTGATCTTTTTTGGCTTGATACAGTTTTTCCAAACCTTCATATTGTGGTGTTAAACCACATTTTGATGCTACGTTAACGATCAACAGGACTTTGCCTTGATATTGATCGAGATCGACTTCTTGACCTTTGATGTCCTTAACAGGAATGTGATAAACCGATTGGCTCATGGAATACGTCCTAATTTGTTGTTGTGACAATACCCGTTTGTTTTAACTGCTATTGCCGCAGAGTGCAATGCTCTTGATATGAATCCATACAAATAATCAGAAAAACCAAGCCTTTATTTCAGAGAGAAGCATTTTTAAGTTGAATCGGTGTTTGCCCTGTATAGCGCTTAAAGAACTCAATAAAGCTGGAGCTGTGATGATAGCCCAAAGCAAAGGACAACTGTTTAATGGTCATCCCTTGGCGGATTTGGTTGATGGCAAAAATAATCTTGGCGCGATTACGCCATTCTGACAGCGACAGTTGTAACTCTTGTTGACTCAAACGTAGAACATGCCGCTCGCTCACGGTAAAGTTCTGTAATACCTGCTGTAAACTGCTATTAAATAACTCAGGATCAGACAGCTTCTCTAAGATTGGCGATAAAATGGGATGGCTACTTTGGGGTAAATAATGTGAGTAAGCAGGTGCTTGTTTGAGCTGATCGAACAGCACTTGTAGCAGGTGTTCGAGATATTCAGGGGGCGCAGCTTGTTTTTGTTGCTCTAAAATTTGCAGTACCAATGCCCGAAAGAAAGGCTCGATACTAAAACAACGACAAGTATTCCCTAAAAAATCGCCAAACTTTGGATGTAGGCGAATACAAATATAATGAATTTCATGCTCAACAGGGAGTGATTGGTGTTCGGTTCGTGAGGGTAACCATAATCCATAACTAGGTGGTGATAGGTAGTATTGACCTTCAATATCAAACTCTAAAGTTCCATTCAAACTGAAATTGAAATCACCCCAAAGTGAAGAATGAGGTGTGACAATATCATCTTTTTGATATAGAAATTCGTGCACTTCTATACCATGTAAAAAGGGAAATTGTTCAGCAACATCATGCTTCATTTGAGGATCTCATTCTAATTCTCGAAAGTCACTTTCGGGTTATTCAAGCCTTTGGCCAAAGTGAAGATACTAATCAAAGCTAAGGCAACAAAACTAATTACACCATAAATTAAGATATTTTCGTTGAAATGATCAACCACATAACCACCGAGTAGTGAACCTGTGGCAATCATGACTTGGAACATGCCAACGAACAGAGGCATGCCTTTTTCCACGGCATGAGGAGCATGCACAAACATCCAGATATTGGCTGAGGTCGGGAAAGCACCGAAAGCAAAACCCCATAAGGCTGTCAATACAATTGCCCCAAACTCATGAATTGCAAAGATTGGGAAGCCAAAGAACACGATTGCAAAACAGATTCCGACAAAGGCAAGGGTATAGCGTACATTTAAATTGCCGCTATAGCCTGCAAAGGCATTACCAAAAATACCTGCAATACCATAAAGCAGAAGCAATGAGCTAATGGTGGTCCCATTAAAACCAGCAATATTTTTAAAGAAGGGTGCCAAGTAACTATAGGCACAGAAGTGCGCAAGACCAATCAGTAATACGATTAACATGCCGCTACGTGCTTTGGGGGTGCGCAATAATGCAGGTAGGTCGCGTAAATGAATGGCAGACTCAGGTTTCAGTTTTGGTAAGAACATCACTTGTAGAACCAAAACCAGTAGTCCAATCACCGCAGTAATGCCGAAAGCACTTCGCCAGCCATAGAATTCACTGAGCCATGTCCCGATTGGAACACCGAGGACGGTCGCAAAAGTAACACCTGCCATCACAATTGCAGTGGCTTTGGCGATGGGTAAATGTGGGGGTGCAAGCTTACCACTGAGCGCGATTGCGGTTGCCCAGAAGCCACCAATTGAAATTCCGAGCACTAGACGACTGAGCAATAACACATTGAAGTTATCGGCAAATGCCGTAATGGTGTTGGCAATCACCATAATTGCAGTCAATAAGATCAATACATAGCGACGATCAAGTTGTTTGACCCAAATAGGTAATAGTGGTGCAGCAATTGCTGCCATCACCCCAGGTAAGGTAATGATTAAGCCTGCAGTCCCGACGGAAATATCTAAGTCCGCTGCGACACTATTCAATACGCCTACCGGCAAGAATTCGCTGGTCACCAATGCAAAAGCACCAATGGCAACAGCTAAAATTGCATACCAACTACCTTGCGTGGTTTCGATGGGTCGTGCATCTGAGGAAGAGGATTGTTCCATGTGAATTTCCTTATTTGTCATTAAGATGACAAAAGGGTTAAGAATAAATTAAGTTTTTATAACGATCGTTATGAAATAAAATAGTAGATAAATGCAAGGTCGTCAATTAATTTAATAGTGATCGTTATAAAAATATTTGTAAGGCTTATGATAAATATGCATAGCTTGGGAAAGCCACGTGGAAACGGAAATGAATCAATAGGGTCGCCTTAACAGGTTGTGTAGAGGCGACCAGTCATGATGCGAATAGAAGAAATATCTAAGCAGAGGACCCTGTTTGATCTCTGCATCTATCCTTGCGTTTGATAATGGGTTTTAGGGTTGTTCAGACCTCGTGCTAGCGTAAAGATCAACACCAGAGAACAGAGGACCAATGGCAGCATGGCGAAAAATAAGACCGTACCATTAAAATAATCCACGATAATGCCACCAAACATACTGCCCAGCGCAATCAAAATTAAAAAGGTCAATGTCACCATTGGCATGCCTTTTTCAACGGCTTCAGGCGCATGTGTAAACATCCAAATATTGACTGCGGTTGGGATAATGCCATAAGCGAAGCCCCATAAAGCAGTTAATATGATTGCAGAGACGACATGTGCTCCAGACAGCGGTAAGCAGAGAAAGGCAAAGAAGAAGGTGATAGCACTGACTGCAAAGGTATAACGGATATTCTTCTGACCCAGATAGCCTGCAAAAATATTGCCAAAAATCCCTGCAATCCCATAGACCAGCAGTAAACGGCTAATCAGACCATCAGAGAAGTCTAGCTGGTGTTTAAAAAAGGCAGAAAAATAACTATAAGCTGCAAAATGTGCAAAGCCCATAAAAATAAAGATGATCAGCCCTTTACGCGCTGCAGGATGTTGCAACAGGATTGGAAGTTCTTTCCAACGCAATGAAGAGGCGGGTTTGAGTTGAGGCAGATATAGATATTGGAAGATAAACAGGAATACCCCCATCAGTGAAATTACAGTGAAAGAGGTCTGCCAACCATTATACTGAGCCAACCACGTACCCATCGGCACCCCCAATACACTGGCCAAGGTCACTCCGAAGGCCACCCAAGCAGTTGCTTTGGCAATAGGTAAATGAGGTGGTGCAAGGCGACCGCTTAAGGCGACGGCAGTGGCCCAGAATCCGCCAACAGCAACGCCCAGAATGATACGTCCGACTAACAGCAGGATAAAGTTAGGCGCAAATGCGGTGAGAAGATTGGCAACAATCATTAATAGGGTAAGCATCAGTAACAGAGTGCGTCGATCCAGTGTCTTCGCCGAAATTGGTATCAGCACTGCCGCAAACATACCGACGATTGCGGTCAATGAAACGGTTAGACCTGCTGTTCCAACCGAGACTTGAAAGTCCCGTGCGATGTCATTGAGTACACCAATCGCAAGAAACTCACCTGTGACCAAGGCAAAAGCGCTGAATGTAACAGAGAGCAATGCGAGCCAGTTCCCTTGCGAGGGGTTTGACTCCAGTGAGCTGAGGTCAGTTGCAGATGGGTTTTCCATAAAAATTCCCTTTATTGTTAGTTAGATAACAATAAAATTGAAAAGTAGTAATTTTTTATAACGATCGATATAAAATAAAATAGTTGATTAATGTTGCTGCGTCAATTAATTTGATAGTGATCGTTATGAAAATACCTGTGACTGTTATGACAAATGCACCTGATCCTCTGCCAACACCCTGTGATGACAGCTTGAAAAAAAAGCGTGGCCGTCCAAAGTGTTTTGACGAGCAGCAGGCTTTGGAAAAAGCCATGTTGCTATTTTGGGAGCATGGTTATGAAGCCACGTCGATCAGTGATTTAACGCAAGCGCTAGAGCTGACTGCACCGAGCTTATATAGTAGCTTTGGTGATAAAGCTGGGCTGTTTTATAAATGCATCGATTATTATTTGGCCCATGAAGCGTGTCCGATTGTTCCTATTTTTTTAGAAGCCAAAACCGCCAAAGTTGCATTTGAGCTTTATCTATATGACAACGTTAAACGTTTGGCTCAACCGAATAAACCAGCAGGGTGTATGTTGGTTGTTGCAACCATGAACTGCTCGGACAATGCACAGGCGGTGCAACACAATATTCTGGAAAAACGTTTGCAGACCAAGCAAAAACTGTTTGAGCGTTTAGAGCAGGGCGTTGCCAACGGTGATTTGCCAGCAACAGCGCCTTTACAGGAAATGACCGACTTCTATGCAACAGTTGTGCAAGGTCTAACCATTCAAGCACGAGATGGGGCGACTGTTGCACAACTTCATAAGGTGGTTGAACACGCGATGCGCGGGTGGGAGCTGTTTTAAGCCACGATGTCGTGACTGCGATATAAATGTCTGAAATACGATATTTCAATTATTTTGGACATCTTCCACAATACTCTCATTGCTGAGATATGGTGAGAAAATGATGGGTCAGTTGAGTAAATACCAGAAATGGGCCTTCGTATTGCCTTTGATTGCGGTTTTGATTTGGTCGTTGAATATTGCGGTGACACGCTATGTGGCGGACTATATTTCACCCGTCAGTATCAGTTTTTACCGCTGGTTAGTCGCCTTTCTGATTTTAACGCCGTTCATGTTACCGAAAGTATGGAAACAGCGCAGTTTAATTGTGCCATACCTTCCTAAATTGGCCGTACTTAGTGCTTTTGGTATGGTGTTGTATCAAGGTCTTTCTTATACCGCGGCGCACTATACCACGGCGACCAATATGGGCATTGTGAATGCCTTTGTCCCGATCTTTACCATCTTTATCTCTTATTTTATTTTAAAAGATGCACCGAATCGTTTTGCCATTTTTGGCAGTCTCTTATCTTTTGCAGGCTTGATTTATGTGATGAGCCAAGGTCACCTGTCAAACTTATTTGATCAAGGCGGGCACTGGGGCGATGCAGTCATGGTATTGGCTGTAGGCTTCTATGCGTTTTATGGCGTGTTCTTGAAAAAATGGCAGCTACAGCTTCCTTTATTAAGCAGTTTGTATGTACAAATTGGTTTTGCGTTGCTGTATCACGTCCCATTCTTGCTCTGGTTTGGCCTAGATGGGATTAATGCACAGAATGCTGCGAGTGTTCTGTATGCGGGCATGTTCCCTTCATTAATTGCCCCGTTATTATGGATGGTCGCAGTACAGGCCATTGGCCCAAATCGTACCAGTATTTTCATGAATTTAATGCCAGTATTTACTGCGATTATTGCCAGTTTCTGGTTGTCAGAGCACTGGACGATTTATCATACCATTGGCGGTCTGATGATCCTGTTGGGGATCATTATGGCGCAGAAGAAAACGGTTAAAGCATTGGCTCCGCTGGCTGAATCTGCATCCTAAATGTGAAAGTTGATGGTGCGTTTGTTTAAAATATCAACAAACGCACCAAAAATATTTTTTGATGACTGTTCTTTCTATATGATTTGCAAATATATTTTTAAGATTTACTAAATTTATGATCAAAAAAAAGCTGAATAAAAATATAAATATAATTTTATTGAAAATGATGAAGTGACAAAATTGGTACGCTTTTCACACTTTTTGTTAGATAAATAATATATTTGTATAAATGAGACGATTCCCTCATAATAGCAACCACAGCAAGATGATTCATTTTTAGAATGAATAAGTTGCTCACCAAATTTACGAACCCTCTGGATGTGATTATACACATCCTTTTTATGCTCAGTTATCCCTATATAACTGAGCTTTTTTTTGTCCGCTATTCACCTAATTAGGCGCGAACAACTTCACCTGTCTGTGCATTCAAAATGCGACTTGGTTCTCGGCTCAACCCTAAATCACCTTCGAGATAATGTAATGAAGTTTTGAAGTAATGCTGTGCTTCTTCTAAGCTTTGTGCGGGTGAGAGACCTGCTGGGTTGGCGCTGGTAGAGACAATAAAGCCGCCAAATTGCTGGCATAGCTGCATACACAGCGGATGTGTCGTGACACGAACTGCGACCAAAGGATGTTGGCCTTTGATCCATGTTGGAATACTTTGATCAGCAGGGAGTAGCCACGTTGTAGCACGTTCTGTCTCAAGACGATTCGACCAACTGGCGATCACTTGCTGACGCAGGTCAGCACTCAAACCTTGCAGTAAATGTTCAACTTGGTCTAAATGCCCAGCCAATAAGATCACGCCTTTTTCAACGGGACGATGTTTGAGTTCTAAAATGTTCTGAAACGCTTGCTCATTGAAGGGATCACAACCCAATCCCCAAACTGCTTCTGTCGGATAAGCTAGAACTTGTCCTTGTTTTAAAAGTTGAGCTGCTTCAGAAATAGAGGAAGTAATCATGAGATGTATGTGAAAACGAGAGAGTACGACTAGTTTAATGCATTGGGCGACAACGTAAATAGCGTCCTGCTTGTTGCATGCATAAACCGAGTAATTCCAATTCCATTAATTGGGCGGTCAGCTCTGCAATCGTGATTGGATGGCGCAGCGCCAGTTGATCCAAATCTTGTCCAATCCAGTCCAGACTCTGATACAACGCAATCAAATGTGCGGGTAGGCTTGGCGGAGGAGCAGCACTGGCTTCATTAGTTGGGTGTTGTTGGGCTTGCCATTGCGTCGGTAGCGCTAAATCTTCAATGACCTGTTCGGGATGATCGACTAGAATCGCACCTTCGCGAATCAGTTGATGACAGCCTTGATGGTGTTCACTATAAATATGCCCAGGAATTGCAAATACCATTTTACCTTGGGTTGCTGCCTCATTCGCGGTGATTAATGAACCACTTTTCAATGCCGCTTCTACCACTAAGACACCGAGGCTAAGACCACTGACAATACGATTGCGCCGTGGAAAATGTTGTTGTAAGGGCATCGTGGTCGGCAGAAACTCAGTTACGATGGCTCCAGACTGGGTAATTTGTTGTGCCAGTTGTTTGTGCTGAGCAGGGTAGACGCTATCGAGGCCTGTACCCGTCACTGCAATGGTTCGTTGATGTGCCAATCCACCTTGATGTGCGGCCTGATCAATACCGTGTGCCAAACCACTACTGATATAAAAGCCTTTTTCACTTAAATAATAGGCAAAATCATAAGCGACTTGGCGTCCATGTGGACTCGGTTTACGGCTGCCCACCATGGCAATCTGTGGTTGTAATAAGGCTTGTGCCTGACCTTGACCAAATAAAATGGGAGGACGATCTGCATAAGGTAAGAGCTGAGTGGGATAACCCAGATCTTCAGGCGTTAAAATAAAATCGCTATATTTGCAAACCAGATCAAGTAGTTGTTGGAATAGTTGTTGACCCTGAGGGCTTTGAAATTCGGTTAAACGTTTTAAGTGGTTGGCGTGTAAGCCCAGTTGTGACCATTCTGAGAAACGATGCGGTTGTGTTGCATGTTCACAACCACCAAAGTGCTGCTGAATTTTGCTGAAACTCGACAGCGAATGCTGAACCAAGTACCACACCAACACAGTGTGATAGTGATGAGGTGATAATTGATTCAACATAGGCGTTTACTTAGTCATCTAATCGAGGTGGTTTAATATCCGAGCCAAGCTTGATCGGTAGCTCGCTTTCAAGGATATAGGCGTAGCTGATACGATCAAAACTCTTAAAGATCATGGCGCTACCTAGGTATTGTCCAGGGAGTTTCACTTTCTCCTTGGTCTTTGGATCTCTGACTACTTCACCATCTTGATAGACACTGAATACTTGACCAATTTCAACACCATCAGCGGTACCACGATCAACGGTGACCACGCCATTTTTGGCTGCTGTGCCAATTGAACCCATCACACGAATGATTTTGCCGCCGTCTTTTACCTGATTGGCATCAATTGGGTAGAATAAAGTCGGTAGCATGGCATCCTGTTCAGCCATCACCCGATCGCCACGACGAACTTCACCGTTATAACTATCGGTGAGCTCAACTGTGGTGATGTCATTTTCATTGCGGATGGCAACAGCCGAAGCCACTTGCGTCAGTTCAACCCCAAGATTCTGTTTCTTGCCATTTTGGTCTAATACAATGTACGGCTCACCTTCACGGAATACGCCATAACGTTGACCGTTTTCAAGACCTTTACCACGCACATAAACACTTTGGCCTTTACCTGCAAGTACGCGGTTGTCTGCTGTGCCCAAGATATAAGGGGTATTGGCAATCGCGTCTGCTGGCAGAACCGAAGTACGCTCTAACCATTGTTGAATATGAGCCAAAGGAATGACAGGAACACTATTATTCAAGGCCTCAACACGGACTTGAGGACGTAAATTTGAGGTGTTGCCGGTATAGCGACGAATAATCCCATCACAACCATCACCTTCATCTTTACCAATCAATGGTTTACCATTCAAGCTACACAGCAGTAAGCGATCGCCTGGATAAATCCAGTGCGGGTTTTTCACATGTTTATTGCTTGCCCATATTTCTGGCCAGCGCCAAGGCTTACTTAAAAATTTCCCTGAGATATCCCAAAGCGTATCGCCTTTTTTCACCACATAAACATGTGGCGCACCGACTTTCACTGAAGGTGGACTGACATTTGGGCTGGCTGCGTGGGCGAAATTAATGCTCATGCCTAATCCCGCACAAATTGCAGCGGCAATCAGTTGTTTTTTTAACCCCAAGGCATGAAATGAGTGTATGCCGTTTAAAACCTTTTTCATTATCATAATTCCTAAAAATTATGTGTGTAGTTGCGTTATAATAACGACTTTACACACAATTTTTTGATCAAGTATTCCCTTTAGTTGGTTTTTTGATCAATGGCATAAGTGAGGACGACTGTATGGCCTTATTACCTATTCTAAGTTTTCCTGATCCCCGCCTTCGTACCATCGCCAAACCAGTCGAAGAAGTCACTGATGATATTCGTCAGCTTGCAGCAGATATGTTTGAAACCATGTACGAGGCACCGGGTATAGGTTTAGCGGCAACTCAGGTTGATCATCATATTCAGCTTATTGTTATGGACATCTCTGAAGAGAAAAACCAACCAATGGTGTTCATTAACCCCAAAGTCATTCCACTGACCGAAGATACTCAGCCGTATGAAGAAGGCTGTCTCTCTGTGCCTCAAATATACGACAAAGTTGAGCGTCCGTCACGCGTAAAAATCGAGGCAATTAACCTTGAAGGTCAAGCATTTGTGTTAGAAGCTGACGAACTTCTCGCTGTTTGTATCCAACATGAAATGGATCACTTAAATGGCAAACTTTTTGTTGATTATTTATCGCCTTTAAAGCGTCAACGTGCACGTGAGAAAGTGGAAAAAGTGGTTCGCCAACGTGAAAAAGAAAAAGTAACCGTCAAACGTTAAGCGATAGACACTTTTTAAAGATGTTCTCTTTGTTTCGTTGTGGCTTGCTGCTTGCTTTAACCGCGGTCTGTTTGCAGATTGCGGTTTTCTTGCAGCCGTTACTTCCGAAGCAATATCAAATCGCGCCTGTCTGTGAAACCATTACTCAGGCGTTGTTGTTGCCTAAGCTACAAGCTTCGCACAGCCATTCGGTCCATGCATCTCTGCAGCATGCGCATCAACTTGAACATGTTCAAGTGTCGATGCCAAAACATGATCATCACGATCCTAACCACCAATGTCAGTACTGTACGGTCTATGCCAATCTGGTATTGCCGCCTGAATTGGGGGTGAAAGAGGTTCTGGTCCGTATCCAAGTCCGTTTAGTTGCGTATCAACAAGCCTTTAAGCATGTTTATTTTGCACTGCAACGGTTGTTCTTATTGCCTCAAGGGCGGGCTCCGCCACTCTTTGCATAAATTAAAACTTTCTTTTCGTTAGGGTTTTTTTGGAACTCTGACTCTGTTTTATCTATGTTTTAAGAGAGACCGATGATGGCTCAACCTAAATTTTTATTACAACCGCTAACGGTTGCGATCTTGGCTGCTTCAAATACCGCAATGGCGTGGGCAGAACCTGTTCAGCATGAGCAGGCACATGTCTCAATGGCACCGATTGTGGTCACGGCACAACAACCGAATGAGCGCAATGGTTTGGTGGTGCAAGCTGATCCGAAGAAACCGATTCAACCCATCCCTGCGACAGATGGTGCCGACTATCTACAAAGTATTATGGGGTTTAACTCAATACAAAGCGGTGGCACCAATGGAGATGTGACCTTTCGTGGTATGTTTGGTTCCCGCATCAAGATTTTAACCGATGGTACCGAGAACCTTGGTGCATGTCCTGCGCGTATGGATGCACCGACCTCTTATATTTCTCCTGAAAGCTATGATCGAATCTCAGTGATTAAAGGGCCACAAACGGTTCAATATGCCAATACTGGTTCAGCAGCAACAGTGATTTTTGAACGTGAACCTGAAAAGCTCACTAAAGAAAAAACCTATCGTGGACAGGCGAGTGTATTGTGGGGTTCATTTGGGCGCTTAGACCAGAATGTTGAAGCGGCGATTGGTGATGAGAAAAAATATATCCGTTTAAATGCCAATCGTTCTGAATCGAATAGTTATCAAGATGGCGATGGCAACACCATACCGTCTTCATGGGAACGTTGGAATGCCGATGTTGCATTGGGCTGGACCCCAGATGAAAACACTTGGTTGGAGTTGACCGGTGGTAAAGCAGATGGTGAGGCTGAATATGCTGGGCGTGGAATGGATGGGGCACAATTCGCCCGTGAAAGTTTAGGTCTACGTTTTGAGAAAAAAAATGTCACTGATGTAATCAAGAAAATTGAAGCTCAGGTGAACTACAGCTATAACGACCACATCATGGATAATTTTAGCTTGCGTAAGCCAGAATTGAAGCATGATCATGAAACTCATGAAATGTATCTAGATAAAGCAGCTATGCAAGTGACACGCCGTACCTTGAACTCACGTTTGGCGATGACCTCTGAATGGGATCAATGGAGCTTAATCACTGGGGTCGATTCTCAGTTTAATAAACATGGTGGCAGCATGGTATCTCCTAAGATGAACATGCCGTTCCGTCAGGATATGCGGTTTCAGTCTTATGGTGCTTTTGGTGAGTTGACTTATCAATTAAACCCACAGAACAAGATCGTGACAGGTGCTCGCGTAGACCAAGTCACTGTTGATGATGAGCGTGCGGATTCTAAAGCTAAAGGTTTCAATACCCAGCTTGAAAAAACCTTACCCAGTGCGTTTGTCCGTTTGGAAAATCAAAATGCCGAGCATGGCGTGAACAGTTATGTGGGCTTGGGTTATGTTGAACGTATGCCAGATTATTGGGAATTATTCAGCCCTGAACATGGTAATGCAGGTTCGAGCAATACCTTTAATGGGGTACGTCCAGAGAAAACCTTGCAGTTAGATCTGGGTTTTACTCAGCAGCAGGGGGCATTTAACTCATGGGTGTCGGCATACGCAGGGCTGATTGATGACTATATTCTGATGAATTATCACGATCATAGCCATATGCATGCAGGTGGACATGGCGGGCATGGCAGCAGTGGCATTACTGCTGGCGCGAAGAATGTGGATGCAACCATTGCGGGTGCTGAGGCAGGTATTGGTTATCAGTTTACCGATCACATTCAAGCAGATGTGAGTGCGATGTATGCGTGGGGGAAAAATACCACGGACAATACCCCGTTACCACAAATCGCACCTTTGGAAGGTCGGGTTAATCTGCGCTATGTTGCTGATAAATATACGCTCGGTATGTTGTGGCGTGTGGTGGATCAGCAAAATCGCATCAGCTTGCATCAAGGTAATATCGTGGGTTATGACTTGAAACCAAGTGCAGGTTTCTCAACGATTTCATTGAATGGTAGTTATAGTCTGAATAAAGATGTCGATCTTTCTGTAGGGGTAGATAACGTCTTGGATAAGACCTATACCGAGCATTTGAATAAAGCGGGAAGTTCAGGTTTTGGTTTTGCCAGCGAGGAGCAATTCAATAATACCGGTCGCAATTATTGGATGCGTATGAGCATGAAGTTCTAAGCAACAATAAAACAAGGTGGCTGAGCCACCTTGTTTTATTTTAGCGTTAAGCCAAGCAATCTTGTTTTGGCATTAAGCTATCGCAGTACAATGGATTCAATGCACATTGCAAGTCATCGATTTGTTCTTGGGTCACATAGCCTTTGGCTTTGAGATATTCTGCGACGCGATCATCACGCAGACTTAAAAATGCGGCATCATAAACGCCTAAATCAACAAATAAAGCCGCGGTTTCCAAGCTATTAAAATGGTCTAAGAACACATCATTTTCATACATTAAGAAAATATGCGTCAAATTGGCGTTGGTATCGACTTTTAAACGTTGTGCTAATTGTTCGGGGCGTGTTTTGATAAACAGTAAATCCGAAAGTTCATCGAACTGGGTTTTATCCAGTTGGTTTTCACCACCTTTGGCATGTCCTAACCATGCTTTAAATACCAAGACAGCACCACCACGTAACAGCATACTCCAGATTTGATGGCGTGTTTCATGATCAAGATGGGATGATTCTGCTTCAAGTGCTTCTAAGAAAGAATCTTCTTGCTCTGCCAGTTTTGCAAATAAGCCAAGACCTTGTGGGTGATAAGCTGCAGGTACAAATACATCAAAATTGAGTTGATTAAATACATTGAGTGCCAGTGGAACAGCAGCTTGGTAAAGCGTATTCAGTGCGCGTAAATGTGTTTCATCCAATTTGCTGTGCACAAAGATGGTTTGCCAGTCCAGTTCAGGTAACAAGGCATTCGCACTGTATTGGCGATAAAACTGTTGTGAGCTATGGTCTGTTGTGGGGTGACTGTTATTCATGATCAATGTCCTTTTTGACAATTTGTAATGAGAAACCCAACAAGCCGAGGTCTAGGTTTCGTTGAACTTGATCAATTTATGCGGTATCGAGAAAACAAGTAGAATACGACTAAAGTTGTAGATGTAATTTTAAGGGTAAAATTCAATAATAAAAACAATCACTTGTTAAATTGTAAGTAAGTGTACAAATGTTCACTAATGTAAGTGAACGTTTTTGCCATAGTCAATAATGATTTGAGCACTTTGGTCAATTCATCATCGAACAAAGTGCATTTTTTTGATCATTTTGGCCTATGTTGCAAAATATTTTGCTAGTTATTGCATGGGCATGATTTTTAAACCAGAAAGCCACGCACGTAAACCCGCAGGTTTGAGTGGCTTTCTCAACAACACAATATTCTGCTGTTTTAAGTATTGTGGGAGTTCTGGATCAGAATCTGCGGTAATTAGTGCTACTGGAATATGGGCCAGTCGATGTTGCTCAATGAAGTCTAGACCGCGTTGATCATGGTTCAAATGCTGGTCGATCAGCCAGACCTGAATATCTTCTTGTTCAATCAGTCTTAGTGCTTGCTCAGGTTCTGTTGCAGTAAAAATCTGATAGCCCCATTTGCTGAGTAAAGTCCGCATACCTTCTAAAATGGTTTCGTCATTGTCCAAGCACAACACTTTATAGGCGGTATGTTGCAGTGCTGGAACATGCGGTATTGCCATTTGAGTTTTTGGTGCTTCAGCGAGTGGTACTTCAATCATGAAACAAGAGCCTTTACCTAGTTCAGAATAGACATGCACAGGAAAATCAAGCAGGCTGGTCATACGTTGTACAATGGCAAGTCCGAGACCTAGACCTTGTTCACCCCAAGGTGAAGTATGTCCACAGCGTTCAAACTCTTGGAACAGTTTCAGGCGTTGTTGTTCATGAATACCGGGTCCCGTGTCCCAAACTCCGATACGAATATGCTTCGGACGTTGTGCAGAACGTAACACGCCGACCACCACACGACCTTGAGCGGTATAACGTAATGCATTGCTGACAAAGTTCTGAATAATACGTCGCATCCATTGCGGATCGGTATCGACCCAAAATTTAGTGTCGTGAACAGACAGTTGAATATTGCGTTGAGCAGCAATCGATTTGAACTGTAATTCCAGATCATTTAATAAATCATGCAGTGCATAAGCTTGGCGTTTTGGCTGGATTGTTCCACCTTCCAAACGGGCAATATCTAGGAGTGCAGAGAGCATACTTTCTGCACCATAGAGTGCGCGATCCAGTTGTTGCAAGGTCTGTTGGTCTTCCGTTGAATGCACACTTTGCTCTAAAGCGGTACTAAATAAACGGGCAGCATGCATGGGTTGTAATAAGTCATGACTGGCTGCGGCAAGGAAGCGGCTTTTCGATTGATTAGCTTTATCGGCTTGTTCTAGCGCGAGTTGTTGCTCGGTCAATGCATTGGCAAGCTGCTGAGTTCGATCACTGACACGTTCCTCCAACACTGCTTCATTTTCTCGGAAGGCGGTAATATCGGCGAAAGTGGTCACGAAACCACCACCCTCAATCGGATTACCACGCATCTGAATGACCAGACCATCTTTACGAATCCGCTCGAACTCATGGGCGCTACCGACTTTCATCCAGTGCAGTCGTTTACGCACATGTTGCTCGACAGGGCCGGGACCACATTCACCACGTTCCGCGTTATAGCGAATCAGATCTGCAATCGGACAGCCGACGTAGACCAGATCTTTAGGGTAATCAAATAACTTTAAATATTGGTTGTTCCATGCCACCAGACACATATTTTTATCTACCACACTGACGCCTTGGGTCATATGGTCGATCATGGTCATGAGTAGGTTCTGATTAAAACGCTGCCATTGTGAGGCTTGGTCGAGAATATTGGCGACTTGTCCGAGTGCCAAGCCATTGTTAATCATCGCGGTGGTGAGCAAGGTACGTGCAGAAGCGGCACCAATAATCCCTGCTAGATACTGCTCAGTGAAACGCCACCACATGCCATTGGCGACATGGTTTTCATTTAAAACCACATGGTTTTGTTCACAAAACTGTTGGAAGGCTTGAAGGGTTGGCTTATCCCCTGTGACCCGTTTAGCCAAGGCCAATAAGTCCCCGACTTTCAGACGTGCAGCATTCAAGTGTAGATCAGTTAGATCGGTATTGGATTGAGCCGATGGCAGAGGTTTACTTTCATAATAGAAAAAGCTTTCCGCCTGAATTTGTTCAGCCACACTTGGACGATACAAACGAGATACCCAGATATACAGCACCACGTTCAGGCCTAGTGACCACAGCACACCATGGGTAAGCGGGGCAAAAGATTCAAATCCAAGTAGGGCTTCAGGGCGTAGGCCATTAATATCAAAGGGACCAAACAATAACAGATGTTGTGCAAATTCTTGATAATGATCAGGCAGGCTGCGCAATACTGTTGGGAACAGTAGCGTGTAGCTCCACATGGCAAAGCCCATGAGTAGGCCGACATAGACGCCTTGGCGACTTGCCCCACGCCAATAAAGTCCGCCGATTAAAGCTGGAGAGAATTGTGCCACCGCACTAAAGGCCAATAAACCAAATACAGACAGCTGATTGATATCATTAAAAAAGTGGAAAAATAAAAAACCCAGCAACATCACACTGACGATACTAATGCGGCGGGTCAATTTGAGCACGCGAGGTAGGTGCTGATCATGACGAGAAATGATTTTAAAGCGCCATAATGCGGGCATGATCAGGTCATTACTGAGCATGATCGAAAGTGCCACTGAAGCCACCAACAGCATCCCCGTTGAAGCCGAAAAGCCTCCTAAAAAGGCCAATAAAGCTAACCATTCTTGTTGATAGCTTAACGGCAGAGCCAATACCGCAATATCAGGTGTACCCAATGATTCTGGTAAAGAGTGTAAAGCCCAACTGGCAATTGGGATGATCGCAATCACGGTGAGAATCAGGTAGGCTGCGAACCAGCGTCGTGCGCCACGGATATGCTTTTCATCACGTAATTCCACCACGGCCACATGAAATTGGCGCGGTAAGCAAATCATGGCTAAGCCTGCCAATAAGGTCTGAACCCAAAAGGTTTCAGGCACACCCAATTGTTGCAGGTCATGGAAATGCTGATGGACGTCGCTACTGACTTGTTTAATATTATCAGGCGATTTTAATAAGAAAAAAGCAGCGACACAGAGCAAAGCAAATAATTTAACAAAGGATTCAAATGCGACGGCCAACATTAAACCGCCGTGCTGTTCGGTATGCGCAATATGGCGTGTGCCAAAAATCATCGCCAAAATCGCCAGTACCGCAGTCAGCACTAACACACTATTGGTGGTGGTATGGATATGCGCATTTTGCTCAAGAATAACGGATGCACTGAGGGCAATGGCACGTAGTTGCAAAGCCAGATAAGGCACGATCGCAATCACGGCAAGAATCGTTACCAATGCAGCTAAGCTACCACTTTTGCCATAACGTGCTGCGACAAAATCGGCAATCGAAGAAATGGCATGATGTTGACGAATCCGGCCTAAGCGTTTCCAGATGTCATAACCAAACCAGATGAACAGCAAGGGACCAAGATAAATCGGTAGAAAAATAACCCCCTGACGTACCGCAGCACCCGTCGCACCGTAAAAGGTCCATGATGAGCAATAGACCCCTAAAGTCAAACTAAACAGTAGCATACGACCGCGGGTGCTTAAACGGCTGGCATGTTTTTCACCAAAAAAAGCGCAGCCGAATAACAGCACAATATACAGGGCAAGGACACCAAGAATAAGCCAACTGTTCATATTGCTCACGTGATCAAATTCCATTTTTTATCATACCCGAAGTGCAGGTATCGCAAGGAGTAGAGATTGTCATTTAGAGACCAAAGTCTAAGTTACGAGTCAAGCATAATCTTGTTACTTTGGATAATGAAAAATCCCATGTGAAAAAGGGGTCCACGGTTGGACACAAAAATAAGGAGTCAATTATGGATGATTCACAGGTAGATCGAATTCTACGAAATCCAAAGTTTCAAGAGATGGTCAGCAAAAAGCGCACATTAAGTTGGACATTAACAGCAATCATGCTGTTTATCTACGTTGGGTTTATGCTTTTGGTTGGCTATAACAAAGAATTTTTAGCAAGTTCATTTAGCGGTGGTGTGACCACATGGGGAATTCCCCTTGGTTTAGGCATTATCGTATTGTCATTTATCTTATGTGGTGTGTATTCCTATATTGCCAATACTAAACTTGACCAACTGAATGAAGCAGCCCTCAAGGAAGTTGAGGCCATTGCACATGAAAAAGGGATGCACTGAGATGAAAGGGACATCATTCAAAGCGAAATTATTCGCACTGCTAAGTTTCTGTTGTTCGAGTGTCGCATTTGCAGGCCCTGATTTAGGTGCAGCAGAGCAGCAGGCAACCAACTGGCATGCGATCATCATGTTTACGATCTTTGTCGGTTTTACCCTGTTCATTACCAAATGGGCGGCAAAGCAAACTCAATCTGCACAAGATTTCTATACCGCTGGTGGCGGGATCAGTGGTTTCCAAAATGGTTTAGCCATTGCGGGTGACTATATGTCAGCTGCATCTTTTCTGGGTATTTCGGCACTGGTATTCAGTTCGGGTTTCGATGGTTTGCTCTATTCACTGGGCTTCATGGTGGGTTGGCCAATCGTACTTTTCCTTGTCGCCGAACGTTTACGTAACTTAGGGAAATATAACCTTTCAGACGTAGTGTCATTCCGTCTGGAAGAAAAACCTGTGCGTACTTTGGCTGCTTTCAGTTCATTGGTTGTGGTTGCGTTCTATCTGATTGCACAGATGGTCGGTGCAGGCCAGTTGATCAAACTGCTATTTGGTTTGAACTACAACATCGCCGTGGTGATTGTCGGTCTATTGATGATGGCTTATGTGATCTTCGGTGGTATGTTGGCAACAACTTGGGTACAAATCATCAAAGCGGTGATGCTACTCAGTGGCGCGACTTTTATGGCCTTTATGGTGATGAAAGCAGTGGGCTTTAGCTTTACCAATATGTTTAACCAAGCCATTGGTGTGTATAGCCAAGCGCATAGCATGAGTTGGGAAGAAGCATCAAAAATCATGGGGCCAGGTAAACTCGCGGCCAATCCAATTGATGCGTTATCACTTGGTCTTGCCTTGATGTTTGGTACAGCAGGTTTGCCGCATATCTTGATGCGTTTCTTTACCGTAAAAGATGCGAAAGAAGCACGTAAATCAGTTGTGGTTGCAACAGGTTTTATTGGTTACTTCTACCTGTTAACCTTCATTATCGGTTTCGGTGCGATTCTGTTTGTTGCAAACAACCCTCAATTCCTTGATGTGGCGAAAGCAGCAGTGACAGGTAAATTAGAGTTAGTCGGTGGTAACAACATGGCTGCGGTTCACTTAAGTGATGCTGTTGGCGGTGACTTGTTCATGGGCTTTATCTCGGCAGTGGCGTTTGCAACAATCCTTGCTGTAGTGGCTGGTTTGACCCTTTCAGGTGCATCTGCAATCTCACATGACTTATATGCCAATGTGTTCAGAAAAGGTAAAACTACACCTGAGTCTGAATTGAAGATGTCAAAAATCGCAACTTTAGGTTTAGCGATCTTTGCTATGATCTTGGGTATTCTGTTCGAGAAGCAAAACGTTGCCTTTATGGTTGGCTTGGCCTTCTCTGTAGCATGTTGTGCAAACTTCCCAGTGTTAGTGTTATCCATGTTCTGGAAAGGCTTAACCACACGTGGTGCAGTGATTGGTGGTGTAGTTGGTTTGGTTGGTGCGGTGAGCCTAATCATTCTGTCTAAAGCCGTTTGGGTGGATACGTTGGCAATTTCTGAAACTGCGCCAAACCCATTCAATGGCCCAGCATTATTTGCAATGCCACTCTCATTCCTTTGCTGTTGGTTCTTCTCTGTAACAGACAAGTCAGCACGTGCAGAGAAAGAGCGTAAAGCCTTTGATGCTCAGTTTGTTCGTTCAATGACAGGGATCGGTGCGTCTGGCGCGTCAGATCACTAATCAATAAGTCATAAAAAAAGCCCTCATTGATTGAGGGCTTTTTTTATGACTTATTGATGCATGCTGGCCAGTTGCTGCCCTTGGTTGCGGTATAACGACAAGCCAATGCGTTGCAGATGACGTCCGTTGTGTTCAAGGAAGCTGTTTAATTTTGGAATATGTTTGGCACTGGTATACAGCGCTAAATTTCGACCAATTAAATAATAAGCAAACCAAGATGCTGATTGTGGCGCTAAACCGAGCTTCTGCATTTTCTTGCGACCAATAAAGAACTGGGTAATTTCTAAATGCTGCTTATAAGCCAGTTTTTGTTGGAAAGAACGTAGATAACGGTACTTTCGTTCGAATGGTTCTTTGGAAAGGCTGGAGCCGAGCGAGATACTACTGGTATCCGATTGCGGATGTGCAAATTGCATCCAGTAAATCAGTTTCCAGCCATCTGCTTCATGATTGACTAACCATTTTTCTTCAACACCCATCAACCAACCTGCATATTTCCAGAAATGTAAAAAGCTATCGACTTCTTGCGTACTCGGAAAAATCCCCAGAGCACGAATACCAATCAGTACTACGCCACTAAAGGCAATATTGGTCATGGCCTGATCATACTGGTTAATGGGGAGTCCCCAAGTCTCGGCATCCCATTTCTCTGATTTTTGCAGTTGATGGCGGACCAAGGCATGAATGAATCGCACAAAAATCGTGGAGGTAAAACCTTTGCTAAAGCGTTCAAAACCACCTTGTTCAGTGATATCCACCCACCATTTGGTGGTTTCAGCCAAACGTGTACCTGCCTGTTTTTTTAATGCGCCTGTCAAGACCAAAGGTTGGTTAAAACCAGGGTACATATAGCCGGTCATTAGGGATAAATCTCGGAGGATAAGACCGTTATTTATTCCCAAGCGATAGGTGAATTTCAGTGCTTCATCGACTTTGGCTTGCTCATACCACGCAGGCTTTTGTTCCACTTGCTGAAAAAAGGTGGTGAGTTCAGCAATTTCATGTGGCAATTGATCGAGGCCTTGATATAGCGCCGTTTCAAAGTATTTACGATGCTGTTTCGGATTTTGTAACACCCAGAGCAGCAACTGATCCATCGGCGCATCACCACTTTGTAGGGCGGTATTCAGTGCCTGATACTCTGCATAACTAGGCTGTACCTGCTGATGGGTCATATAACTGAGAATCTTGGTTTTGAGATTGGACTGACTCATGTCTTCAAACGCAGCCAAGCGTTTAGGTTTAACCATGCTTTGCATTGCATAAAGCCTCTGATTGTTATTTAATCAAAGCTTAATATGAATAATTATTCGCATTCAATTCGCATTTCAGTCGAGTCTGTTTATGAGAAAACGACCACAGCAGCAACGTGCCAAAATGATTGTGGAAAGTGTTTTGGAAGGGGCACAGAAATGTATTTCTGAATATGGGGTTTTACAGGTGACCACACCTAAAATCTCTGAAAAATCAGGTGTCAGTGTTGGATCGATTTATCAGTATTTTGAAAATAAAGAACAAATCATCGCAGAATTATTATTGCGTAAAAGTGAAAGCTTGGGGCAAGCTGTAAAACAGTTGGTGATGCTACAACAACAAACCTCTATTCAAGACATCATCACATTAAGTATTGCTTTTGGCTTTGAATCTTTGAAATCCGATCAAGGTTTTTTTATCGAAATATTAAAAAACTGGCATGCCTATAGTGAATCGGAAGCGGCGCAGGTATTGGAGCAACACTTCTTGGAAATCGGCATGTATTTGTTTGGGCGTTATTATCCGCATTGGGATTTTGAGACCTTAAAGCACAAGTCTTTTGTAATTATTAACAGCACCTTATTTACCATGATGCGTTATGCCAGTAAAAATACCTTTTTGATTGAAGAACAACGATTGCAACAAGAACTCTCGAAAATGATTATTTCTTTTTTAGATGCCGTATGATGCGATCGATAAGAAAACTAGAACAAGACTTAGGAATAATAATATGCAAACTTTAAAACAATTCTGGCAGAGCTTTCGTTTACTTCCATCAGCATGGTTGTTGCTGGTTCAATTGGCCTTGTTGATTTTATATATGTTGACCACAGGCGACAGTGAATTTCGTGCCTTAACTTGGTCGCTGGGTGTTTTGGCTTTGTTGATCATCGCTAAAGTGATTCGGCAAACGCCTGTATTTACCTTTTGGGGACTGGTTTTTGTCAGTGGTGCTTTTTTATTTTCGATCCTGATTTTTATTGGCTATAGCAATTTGATGATTCAGATCATCGCGCATAGTTTTGAAGCATTGGCTTATTTCTATGCAGCATATGGTTTGTTGCGCTATATGTTTGCGGATCGCTATCTGACCAAAGATGAATTGTTTGCGGCAGGGGCAGTATTTACCCTCATCGCTTGGGGTTTTGCCTTTTTATATAGTATCTGTCAGTTAATCCTGCCGAATAGTTTTCAAAATCCCAATCAACCTCAAGCTTTACAACATTGGCTCGATTTATTGTTTTTGAGTTTTAGTCTACAGTCAGCAACTGGATTATCAGATTTAATCCCGATCAGCCCTGCGGCCAGAGTCTTGGCAATGCTGCAAATGTTTGGTGGGGTGATGTATTTGGCTGTGGTGGTGTCTCGACTTATTGCGTTGCAATATATTGCACACGTGCCGAAACACTCGAATGATAAAGAATAGCCTTGTTACAGCATTACAACTGCTTTATTTTTCACATTTTTTATAATTAGTATCGAGTTTTACATGCTTTAAGCTCGCTTTTATTCACATTGTGAATGTCTTCTTTGGCCGTCATGGCTTGTCCATTATCATTAGAATAACGTGGGGGAATTATGCCTTCCAAGCCATCTTCGCATTTTGAGAATGTGAATCCAAACGTGTTTTTAAGCACGGTGATTATCATTGCGATTTTTCTGGCAATCGTCATTATCGCACCCAGTTCATTTGAATTTTTGACTCAGCAACTGAAGCAATGGATCACGGACTCGTTTAGCTGGTTCTATGTCCTATCAGTTGCGGTGTTTTTGATTTTACTGATTTATATTGCCTGTTCGGCCAGTGGTAAAATCAAATTAGGTCCTGATCACAGCCAACCTGAATACAGCAATGGCTCGTGGTTTGCCATGCTATTTACCGCAGGGATGGGCATCGGTTTGATGTTCTTTGGTGTAGCGGAACCTGTAATGCACTATGTCAGCCCACCGAGTGGTGATCCTGAGAGTGTAGGCGCTGCACAACAAGCCTTAAGAATTACCTTTTTCCATTGGGGCTTGCATGCATGGGCAATTTACGCCGTGGTTGGACTGGCCTTGGCCTATTTTGCTTATCGCCACAATTTGCCATTAAAAACCCGTTCTGCCTTATACCCGATTATCGGTAAGAAGATTTATGGTCCTTGGGGCGACAGCATTGATACCTTCGCCACCATTGGTACGGTTTTCGGGGTGGCGACCTCTTTAGGTTTTGGTGTGACGCAAATCAACTCAGGTCTACATTATCTATTTGGGATTGAGCAAAGCAGTCAAGTTCAAGTTGGTTTAATTGTCTTTGTGAGTATTCTTGCTTCAATGTCAGTATTTTTAGGTCTGGATAAAGGAGTCAAACGCCTTTCCGAACTAAATCTGATTTTGGCTTTGGTGCTGTTGGCCTTTGTCTTTATTGCTGGCCCAAGTATTTACCTGCTGCAAACCACCATTCAAAACATG
The DNA here is from genome assembly GCF_022808535.1 of Acinetobacter sp. NIPH1876. Taxonomy (NCBI): domain Bacteria; kingdom Pseudomonadati; phylum Pseudomonadota; class Gammaproteobacteria; order Moraxellales; family Moraxellaceae; genus Acinetobacter; species Acinetobacter sp. NIPH1876. Next base: position 176,584 of record NZ_JALGBR010000012.1, read on the forward strand.
GGCTCGTATATGTCGAACCTATTTGGCATGACCTTTAACCTCTACGCCTATCAACCAAATGGCTGGATTGGTGGTTGGACCATTATGTATTGGGCGTGGTGGATTTCATGGTCACCATTTGTGGGGATGTTTATTGCGCGCGTGTCGCGTGGCCGAACCATCCGTGAATTTATTGTCGGTGTGTTACTGATTCCGACCGGTTTTACCATTATCTGGATGGGCTTTTTAGGTAATGCCGCACTGTTTAGTATTATGCAAGAGCATAATGTAAGTTTGCTTCATGCTGTGCAAACTGATTCATCAGTAGCTTTATTTGAGTTTTTGAATCACTTACCTTTTTCAGGTGTGATGAGTTTGCTGGCAACTGTATTGGTGATGCTTTTCTTTGTGACCTCAGCAGATTCAGGTGCATTGGTGACCGATTATCTAACGGCTAAAACTGAAAACTCTCCAACATGGCAAAGATTATTTTGGACCGTGTTGATGGCAGCATTAGCCATTATTCTATTGTTGGTTGGTGGTCTGTCTGCATTGCAATCCTCTATTATTATGAGTGCATTGCCTTTTACTTTTATTATGTTGTTGATGAGCTGGGGTCTGTTAAAAGCCTTGAAGCTGGATGTCACCAAGATGAAAGCCATTCAGGAAGCGCGAATTACACCACGTGCCATTAATAATCCACGTAGTTGGCAGCAACGCTTGGGTTTGATTATGCATTATCCGCATACAGAAACTGAAGTTCAGCATTATATCGAGACACAGGTACGTAAGGCCTTTGAAAGTATTCAGCGTGAATTTAAACGCCGTCACTTAGAAGTGGAGATACGTGAAATCGAAAATGGTCTGCAACTGCATGTCGATCATCATCATGAAATTAACTTCACTTATAAAGTAATCTCACATGCCACCGTTCCACCAAGTTTTATGTTGGGACGAGCAGAGGAAGATGAGGCCAATTATTTCCAAGCAGAAGTTTTCTTAAGAGAAGGCGGTCAAAATTATGATGTGATGGATTGGACCCAAGAAGATTTAATCCAAGACATTATTGACCAATATGAGCGTCATCTTTACTTCTTGAATATTGTTCGAGGTACAACGCCTTAGATTGAGGAGTGTACTCAAACAATAAAAACAACGGCTTTGATTTGATCAAAGCCGTTGTTTTCTTTTATATGATTAAGTTTTGGGCATCAGAGGATGATAAATAGGATTCTTGAATGGCTTTATGGATGGAGAAGTGGTGAAAAAATATCAAAAAGAATCTGTTTTTTGTTTAAAGTTGCAGCGAAATACATAAAAAACCAATAAATAACATAATCTTATGTTTGGTGGCGAGTGTTTAAATTCTCTTTTAAGATAATTAATAAATTTTAAATTATATAAATCAGTGAATTAGATCAGTTAAAGTTTAAAAATAAAACAACCGATTTTTTAATTTTCTAAAAATGCTTGCACGTGAACTGAAATACTGTAGAATGCACATCCATCGGCGGTGATGCAGATAAAAACTTGTTGAGAAACAAGGATTTGGCTAGAAAGGTTA